>NZ_JBFAZD010000010.1:0-295627 GCF_040681655.1 Streptomyces sp. NPDC051662
CGGGGGCGGACGCGGCCCTCCTGGTCGCCGTGTGCTGGTCGCACGTCGCGCTGACGCACCACTCCGTCACCCAGACCGTGGCTGGCGTATCCGCGGCCGCCGCCTAGAGCGGCCACCGCCGCGGCGTTCCTCCGGCACCGGACTACGGGGTGTGCATCATCTGCGCCCACTCGGGGAGCTGCGTCGGTGCGCCGAGGGCGGAGTCGAGCAGGAGCGGGTTCCCGATCGAGACGCGCACCGGCCGGAGCGCCATCTTGTACCGGCCTGCAATGACATCCCCCACCCACGAGGGCAGGCCCTGTTCGGTAACGCCCTCGCCTACCGAAACATAGGGCACGGCCTCTTCGGGCAGAGGCTCCAACACCACGCACACCCGGGCCTGAGCGCCGAAGGACCCCGTCGGCGAGGCCGCGGCAACCCAGTCGTCCGAGACCCGCAACGGAGCACCGAGCATCCGCCCGTGCGGAGCAAAGCACCCCAGCTCGTTCTCCTGAACGTGCAACGCCACCGGCAACGGCAAATTCGCGATGTCGTCCTGGGTGTCAGCCGCGAAGATCAGGACCGCGTTGTCGGTGTCCGAGCCGGAACGCTCCGCAGGCACGACAGCGGTTGTGAAGTGGATTCCCATGCACGGACCCTATCCACCGCCTCCGACAGGGCCGGGGTGTGGCCGCACCACCGAGGGCGGCGCACGTGCGCGGCGGCGGCACGGATGGACTCGGCGTGGCCGACAGACGGCACGACGCGGACGGCACGGCGTCGCGGGGGCGGGTCCTCGCGCAACCCGCCGCGACGGGCTGGACTGCCGGAGCAGCAGGCCCCGTACGTCCCGGGGCGTCGATCAGGTCGCCCGGACGCTGTGGGAGGCCGGTTCATGGAGTCCTGCACTGTGCTCCGGTTGGCCGGACAGCAGCGGCCCGACCAACCGGAGGCTTACTCGGACTCTCCGCCGATGAGCGGGATCTGCATGTGAGCCTGCGTGACGCTGATGCCGACCTTCTTCAGGCGGTCAGCGGCCCACGCCACGGCGTCCTCCAGGTGCGGCGCCTCCACCGCGCAGGGGAAGACCACGTTCTCCCTGCCGCCTCTGGTCTCCCACCCGATCTCGCCACTGGCGAGATCGTCGCAGCGGTCGAACGCGTCGGACTGCTCCTCAGTCGGCCGCTCCTCGGGAAAGAGCACGAACGTCCACTCGGGGTCACTCGCAACTGCTGTGTCGGCGGGTGAACTCATTGACCTTCCTCGCTTCTGTTCCGGTGCTCTTGGGAGTACACCAGACCTTCAAATCGTCCTTGCACGGACAGCAGATGACGTAACCCCACCTGTGGCCATTTTGGTCTCGCTTCACCTTCAGACCAGCGGCCTCGGCCTTCCTTAACGCCGCCTCGATGTCCGACTTGGGGTGCCTGTCGCCCTTCAAGCGCTCTCCTCCGGGTGTCATTCGGGCTGCACCGTAGCGACTACGACGCCCTCCCGCACCGCTTTCCCCCGATCTCCACCCCATCCGTCACTCTTGCCCCGGAAACGCGAAGTATCGCTATCGAACGCGCTCTTCGTGATGCACCGCGAACAACCACGGGCCCGCCAAGGAGCCGGCATGCGGGCGAGGCACGACGCTGGCGACGGCACGACCGGACGGCGGCGGAGCTGCGGTCGCCGCGGGCCGCGGCGGCGCGGGGCGGCACGGGCGGCCGGACGGCGCCGGGGCGCGGCCGGCGGCACGGCGGAGGGGCCGGACGGTTCTGGACACACGCGGACGGCGGAGGCGAGACGGGCGGCGGCCGGGCTGGGACCACGGGCGACGCGGACGGACGCGCACGGTGCAACGGCGGGCGGCGGGGCGCAGGACGACGGTGCGGCGCACCTCTGCCTCCAGCAGAGCCTGGGCGACACCCCGTCGCCCAGCGGTTCGACGGCGCGGACAGCGAACTCGGTGTCGATGACGAAGCCCCCATGGCCCTGGCCGCCGCACTGCGGGCCGCCGCCGAACTGCCCACGGCACTCGCGGCGTGCATGGCCGGGTACGGCATCGATGCCTTCCTGCTGCTGACGGCCGCCGCGACCGGACCCGTGATCTCCGTACGAGTCGACGAGCCCAAACGGCATGCGGCATCCTTCGGCCATCTACCACCAGGCCGTGCCGGTGCTGCTGCACCTGACCGCCAATGGAGCCCGCCGTCCGCTCCGCCCGGCAGCGGCCCGGTCGTCTACCGGGCCGCCGATCGCCCGCTCGTGCACGACCGCCTTCAGACCATGCTGACCACGCTGGACGGTCTCGCCCCGCCCCTGGGCGGATACGATGAGTCCCCCTGGCCGCAGCCCGTGGCGGATGCCTGGCACGCCGTCAACTCCGGTACCCCGGCGCCCGATGCGGCCCTCCAGCTGTGGCCGCACTACCTGCGCCGTGTCCGCGGATGGCTCGCCAGCGGACAGCACGCACGTCACCACCCGGCAGCGGGCCCGGATGCTCGCCGCCTCGCACGCCCGTCTGTACACCGCCCTCATCCCAGCAGGAGATTCGCGATGACCGCTGCCCCCACCTCTGGTTTCAGTGCATTCGCCTTGGAGCCGTTCGGCGAACTCCAGCCCGGCGATGATCTGGCGACCGCCATCACCGACGTCCTCACGCGCACCGGCACCGATCTCCAGGACGGGGATATCGTGGTGGTGGCCAGCAAATTGGTGTCCACCGCAGAGAAGCGATACGTCGACCTGGCCAGCATCACCCCCTCACCCGAGGCCGTGGAACTGTCCGCGAAGACGGGTAAGCCCGCCGAGGTCGTGCAGCTCATCCTCGACGCGTCGAACGGGCACTTCCTGGCCACCGAGCGGGGCCCGATCATCGCCCGACACCACCTGGGCCTACAGCTCACCTCTGCCGGGATCGACCGCGCCGGAACCGAAGGCGCATGGCTGCTGCCGGTAGACCCGGACGCCTCCGCCCGCGCTCTGCGCGATGCCCTGATCACCTACACCGGCGCACACGTGGCGGTCGTCATCGCCGACTCCGACGGCCGCGCCGACCGGCGCGGGGCCACCTGCATCTCCATCGGTGCTGCCGGGGTGGCACCCCTGCGGATCACCGAGCACGGTGACAAGCAACAGGAAGAGACTCTCACCGACATGATCGCCGCCGCCGCCGGGATCATCCTGGGCCAGCGAGGCCGCGGCGCCCCGGTCGCCGCCCTGCGCGGCATCGCCTACGCGTACAGCGATGAAGGCGTGGCCGCGATGCTCCACCACACCCCCCGCCCATGAGCGACAGGGAGTAAGCACCTCCGCTCCACGAACGAGTCCACAGCCGCACCGCGCAGCTGCTGGGAGTGCGGCGTGGCGTCCATGTCCGGCACACTTGAGTGGCTCCGCGTACGGCGGATGTGGCTTGACGTCGATCGCGGTCGCAGCGGCGGGAGCGGACCTCGGGGGTAGCGTGCGCGGGCCCGGCGGGGCGGCACGAGTCAGCTCAGGGACACCGCCTCGGGCGGCACGGACCGTCCCTCTTCGGTAGCGTCCGCGTACGTGGTGGCACACGACAGCTCGCCCGGGTTGTCGATCCACGTCACGACACGGCGCGCCCGCTCACGCCAACCCGGTACGGCCTTCACCTGGTCGCCCCACCGGCTGCGGCCTTCCGCGCAGACCGTGCACTTCAACCGGCCGCTGATCTCCCACACCTCCGGGTCGGTAGTGAAGCACGTCGGGCAGCACCCTTCGGACCAAGCCGGGGGGTGGCACGGCTTGGTCGCCCAGGCCGTGATGATGATGTGGCCGCAGTACGCGCACTCGATGCCGTACAGGGCGTTCCGGTCGCAGCGGGGGCAGTGCTTGCCAACCGGGATCTCCGCCGGAGTTTCGGTGTCCTCGGAACTCTTCGTCGAGGCAGGCTCGACAGCATGGGCGGGCTCCGTCGGAGGGTCGGCGGGCTCGGCAGCCAGCATGCGACCGCCCTCCGACTCCCATTCCTCGACCGGGTCAGCGGACGTGGTCACCATGTCGAACAGGCCGTCGGACGCGAACTGCGGGGCGACGACCTCGACCTCGGCGTTCCCCCCGTGCCCAGTGGTGACGAAGGCGTGCGCGTGCTTCCGGCCATGGACGAGCGGCAGGCACACCGCCTCGTCACGCCGTGCCCGGCGGCCGCCGACCGTGGCCACCACAACCGCCGAGGTCTCGCCGCGACCGCCGTTCCAGCTCCCGGACCGGACGCGGTTCGCCCAGATCTGCCCGGTGTACGCGACTCCGTCCGCGGTCCATGCCAGCATCACGCCCGGGGCGTAGCCGACCGGCTCGAATTCCTTGAACTCCTGCGGCTCACACGTCCACATAGCCACCGGACGCTCGCTCCACTGCGGCGCGCCCGCACCGCGCTCTTCCACTTCACCGGCCAGCTCCCGCGCGAGCGCCTCGAAACCGTCCCTCGCTCCCTGGTGCGCGTCGTCCGGCACCGTGGGCAGCGTGTATGTCATACGGCCGTCCGCCGACTCGATCCGCATCCGGGTGCCGCTCCCGGTCACGTACACGCGCCCAGTGTCGTTCGCTCCTATCAGCCAGCGCGCATTCTGCGGGGTGCCCTCCGGCGCGGTCTCCGGCGTCTGCACCGGGGCCAGGGCCGGGTGACTGTCGTGGTAGTCCATTGCGATGCCTTCCATGCACGCGGCCCAGCCGTTGCGCTCGCCGATCCGGACCCCGGCCCGGGTAGTGACTGCCTCGTGAATCTGCTCGACCTTCATCGCACCTCCCGATACTCGACGACCGGTTCCGCTACCAATAGAGCTAATTTAATCTCAACAGCTTTCGATGTCCAATATTACATGTCAATTGCCGAAGAGGACCCGCGCCTCACACGCGACCGGACGAGGGCGACGGGCGACAACTAGACCGGCGGCGGGGCGGGCGGAGGCGCGACGGCGGGACGGACCAGGGATGGCGAGGCCGCGCGCTGCACCCGGGGCCCGGCAAGGCGGCCGGGACCCGGGCCGATGAGCGCGGACCGAGCCCGCCACTGCGCGACCGACAGACGGCGGACACGCCGGCACAACGGACGAAGCGACGCCCCCCAGAGGGCCGGGCGCAGCGACGGACCTGCGAGCGGCGCGCAACGGGCAACGGACGGGACTCGGATCGAACGGGGCAGATTCCAGGGCCCGTCGTGCCGCGATCAGGCAGCGGCGGCCAGGGCCGCGATCACCAGCGCCCCGAGGTGGGCGGCCTGGTCGACGGTGGCCGTACCGCCGATCTTCACGTACTCCCTCTGGCCGGTGTGCTCCATCCACCACACGATCGGCCAACGGCGGTCGATAACCGCGTGGGAGCACCCCAACCAGGCCACCACCGCAGCAATCGTCGACGGGGTCAACTGGAGGTCCAGAACGACGACACCCGCGCCCAGCGCGACTGCGGACACCAGGACGTGGATTCCGGCGTGTGCCAGGTTGTAGATCCACCCGGCGGTCGTCCGGTCGGCTTTGTGATCTGCGATTTTGTCTGTCTGCAAGGGGTAGTCCGCAAAAATGTGCGCGACGTAGAGCAGCACGAAAACGGACGCGAACATGGCTGACCTCCTGGTCAGGGGATGCGGGTTGAAGGCGCCGGCCGCGCACCGTGCCTTCACTGTTTCGCAGGCGTACGGCGGCTTCTGCTCCCGGAGCGCACACCGGCCGTGACGCGGGTCTCACTGTTCCGCGGACGTACGGAGGCTTCCGCCTCGCCCTGTGCACACCGGCCGTGACGCGGGTCTCACAGGGCGCAGCGGGGGCGGCCGATACCGGGGCGAATCGGCTCACATGGAAACGGAGTTGGAACCGGCCGAAGCGGACAGGGGCGGGGCAGCAGCGGGCGAGCAGCAGCCGGGCCGCGTGCCACCTCTCCCGGCCGGGTGGTGGCCGGTCCCCTGGCCGACCGGCGCCCCTGGTTCAGCGGGGCGCCGCGGCAAGGCCCCGGGAGATGTCGCTCGCGAGCTCAAGGTGTTCACGGATCCGGTCCGCTCCGGCGGGCCCGTAGGTGTCCAGCAGGTCACGGTAGGCGGCATTGGCGCGCCGCAGGTACTCGCTGCCCAGGTCCACGCCCAGGCGCGGGGGCATGTCGCCGAGCACGGAGACGAGAAACCCCATGGCGGCGCGCAGGCTGTCGGCGCTGGCATCGAGCAAGGGGCGGACCTGCGGGTCGTCCCCAAGCTCGCCGGTCAGAACGGTGAACTCGCCAGCGAGCTGGTCGGCCAGCTCGTGGAACTGCTCGTGGAGCGGGACCTCCTGCGCTAGGTAGTGGCGTTGGGCGCGTTCGAGGCGCGCGGAGCTTTCGGGGGCGCCGCAGGTCACCCAGCAGGCCAGCCCGTAGGCGGCCCAGAGGCAGGAGGCAGCGACGTCCAGCCGCGGACGGGCCTGAGCATCGTCGAAGATGCTTGCGGTCAACTTGCGGCAGAGAGCGCGGACTTCGGTCAGAACCTCGACGCTCGTGTCCTTCGGTGGCTGCGGCATCCGCTCTTCTCCTTCGGGGGGACCTCTAGGGACAATACTGGCGGCACGGGTCGGCCAGGACGGCCACCCTGATTCGGAAATCACCGGTCACGGACGAACGGCGCAGAGGCGGGCCGGGCGCCCGACAAAGGGGGCCAGCACGGCGGGCAGGTCCGGCCGTACGCCATGGGCGGCCCCGGCTACACCACGAAGAGCGCGATGCCGAGGAACAGGACACCCATCGCGAGTTCGTAGTTGAGCTCACTCTGTCCGCTCAACCATCTGAACAGCCCTTTCCAGCGGGCCCGGTCCTGGCCCCAGCGCTCACGCCGGGACCAGGTGAGCCAGGCTTGCCCGAAGAAGCAGACCCCGAGTACGGCGAAGATCACCATTAGGTTGTCGCTGGACACGAGCAGCCACGCCTCCTCGGGGTGTGGGTTGAGCAAGGACGGTACTTCAACGCCCTGACACCGCCGACCGGTCCCGCCCCGGACGGACGGCGCGATGCGGCGGCGCAGCGCGGTGGGACGCTGAATCAGTACTTCGCGAACAGTTCCTCAAGGGAGTCGGGCCACTCGCACTCGTTCTCGCACAGCTCGAAGAATCGGCCACAAGGGCACTTGGGGGCACGGGAGGTGATTTCGACCCTGGTGAAAGCGTGCCGGTCCATGTTGTCGCCACCGCCGAAGTCAACGCGGGTGCCCTGAAGCATGTAGTCACTCTCGGCGCAGCGGACGGGGCCGTAGACCGTGCCGGTGATGTCGCCGGGGAAGCGGAAACGGTCTCCCATCATCAGGTCCTTGATGAATGTGTCCCGATCGTTGACGATCATCTTTATCGTGCCTCCCGTGCTCGCCACCCGCTCCGCATTAAGATGCTAATTTACACGCACATGCGCCATGTTGTCAAATAATACATGCCAATTGGGTTGTTCCGCATACGCGGCGTACGGACAGCCGAGAGGCCGCCCGTACGGTGTTGCGGAACGAGCACGCGACACCGTACGGGCGGCCCGAAACCGACAGAGCTGGGCGTACGGACGCAGGCTCCAGGCATGCGGCCGGGAGCCCAGGTCAGGAACGGCCGTGCTCGGGGTGGTCGGGGTGATCGCGGTAGCGGGAGCGGGCAGCGAACTTCATCACGACGGCGAGGAGCGGTCCGATCATCGGGCCGGTCGTGGTCGTCGCAGTGGTCCAGCAGGTCGACGAGCTCCGCCAGGGCGTCGAGCTCGACCAGGGTATGGAGGGGCTGAGTGCGCACCATATGCAGCGCGACAACATGGTCGGCCCAGGGGCCGCGGCCGGTGCAGACCGCGGCAAGGGGCGCACCTGCGGCCCGCACGCCGAGTTGGGTACCCGGCTCGGTGAAATCCCACGGATGCGCGTGGTCGCCGCCGGGGGCGAGAGCAGCGCCCTCGGTCGCCCACCGTTCCTCGGCGATCCGGGCCCGCAGGAAATCACAGAAGATCGCCCCTCGCACACAGCCGTCGCGCCGACCGTCTTGTTCGTACGGGTGCCGAGCGCTCCGGACAGGTACGTCCACCGCGCAGCTACCACCTCAAACATCCCCGGCCCAGAGCGTCCTTCACACCACGCGCAGCAGCGGTACGGGCGAAGGGAAAGCAGAGGTAGTCGGCGGTGCACGCACCGCCGACTACCTCTCCTACTGACGTAGCAGTCCTCGTCTACTTGGGAATCGAAGGCTTGGGTGCCGGGTTCGTGCCGTACGGGTTCGCGCAGTCGTACAGCATGTATCCGTGGACCTTCTTGCCGTCGGACGCACGAGTGACCGTTCCGCGCGTGTAGAAGGTTTTTTCCGACTTCTTGTACACCCACTGGTCGTACGTCACCTTGTCGTGGCGGTAACCAATGCCGACCGCCGGCGAGCTCTTGGCCGGCGACTTGTGGATCTTCGCGGCACTGCACGAAATCGTGGTGTGCCCTGTTGAGGAAGCCTGGGCCATCGGCGCGATAGCAACGGCCGAGCCGGCGATGGACAGGCCGAGGACTCCGATGGCAGCGGCGCGGCCAAGTCGGCGAGATATAGGCATGCTTGCTTCCTTTCCGTGAGCGGGCTACCGAGGCGAAGCCCGACGTCAGGACGCTAAGCCGGTTGGCCTGTGGACATTTTCTCGCGGACGGGCTGACCACGAAGACGAATCCACCGACCCGATAACTCGGCCTATACAGCCCAAACGGTGAATGAGAGGCAAACAGCCCCAGACCACAACAAGGAACGCCCCTGTAACGACCAGCCCCTCAGCCCTCGGCAGCCGCCGGGGGCTTCTTCGTGCTGCCCCGGGAGGCCAGCGTGCCCACCTTCGAGACCCTCCCCCGTTTCGCCGTCGACCTCCAGCGCCTCACGTCTGGCCAGCGTCAGCGCTTCCACCACGTCGTCCTCGACTCCTTCGTCCCCGATCTGCGTACCGGCTCCCCTTACCGGTTCCGGGCCGGCTTACGTGTAAAGGGTGTACGCGTCGCCCCCGGCGTGTACGAAATGACCTGGGCGCCGGACGGACGCGCGACGTGGTCGTACGGCCGAGAACGGATTCCAGGGAACTGCCACATCGTGTGGCACCGGATCGGCACCCACTCCGTCCTCACCCGCCCCTGACGAAAACCACCCCCCAGAGGCGCGGCACCGCCGAAGGAGGAGCGAAGGCGGAGGGGCGAACGGGCGCCCTGGGCCGAGCTGACCGGACGTCGGGGCGCTGCAGGGGCGGTCGAGCCGGGAGCGGACGGCGACGAGCGAGGGGAGGGCGAGCAGGCGCGAGTAGCGCGGGCGCGGTGGCGGCCGGAGAGACTCTTGGGGTTGAGTAGAGGGCTCTTGGTGCGTCTGCGACACACGATCTTCGGGTTGCTCTAGAGTCGGGACGACCTTCCCGGTGGCGTCCCGCTGCCGGGATTTCGTGTTCTCCGGGCGGAGTTGGATCTTGCGTAAGGCGCGGCCGCACGATCGGAATCCAGCGGGACCCGTCCCACGGATCAGCTGGGCGGCCCGGGTCCGGGAGGCAGGCGCTCCACTCGCCATCAGGCCATACCGGCTGCACTTCACCGCCCGTCTGCTTTCCTGGACCGGCTCGGCCGTGGCGCCAATCGGTCTGGCCTTCGCCGTCCTCAAGATCGGCGGCGGGCCCGGCGCGCTGGGCGCGGTCCTCGCGGCGAGCGTGGTGCCGCAGATCCTGCTCCTGCTCGTCGGCGGGGTCGTCGCGGACCGGCTGTCCAGGGCCCGCGTCATGGTGTGGTCCAACGTCGTCTGTGCGGTCGCGGAGGCGGCGGCGGTGCTGTTGCTGGTCTCGGGCACGGCCCGGGTCTGGCATCTGGTGGCGATGTCGGCCGGCTGCGGGGCGGCGGGAGCCTTCTTCACCCCGGCGGCCGGGGGCATCGTCGTGGAGGTGGTCCCGGCCGAACTCCGGCACGCGGCCAACGCTCTGCTGAAGATCGGCCAGAACACGGTGAAGGTGGCGGGGCCCGCCCTGGGCGGCGTCCTGATCGCCGTGGTCGGCCCCGGCTGGGCCCTTGGATGGGACGCGCTGACGTTCGCCGCCTCGGCCCTCCTCTTCTCCCGGATCAGCCTCAAGACCAAGACCGTGAAGGTCCGGACCGGGTTCACCGCAGATCTGCGCGAGGGCTGGGACGACTTCCGCTCCCGCCGCTGGCTGTGGGTGATGGTGTGCCAGGCCGCCGTGATCGTTCCCGTGTGGCTGGTCGGTTACCAGCTCCTCGGCCCGGTGTACGGGCAGCAGGTTCTCGGCGGCGCTGCCCCGTGGGGTCTGGTGGTGTCCGGCTTCACCGCCGGGCTGGTGGCCGGGGCGGCGCTCGCCCTGATGTGGAAGCCGCGCCAGGCCGGAGTCGTCGTCTGTGCGGGCACCGGCTCGATGGCGGTGCCTCTGGCGGCAATGGCCACGGCCGTGCCGCTACCCGTGCTCGTGGCCGCCACAGGGGTGGCGGGCACGGGGCTGGCGGTCAGCACGACCGTCTGGGCCTCGCTGGTGCAGGAGAGGATTCCGGCGGACCGACTGGGCCGGACCCTGTCCCACTCGACGCTCGGACAGTTCCTGCCCGTGCCCTTCGGCTACCTCCTCGCCGGCCCCGCCGCCCACCTGGTCGGGCTCCGCACGACCCTGGCGACGGGCGCCCTGATCATCACGGCCGCCGCCATCGCACCGCTGGCCAATGCTCAGGTCCGCGGGCTCTGCCTCGCGCCGCACGCCACCAAAGATGCCGACGGGACCGTGACCACGGCGGGGGCGGAGAGGTAGAACGCTCGGGCCACACGCTCGGCCACTTCGACGGCACCGGCGAGCTCGCAGAGCAGCTGGCCGGACGCCCACCTCGGCCGGGCGCCCGGCCTCACCGCTTCCCTCCTCGCGATGGACACCGCCGCCTGCTTGCGACTCGGCGGCGCCCCAACCCCCGCGGCCGAGATGGCGGCGGGCGTCTCGGATGGCCCACTTCCCGCCCGGGGTGCTACGGATTGTCAGTGGCGAGTGCGACCGTGAACGACATGACCGCCACCGTCGAGACCGGACCAGACAGCCTGGTCGCCGTGCTGCGCCTGCCCGTGTGGAACGCGCTCGCGGATCGGGCCAACTCGCTGCGCCGCTCCCTGCCTGCCCGACCGGACGACGCTGCGGAGCGGTGGGCATGGTGGCAGGGCATGAACGCCGATCAGCAGCGACGCGCGGCCGTCTTGGATCGCCTGGATGCCCTGTGCGGGCACATTGCCGGACGGCCCGCCCCCGGGTACGCCCCAGATAGCCCCATGCCGCTCGCCGCGCTGGAGGAAGCCGACGGTTTCACCAGCAGCTACGTGGCGGACACGATGAGCCGGTTCCGCGCCGCTCACGCAGCGGCGGCCACCGTAGCGGCGAGCAGTAGCGCAGTGACGTGAGCCGTCGACGCCGTCTCGCGGACGCCGACGTTCACATCTCGTGGGGAAGCATCAGGGTCAGGACGGAATCGCCCGTACCGCCGGGCTCGGTGATGGCGATAAGCCGGTCGACGCCGGTGGGCGCTCGGCCGGACGGCAGCTCCCCGGCAGGCACCACGAAGCACACTTCGTGCTCGGGCGCCTGCTCAACGGCCCTGGCCACCGCCGACAGCACCACCTGTAGCCGCCTGTCGTCCTCACCGTCGTCGCCTGCCACGAATGCTTGCCGCGCGCCTGCGGTGATGATGAGCGGCATCCCGATCTCAGCGGCCGACGCCGCCACGTGCGGGATTTCTATGAAGGTGCCGTCCTCGAAAGCCTCTGCCCTCGTGTAGGCGGCGACGACGGGCCCGCGTTCATCGTCCATGCTGCATATCCGATCTCTCCAGTCCTGCTTTCTCTGTGTCCTGCTGAGCCTGCCCCCATCGGCTCATGAATGCTGTCCCTCGAACGGGTGAGTACGTCGGTCCTTACTCCGGCTTCCGTGTCGTCGCCGTAGCCAGGGAGGGGGGCCGGTCGTTGACTCCTGGGGCTACCTGGCCAAGCACGAGATGAGGCACCTGGATGAGCACGACAGAGGCAAAGATCAAGGCATGGTCAGCTGGGATGTCACAGGACAAGATGAGCTGGTACGCCCTCCAGAATCCGCACGATGAACTACGCCTCGATCCAGCCGGGCCGCTGATGCCCAAGCTGCTGGCCGTACTACTCGCAGCCGGCCTCCCCGTCGTCAAGGCGGGCTACCCGATGCGGGTTCGCGAAGCGCACGGCTGGCGAATGAACCTGCACCGGGACACCCAGGAGATCAGGGTGCACATGCCAGGGGAGGACGAACCGCTGCTCATGCTGCCGGGTGATGTCCCACCACGGTGGGACTACCTCGCGCATCAGGTGGGCTATGTCGCCCTGTACGTGGCGGACGACCTGGGTCTGCCGCTTCGTGGCGGTGAGCAGGAGCTCCAACGCCAGCTGATCGCAGCGGCAGAGCGAGGTCGACTGGTGGCAGCCTCCATCGCCTACAGCACCACGTAGCACCGACTGCCGCCAGAGGAAACGAGATGAGCGGCAGGGCAGAGTTCAGCCCTTGCCGAGGAAGTCCCTGGCGCCGCGCAGCCTGGTGTTCAGCCGAAGTTGCGAGGCGCCGCTGTCGAGCCGTACGTCAAGCCCGCCGAGCAGACCCGTGTCCGCTCGACGGCCAACCGGCAGCAGGGAGGGCTCGATGCCGTCGCGCCGGGCGATGAGCACGCCGAGTTCGTGACGACTGAGGGCATCTGGTCCCGCGAGGTGGAAGACGCCGGCCGCGTCGGATACCGCAAGTTCCCAGAGTGCAGCCGCCAGGTCCGCGACATGGACAGGGCAGCGGATGTCGTCCGTGAAAAGGGCCCCTTCCCGGCTTCCGGCGGCCAGTTCGTGCACCACTCGTTCGTGGGCAGATTGGCCGTCGCCGATGATCAGCGAGGTGCGGGCGACGACTGCGGCAGGGTGCAGGAGGCGCACGGCGGTTTCGGCGGCGGCCTTCGCGGCCCCGTAGGGGGTCACCGGGTCGGGGAGAGCCGTCTCGGCGTAGCGGGCGGCGCTGCTCCCGGAGAAGACGGCGTCGCTGGAGACGTGAACCAGGCGGATCCCTCGCCGCGCCGTCGCCTGGGTGAGGCGCACGGGGCCCTCGGCAGTGACTGCCCAATCGGCCGCCCCGCTGGAGGTGTTGATCACCACGCTGGGCTGCACCGTATCGATGATCTCGTCGAGACGATGGGGATCTCGCAGGTTCAGGCGATGCCACCGGGTGGTGCCAGGGGAGTCGCCGGGGCGGGAGTTGTACGTCGCGGCTGTGACGCGACCGGCCGCAGTTACCCGGCGCACCAACTCGGTCCCCAGGAAGCCACTGCCGCCGATGATCAGCACCGTCATGCCGATACACGGTAGTGGGGCTGCACGTTCCCAGTGGCGGAACGGGGAAGCCCGCCGTTGCCGGGGTCCGCCGACCCGGCTGCAGCAGCCGTACGTGCGAAGGAGGAAGCGCTCGCCCGTTGCGGCGAGCGAGCGGACGCCTTCGTTGCATGTGGGCGAGTCGACCAGAGCCGGCCAGGCCGACGCGGCAGCACCTTACAGATCCTTGCGAAGGGCTCGGTTGACGTCGGGGTTCCTGTCGGGCCGGTATGAGGTGATCGGCATGTATCCCTGAGCGCGGTAGAGCGCCAGGGCCGCGGTGTTGGCGACGCCGGTCTCCAACTGCGTGGACGTGGCGCCCCTGAGTTTCGCGCCGGCTTCCAGATGCAGCAGGATCTCCCGCCCCAGGGACTGGGCACGGGCTTCGGGGCGGACGTACATCCGTTTGATCTCTGCGGTCTGCGCATCCAGGAACCACCATCCGCCGCACCCGAGAGCGTTGCCTTCTTCGTCTTGCACCAGCAGGAACGACCCGCGCGGGGGCACGAACTGGGAGACGGGGGTGTCGGCGGGGTCGTCAGCGAAGCCGTACATCGAGCGCTGTTCACCGTGAAGGCCCAGCAGAAGCTCCTGGACCACGGGGTCGTCGTACGGAGCGGGAGTCATCGTCCACGCGGACTGGAGACCTGGGCCAGCGGTGTGTGTCATGGCCTGATAATGCCCGGTCGACGGTGTCCAGGACATCGCTGCGCCCGGCGGATCCCAGGGGCCGGGCCGCGCTGCGACGGACACTGCGCAGGAGTGCCCGGCATCTCGAATCCAGTGGCGCGAGGGGCAAGAGCTCCTCGGTTTAGTCGCGGCTCCCGAAGCGATCGTTGATGTAGGCAAGCACGCGCCTGCGCCCGGCGTCATCCAGAGTCTTGAGGAGGCCGACGCACTCTTCAAGGACCTCGACCTCGTCCCGGGGCTGCGGCCGGGGAGCTTCCACGTTCGCCAAGGTGATCTGAGCATCGTCGGGGCGGTGGTCCTCGCCGATCAGAGAGACAGCGCGCGGCGCCTCAATGGCCTCTGCGAGATCGGCGCGCGGCGGGACCTGCCGCTTAAGGGAAGAATTAGTCATGCGAGGACAATATCTCTTGACACTGACAGCGCCGCGCCAGCGACATGGCTACCGTCGGCAGGTCCGACCCGCTTCCTCGGCCGGCTTGCCTCGGTGCGACAAGCCAGTGGTCAACTTAGTTGGCCAGTTGAGTGCGCTCCCGGCTGTAGCGGAGCGCAAGGTCGAAGTAGCCGCGGGCGAGCAGGGAGACTTCTCGGCCAAGGTGGGCGCTCTCTCCGCCGATGGGGTACCAGGTGCCGCACCCGCATTCGCTCTCGACGCCGTCCTGCCCGGACCGGCCACGGCCGGTGGGGAAGTGACCAGCGACAAGGGAGGCCGCGCGCCAGTCGAGGTCGGCCGGAACGACGGGCGTCGGATCGGCCTCCGTGGCGTAGTGCCAGGTGACCCACTCGCCCGCGTCCGCGGCTTCGGGGTAGTCATCCGCAGACTGCCACTCCTGGGTATGCCGAGTGCCGAGGACTGAGCGGAATCGAAGGATCTGTCCGGTGCCAGGGTGGACGGTCCAGTGCCAGGTTTCGTCATGACCAGCCAACTGGGTGCACTGTGCAGGCAGCGAGTAGTGGCTGACGGGGCACGGACGGTTGCGTTGCTGGTCGGCTGACATGTATTCCTCAAAAGGATTGGTCAGTGGGGGTGTGGCCGGGCACTTCCGCTAGCTGGCTCTGTGGCGAGTCTCCTACTCGGCTGACCAACGCGACGGGCGCCGCCACTCAAGCTGCGGTGCGTGCGACCTGGTGCACGGCTCGCAAGGTCGTGTCGCTCAGGCCCTCGCCCTTCGCCTCACGGCAGACCTGGCGCGAGAAGCTAGCAGATGCCCGGCGGGCACCTTGGTGTTGAACGCGGAGGAGGCCGTTGCCAACTGCGAGCCGTGTCGTACAGCTCGATGCCCAACCATCCCACCCCGCCGGCGATCAGGACGAATCCCGCTGCAGAGCCCCATGCGGCCAGGGCGAACCTGCGACGCACGGAACCTGAAATGAGCCGTGGCATCGAATCTGCATGAACATCGTGCTCGGACATGAGGATCATGATGCCTGGTCGCACTGACGGCGCAGCGCGAGTCGGCGGCCAGTCCTGGGCGAGAACGAGCAGGCGGCGCGAGGTCCGATGTCGTCGATGCCGAGCGCGGTGAGAGCCTGCTGCGCATCTGCGAATACCGCCGGCGTGATCACGCCGGGACGGCAGAGGGTGCGGAGGGTGCGGAGTGCGGCGGAGCACACGCAAGTTGGCCAAGTAAGATTTTACAAAAACCGCCTGTGGGAGTAAAATAGCTCGAAGAGAGACGGCCCGGCCCTGTAGCCGCGCCCGCGCGGCCCCGGCGTTCTTCATCCGCCGACCGCGCCACCTGACCAACACCCGCCCTCGTCACACAAGGAGCGACCGCAGGTGACTGACAACGGCTCCCTCAGCTTCAACAGTCCGGGCGTTCCCTCGGCTGACGATTCACCGGATGAGTCCTGCGGAGACCTCGTGTACGGCTACGACGAAGATGGCCGCACCACGTACGAGTGCGGCGCCCCGCTTCATCACACACCGACCGGCTACCACTGCAACAAGGGCCACTCCTACACCTACGCTGCCGTCCGCCACGATCAAGGCTGGGACTACACCGACGATCCTGCCGAGGCCCAGCTCCTCGCCCAAGCCGGAGTCCTCGGCGTTCCTCCGGGCAGCACCTCCGGCTGACGCCGCCCAGGCCAGGATCATCAGCTGCCCGGCTCGGCGTGCCCACCACCGCTCTCCCCCGCACCTCGCGACGGACCCTTTGGAGGGCCAAATCACCAAGATCAGTCACGATGCCTTCATGACCCTGCTCCGCGAGCAGTACGAGGCGCACCTCGTCGCCGCAAGGGAGGGGCGTGAAGAGCCCTACTCATTCCAGCCCGCTCCGAGCATCGACTACAACGGCTATCTGGAGCACCGGCACGGGTGGCCGATCACGGCGGATGGGCTGTGCGGGCCGTCCCTGTCCTCCAGGTGCTGCGACGAGCACGACGACTCCCCGCACATACCTGCGGAAGAGTGCACCACCTGCACGGGGTTGAAGGGGCTCTACGAGAAGCTCGCCTCGTCTGGCACCTGGCATCTGCGCGGAACGCACCTTGTGTGGTCCGCACAGCCATATCACCGGCCCCGGCCAGCCGTCGCAACCGCAAGCTGGGCCCCGGCGAAGCGCCCGCTCCGGGCCGGACACGCAGCGGTTCACGGTCCGCACTCCACACTCCAACAGACACCAGGAGCCACCATGGTTGAACCCCCGTACACCTCCGCCGACCTCCGTTCCGAGGCCGCGCGTCAGCACTTCGAACTCACCCAGGATCCCGACCACATGGGCGTCGGTGAATCCATGGGCACCGAGGCCGTTCCGTCCACCAACCGGACCCGCACGTGGGAACAGTTGCTGCCGTACGACGCCGACGACGGAGGGGCCTACAGCACAGCGACTGACGCGATTCACGACCTGATCGGCGAGGCGGCCAACCTGTCGTCCTGGGCGGTCGAGTTGGGAGCGGACGGGCTGAAGCCGTCAGAGACCGCCATCACGATGGGCGGGGACGAGCAGCCCGTCGCCCGCATCCACCTCGCGTTCGGACCCGGCATATCTCATGAGATGCAGTCCGGTCTGATCGCGAGCATCAACGAAGCGGCCCACACCTATGTCCGGTCTGCTCGGAGCGGTGCCTCGCAGCCTCCCCGGTCATGATCCAGACCGACACGATCCCCCAGCTCTCACACCACGACTCCCATGAGGAGGAACTCGTCGCTGAGGACAACGCCCCTCCCATGCCCGGCACTCTCACACCGGCCGCCGAGATGGATGACGACCAGATTGCCGCGGAGAGTGCCGCGCTCCTTCAGTGGTGCCGGCGACACCTGCTGCACAACGGTGCCGGCCCCCATATTCCCCCGGCCGAGCGGGCCCGCGCCCTGAGTGTGCTCGCGGGCCGACGCAGCGAGCTCCACCAGGTGCAGAAGCAGCGCGACGAAGCCGTTGCCGACGCCGCGCTCAAGGAGCGTGCGGCGAAGGAGAAGGCGGATAACATCGCGCGGGCCCGCTTCGGAGAGCGTCGGGAGGACGGCTCGTATCCGGTCTCCGCCGACAAGCTCGGCGACCTCGGCACGGTGAAGAAGTCACGCAGCAAGTGGGCCTACAGGCCGACTGGTAGTGGCCCCTCCGCTCTGGAGTACACCACCCGCAAGGAGGCCGCAGGCATGCTCGTGTGGGTCGGCGACCTTCGCGCCGCAGCTGCCGCTCGACAGATCCAGCAGGACGCCGCCCGCCACCGGGTGCCGACCGGATGGGAGTTCGGCGACTGGGACGACCTGGCAGACCACGACATCATCCGCTCCCCCATCTACGGACGCGCCGAAGACGACACGCTCTACCCGCGAGCCTGGCGACGGCCTGTCGAGGTGCGTCGTGTGAGCCGCCCGAACAGCCGGTTCCTCGTGGTGTCCGTCGCCCAGCTGAATGACGGCTACTGCGATCCTCTGGTCATCTCCGGCCAGGACATGCTGGACGTGGGCTTTCTCTGGCCCACAGGACGTGTTCAGCCCCGGGCTCAGCCGCACCGCGAGAAGCTCCGGGTACGGATGAGCAGCATCCTGGACGACGTCTCCTTCGTCTCGAAGGCGTTCGTCGGGAACGCTGACCGCATCGGTCACCTGATGGACCTGCTCGACGAGCTCTCACGCTCGCGAACCGAGGACCTCTTCGCGGCGTTGCGCTCCGTGGTTGCCGAAACTACTTGGCTGGCGGAGGAAATCGAGAGCCCTGCCCAGTCGTATGAATCCCGGAGCCGTACATCATGGGCACGCGTCGCGCGCGTGAAGTCCGAGCAGGCGATCGAGGAGTTCGCCGCGGATCCCGACTTCGCCTGGGCCGCATCGCCCCACTGAACAACGCTCGCCGCCACCCGCCTGCGGATACGTCCTGGGCGCGGCCCGCGGGCTCCGACACCGAAAGGCGCCCATGCTCTCTTCCCTGTACGACACGGCCCCTCCGGCCGCGACCGGTTCCCCGCGCCTGGACGCGGATGCGGTCCTCAGCGCCGGTCGTAACGCCGTGGACGTCAGCAGCTTCCCCGGATACACCGCGTTCACGAGCGGGGCCGTCAGCCTCGAAGAGGCACTGGCTGACCGGGTCACCCTGCGCACCGACAACCGGTGGGCCGCCAGCGCGATCCGCCGGGCCCTCCTCGATGTGGGTCACGCCGTCGAGGGAGACATCGCCCATGAGGCCGTCACCGTCGTGGTCCATGCCATCTCGCACGACAGGAGCCGACCCGTCCCGGCTCTGGCTGTGGTGGAGCACTTCGACGCCTACGAGCGCAGCACCTTCCGGATCGACGGCCCCGACGGGACGATCGAGCAGCAGTGCGGTCATGGCGGCCACAGCGACCTCATCGTCCACTCCGGCCACCCCTTCCCGAGCTCAGTCCGCGTACCGTGCGATCTGCACGATTCCGCCTGCTGGCTGCGCTCACAGTGGCCGCACCGAAGCGGCGCCCGTCACCTGATCCGCAACGTCTTCCTCGGCGCGGGCCCGGTCTGGGATCTCAGCGAGGACGCCGAGCGTCGCCTTCGTGATGTCTATGCGCTCCACGTCCACCAGACGCGACCTCTGTCCGGCCCATCGAGCAGCGCCCGCTGACAACCCCGTCCCGCCTGCCCGGGCCGCAGCCACGGATCTCGGAGACGCCCGACGTCTTCTCGATGGAGCCGGCGTTCCGGCCGGTCTGGCCGCCACCGTCGGATGACATGGACTTGATGTCGTCGTGGTGATCCTGGTCAGGTAGCCCGAACTGCGCGGAGCCACCGGTTGAAGGCTGCCCTATACGCCCGTCCTGCCGCAGGGTCGAACGCCTCGCGGCAGGACGCGTTCGGCGTCGGCTCGGGGCCGGCGTCTCCAGCCCTCCAGATCGGCCCGGCCGGAGGATAGGCGGGGGCCGTGCTGGCGACACCGTCCCAGTCGGCGGCCACGGTGAGGCCGGCCGCGGCCAGGGCCGGGTCGTGTGTGGCGTCCACCAGTACCCAGGCCGTCCCGATATGCACCTCCACCGCGGTGTGCACGTCCTCCCGGGACGGCAGCAGGACGACCTCCGCGGGCTGAGGCGGCAGGTGGTAGAGCCAGCGGACGCGACGGGCCTGGAGGCCGAGTGCTGTGAACTCCCTGAGCAGGTAGGCAGATTTCGCCAAGCAGTCCCCGCGGCGCACCGTCATCAGCGAGTCAGCGTCGTGCGCACCGTCGGTTCCGTACGGAACCGAACGGACATTCCGAAAAAGGCGGATGCCCTCGGCGAGGGTCATAGCAGGATAGTACGGGCATGAGCGGGAGATACGTGGATGGCCCGTACGACGGCGGGCCCCGATCGGCTCGGGGCGGTGCGTACGGACCGTGAACCCGGTACAGACGTCTACCGTTGGCGGCTGAGGTCGCTTCGTCGGTGGGGCGAGACGACTCCCGTCGATCGCTCGCGCAGCGGGTGGAGCAGACCTTCGGTCTGCTCCACCCGCTGCGTAAGAAAGGTCAGCTGATGTGGCCCTTCAGCATGTCGGCGAACTCCTGCTCGTTGACGATGGTGGTCCCCGCCTGCTCGCGGGCCTTGGCCAGTTTGGAACCGGCGTTCTCGCCCGCGACAAGCAGCGTGGTCTTCGTCGAGACGCTGTCAGAGGACTTCCCGCCCGCGTTCTTGATCAGTTCCTTCACGTCGTTCCGGTTGAGTCCGGCCAGCGCACCGGTCATGCCTCCGGTGACCACGACGATCTGTCCGGTCAGGGGGCCGTCTCCGGTGCTTTTGACGACGGGTTCGGTCATGTTGACCCCGGCGGCGCTCAGCTTGTCGATGACTTCGCCCATCGCGGCGATGTGGGCCACGATCCTCGGAGCGTTCGCTCCGGGGAGCTTCGGCACGGCGGCCATGGAATCGGCGTCGGCCGCGCGGATCGCGTCCATCTTCGTGAAGTGGCGGGCGATCTCCCAGGAGAGGGTCCGGCCGGTGCGCACGATGCCCAGCGCGCAGAAGACACGGTTGAGCGGCTTGTCCTTGGCTGCGGCGATCTGTTCCAGCAGGGCCACCGCCCGCTTCTCGCTGCGCGCGGCCGTCGCCAGCTGCGCGCGGGTGAGGGTGAACAGGTCTCCGACGTCGGCGACGTCGCCGTTCTCGACCAGGGCCTCCAGGAACGTGACGCCCAGGCCGTTGATGTCGAGCTGGTCCCGGCCGACGGCGTACTTGAGCGCGGCCAGCAGGCCGCAGCCGCCGCCCGCGCCGTTGACGCACTCCCAACGCTCGCCGGACTTGTCGATTCCTCCGGCGCACTTGGGGCACTCTTCGGGGAAGCTGATCGGCGTCGCGTCCGGGCCGCGGAGATCGACGACCGGGGCCTCGACGCGGGGGATGACGTCGCCCGCTTTCCACACCGTGACGACGTCGTTGAGCATCATGCCGCTGCTCTTGATGAAGGACGGGTTGTGCAGGGTGGCGTACTGCACGACGCTACCGTCCACCTCGACCGGTTCCAGTACCGCGCGCGGCGCGATGATGCCGGTGCGCCCGACGTTCCACTCCACGCCGATCAGCTTGGTCTGCCGCTCGGCGGGGGGCAGCTTATAGGCGATCGCCCAATAGGGGTGGCGGGTGGCGAGCCCGGCCTTCTGCTGGTCGTGGAGGCTGTTGGCCTTCACGACCACTCCGTCGATGTTGAAGGGCAGTTCGGGGCGCATCGTGTTGATCTCCGCGATGCGGGCCTGGACTTCCTCCAACGTTCCGTACACGCGCAGACCCACCTCGGTCGCGGCCGTGGTCTGCACACCGAGTTCGGCGACCTGCGTCATGACGGCCTCGTGCGTGTCGCCCTGGAGGATGTCCGCGCCGTCGAGGGGGACGGCGGTGAAGCCGAAGAAGGTCGTCTCGATCACGTAGTCGCGGGACCGCGCACCCCGCAGGGTGCCCGCCGTTCCATTGCGGGCGTTGGCGAACAGCTTCGCTCCATGCGCCCGCCGCTGTTCATTCGCCCTCTCGAACTGCGCGCGGGTCAGGAGGACTTCGCCGCGGATCTCCACGGTCGCGTCGGTCACCAGCTGCTGGGGCAGGCCGATGATGCTGCCGATGGCGCTGGAGTAGTCCTCGCCATGGCTACCATCCCCGCGGCTGACGAGCTGGACCAGGCGTCCGTTGCGGTAGCGGGCCGCGACCGGCATGCCGTCGAGCTTCGGCTCTGCGGCCCAGCCTCCGCGCACCGGCGCGGTGAGCCGGCGGGTAAGCGAGTCGCCCCACGCCGTGAGATCTTCCGGGTCTTTGATGTTGTTGAGGGAGAGCATGGGGACGGTGTGGGCGACGTCGCCGGTCGTAGCCGCGCCGCCACCGACCTTGCCGATCGGAGATTCGGGGCGGATGTGCTGGGGGTGCTGCTCTTCGTAGTCCTGGAGCTGGCGGACCAGGGCGTCGTACGAGGCGTCGTCGAGGGCGGCCTCTCCGTCGTCGTAGGCGGCGCAGGCGGCCAGGGCCGCGTTTACGGCGGTGGTGTAGTCATCGCGGGTGGCCAGGGCGGCGGGTACGGTCGTTATTTTGCGATCCTTACGTAGGGGATTTGCATCGCCGGACGGGGCGGAGCGTGAACTTCGTGCGGGCGGAGGGAGGCCGATCACGAGCGACCTGATCCACTCTCGGCGAGTGTCACTAGTTTACACCCATCGACCTTTAACGTCAAATCTTACATGTCAACATCCGGACTGCTGCCACATCAACGCCAGTGCACCGTCACGGCCACGGAGATACGCCCGCTCGCCCCCGCAAGCCGGGCAGCGGAAGGCGATGAAGAAGGCGGGTGGATTTTGAGCATGCCCGTGAGTCCACTGCCCCGGCCCAGCGTCTCCACAGCGCTCGCACACGGAGGAGATGTGGGACAAAGAAGGCTGGTCCTCCCAGTCCTTCCACGAGACGGGCGCCGCCCGGTGCATGGCCGGCAGCCGCGAGGGGCGCGGCCCTACGGGGGCAGTCGGTGCGCTTACCGGCAGATAGAGGGCCGTCGACGCCGCCTGCGGCATCTCGGCGCGGGAGATGGCCAGGCAGGTTCGACACGCACGCCGCTCGTCCCACGCTCCACGGTATGGGCGCACAGCCGGCGCGGACTTGGTAGCCGAGCACAGCAGATCCGCGCCGGAGGTAAGGCGGCGGGGCGGGGCGGCTCCCACCGGGAGCAGATGAAGCTCGCCAGTGGCGGGCGCTCGGACCACGCAGGCAGAAGGCTGACGCGAAGGCGTCGCAGGAGCGGGAGTTCCTGCGACGCCTTCGCTCGTCTGCTCGATGCCGTCATCACGCTGCATCTGGACGGCTCCGGGCTTACCGCTGCGCCAGAAAGGTCGGGTTCGGGTTCTGCCGGATGTGGATGGTGGGGTCGGTCGCCACCGTCAGCGAGGGGAGCGAGTCGATACGGCCGTCCTCCTTGTAGACGACGGTTACGCCACCCGGCACAGCGAAGGACGCGTCACCGCCCTCGATGTGCTCAAGTGCACCGACCTCGAACACGAACAGCTCGTCGTTCTCGACGATCTGCCGATCATCGAGGCAGAAGGTGCCGTTCGTCCAGTCCGGCTCAAGGGTCGTGCGGACCAGGTCGCGCGCCTGCTCGTACGAAACATTCATTTGGGGCTCCCATCCTCGATGTCGATAACTCTAATTTACCCGCATTCGCGCGCATAGTCAAATCTTAGACGTCGTCGCGCACAGTTCCCGTCGCTTGCTCGGTCAGGCGAAGCCGGTCGCCAGCAGATGTCAGCTCTCCAGATACCTAGCGAGGACGCTTCGATCGGGGGTCGGCTTGTCGTCCACTCGCATGTACCGGCAGTCCTTGCTCCGCGCGAAGTAGTGCGACGCGTCGGTTTCGTGCGGCGTCGGCTGCCCATCCACGAACCGCACCTTCCCGCCGACGTTCTCCACGTTGAATACGTGAGCGCCGCCGCTGTTCCAGGCCACATAGACGATGCCCCGAGAGCCGTGCTCCTTGAACGCCTCCTCAACCTCCGCCTTTCCGTGATCCGCAGCCCTCCTGGTGACGGCGTACTTTCCGCCCCAGGTGGTTTCCATGACCGATAGCGGTATGCCTGTCCGAGGGCCGGCCTGCACGTCGAGCCCGCGGCGCTGCAGCTCGTGAGCCTGCACGACGTTGCTGCAGTTGTGCGTGTAGTTGTAACCGCCGGTCGCATACTTGGGATTGACCGTCGAGAGGGCCTGATCGATTTCCTGGTTGGCCTTCTTGTCGCGAGCCAGGCGCTTCGCCTTGTCACGCGCGGTCGCCTTGGTGAGCCGCGCGGCCTGATTCATGTCGTTCTTCGCGTCGAGCGCGGCCTGGACGGCGGCGTCGTGGTCGCCTTGCCGGGCGGCCATCTGCGACCGCTCTGCCGAGAACTGCGCCCGCCTGTAAGCGCCGTAGGCAGCGGAGTCCCGGTCGAGCTCCCCGTCGGTCAACGACTGGTTGAGCGTTCTGGCAGCGGCTGACTGTGTGACGGCGTACCTGGCTCGGCGCACGGCCAGGTTGCTGCCTCTGCATCGTCGGCCGCCCTGGGCAAGCGATCGGCACACCCTGTACTCCCTTCCTCCGAGCCACGGGATGTGGCCGTCCAGGGAGAGGCTGCGGCAGGCGGCCTGTGGACAGAGGGAAACCGCTCGGCGGCGCCCGTGCGACGGGTCGGCACCGCGAGCCACGCCTAAACGGGGCAGCGGCCCAGCCAGTGCCGCTCGATGACCGGAGCGCCTTCCTTCCACCGGTGCCGCAGCAGGGGGGCCGACGCCCGGCCAGGCGGGGATGCCGGGCGCGGGAAGCGGCGGGCGGCCGGCCCGCAGGGCGTCTCCCGGATCAGCTGCTGCACACCGACAACGCCACCGTCCTGGTAGCCGACCTCGGCTCCTGACCGCACGGGGCGCCCAGGGGCTCTCCGAACTTCACGGGTCCGCCACCGTCATGGGTGCCAGCGGGTACCAGCGGTGCCGCAGCCGCGGACGGCGCCGTTTCGCATCCCTTCATGGATTGCCTGGACCTGTCCAGACACCGGCGCCGAGCGGCGCGGAGTGGTTGTCGAGGAGCCCCTGAGCCGGTCCAAGGTAGTGGCCGTGCGCATCCTGCCCGACGATGGCGGCGATGAGGTGGACGCCCATGTGGCGCGCGGCATGGCAGGCTCAAGACCTGCGGGAGAACCCGGCACCGTCATCCCGGCGCCGGCACCATCACCGGATGACTCCGAGTGACGGTCTCTGGTGCTGGCCGCCCTCATAGGGCGGTCGCCCCAATCAAACGGTCCGCGCCCACCCCCGAGCATGCGAAGGTCCCCGGCGTCCTGGCACGGGGATGTCCTTCGGGGGTGGGACGCGATCCTCGGGCAAGCCGAGGCAACTGGAGCTGAACCAGGTGCAGAGCGCGGGTCGCGCCGACGAGCTATCCCGCCTCGCGGGAGTAACGGATCGCTGCTCGCCGGGCGCCCCTGCGGTCCCGCTTCCCCTTGGTCCCGCCCACGTGGAATCCGCTCGCGTGGGAGCTGCGGCGTCCCTGCGCCGCCAAGGCGCGGGCCCGATTCCCGGTGTGATCAATTATGCGGGGCGTCATTCGGTCGCCTTCCTCTCGCGTAGGGATCGGCTCTGGGCTTTGAGCTGAGGTCAATTCATGGTCGTGCCGGACGGGGAATGCGCTCCCGCGCTCTCGACTTGTTGACAAGTAAGATGTTACGCCTTTTTCGCTGTATACGCAATGCCTGGCGCCCGCCCGGCGGGAGGCGGCCCCACCGTCGACCCGCCTCGTCTTGCCGACCTGGGCGCGGCGACGCTGCGACCGGTCGCGACATGGCAGCAGCCCCGTGCAACGTGCGAAGTGGACACGGGGCTGCTGTGTGACCGCCGTCCTGTCTGAGCGGCATGTCGACCGTACTGCGGAGTTCCGCCTCTCAGCGCGCAGGCTGGTCCGTGAGTGACCCGTATCCGGCGGCCAGCGGAGGTAACGCGGTTCGGGGCCGCGGGCCCCGCGCGGCGCACTTCAGTGTTCGGGATCCCAACCCAGCACCTCGGCGACGGTCCGGACGCCGACATCCAGCGTGAAACCGACCCCGAGGCTGTCGGCGTCGAGCTGGCTTCCCATCTCTTCGAAGTGATCGGACAGCGTGCCCGGCTCGAAGGAGTCGGACAGCACATGCCACGGAGGCCGGTGGCCGGAGCGCTCCTGCGCCTGTGTTCCGAGGGCGACCGCGTACGCCACGACCGCCGGCCAGAGTTCTTCCACGAGGTGGTCCTCGGAGACCGTCCCGGTCTCCTCAGGGTCGTCGTCGAGGTCTTCGGCCAGGCGGGCGCGGAACCGGTCGCGCAGATCTGGGTGGGCGGTCTCGACGGCGGCAATGACGGCGGCGAGGCCAGCTCCGGGGCCCAGGGCGGCCAGGGCGGCTGGGCGGTCCTGCGGGGGGAGCCAGATCCACAGCAGTCCTGGGTCGGACCAATGCTCACCGGGGATGCTGAAGGGGCCCAGGTCGTTCAGACGCGCAACGAAGTTCTCGCCCCCGGCACAGGCCAGGAGGGCGGCGACGGCCGCCCATCCCGCAGGGACGCTCAGATCCTCGTTGAGGAGGTGGTCGATGTCGGAGGCCAGGCTCACCGGGTCCGCGTCGGCGAACAGGTCGCCGTCGAACACGCACGCGGGGCAGACGGTGAGTGTCTCCGTGGTGGTGGGCGAGAGAAGGTGATCTGTGGGGTAGTTGTCTCCGCAGATCGCGCAGGAGTCGTCGTCGGCGCGTTTGGCGATCTCTTGACGCCGTGCCGTCGCCAGCGAGGCCGACACCGCCTTCACCAGTTCAGCCGGGTTCGCGCTGCCGCTCTGCCTGAGCACCATCGCCTCACCGGAGTTGATGCTGATGCGGGGTGCGATGAAGGTGAATTCCGGCGCGATGGTCAGGTCGTGCCTGTCTGCGTCGTCGGGGTCCGCTTCCAGGGGCGCTTCGCCCGGCCGGGAAAGCAACGACCAGACCGGCCCGGGGTAGCCGGACCACTGTCCGCCTTCTGGGAAACCGTCGCTCTCGGCGGGCCAGCCGGCCTCTCGGAACGCGGCGATCATGTCCCGTTGGACGTCCGCGGTCAGGATGGACCGGACGGCTTCCTTGTTCATCCGATCCGCCCGGGCGTAACGTCCGTCGGCGGTGGCCCTGGTGGCCTGCTTCCTTGCCCGATCGCGAGTCATGGTGCTCGTTTCCGACGCAGCCCCACGTCCCGCGCCTCGTTCGTTCAAGGTTCAGGCAGGCTTCTTGGCCGTGAGATTCGGGGAACCTTGTCCACCCGGGCCATAAGCTACGTGGGCGCTCAGAGCGAGGAGTCAGGCGATCACGACCGCCGCAGCGAGCGTAGCGCAGGAGGGTGCGGCGTCTCAATCGGGCTATTCCCGGTCTCGGCAGCCCACGTTCCGCTCTGGCGGGCGACGCGACCCGCACGGTTGTCGAGTCAGATGGACGCGCCGGCTGCGCGCTTCAGAATGGGGACGCCATCGGGGTGATCGTGTACCGCTCGCATGACCTCGTCGTGCCATCTGCGGACACTGGCAAGCTCATGGCGCGTCTGCGCGAGCTGCTCCCGCACGTCTTCGAGTTGCTGTTGCAGTGACAAGCAGGTGCACGCCTCGGCGTCCGGATCCAGGAGGCGGCCCAGGCACCCGGGGATCAGGTATCTGGACCCGTCCGCCTCTTCGAACCAGTGGCATGGCGTCGGGGTTCGGAACTGGTCTGCTTCGCGCGGGGCCTGGTGCAGAGGTCCTCCCTCCGGGGATGTCCGGGTGACCGATGCCGGAGGATGGCTGGCCGGCCACGGGGGTGTCAGCGCGTGCGCCGACGGCGGAGCTCAAAGACGGAAGTCCACTGCGGGTTGCTCTCAATGAGCTTGCGCGCGTAGAGGCTGGTGAAGGAGTTGTTGAGGCCGGAGACTCCGAGCGGCATCTGCCAACGGAGAGCCTCGAACAGGGCTTTGACGCCGATCCGCGTGGCCCCCGCCGCGAGGCGCTCGGCAACGAGGCGTTCGAGCGTCCTGTAGACCCAAGGATTCTCCTCGTCGAACGCGAGGAACTGCTCAGTGATCGTGGGGCGCCCGGTTGCCCGGGGGATGATGTCCAGCTCAAGTCCGGGCAGAAGCTCCTGCTGTTGATTTTCGGATATCTGAGTAAGCATCGGGTTCCTCTCCGAGGGCTGTGGGCGGCTGGGCAGCCTGGTAGCTAAGGGGGGCCCTCACGGGCGGACGATGCCGAGCGGGCGAGGCCGGGATGACGCCGGGAGCTTGGCCCTCCTCGGGTACAGCGCGGGGCCACCGCGGTCTGAAGCGCCGGACCAGATACGCGTCAAGGGCGCATGGCAGCGGGAGGAGGGGGCCACATGCATGGCGGTCGTCGAGGTCCAGGTGCGTTCTGTCTCAGCCATGAGGTGAGCCTGCGTCCGTTGGCCTGTGGACAGAGACGGGCGCTTTCGGACTCGCGTGGCGAGAAGGCTTTCGGTCAGTCCTCGACGATGTCGGGACGCAGACGGCTCAGGGTCTCGACCTGGGAGCTGCTGAGGATGTCGTCCGGGTCGCCGTAGGCGTCGTACAGCTCGATGGCGGTACGCATCGCGCTTCGCGCGTCCCACTGGTCGATGTGTTCCGATCCGGGGGTCACAAGCGTTGCGGCTGTGGCTCCGTCGGCGGCGTACAGGTCGGTGATGTGGACGCCGTGGGGGTCCTGCACCCTGATCCGCCTGACGGAGCGATCGGGGGCGTCGTGCTCCGTGGCCGGAATGTCGGCGCCGAGGAGTTCTCGTTCGATGACGAGCAGTACAGCTTCATCGTCGGTGTAGAGGCACGCGAAAGGCGTGTCGGCCGTTTCGTACAGATCAGCTCGGTACAACTCGTCTCCTCGCAGCAGGGGATGTGTCTTCGTCCGTCGGTCGTAGGTCCAGCTCGGCCTGCTGATTCGTGGCCGAGAGGGTGCGCACCCACACCGTTTGACAAGTAAGATTGTATCTCGATTCACGCCTCTGAGCAACCCGACCATCGTTCACGGCACCCAGCCGACGCGCCCACAGCCGCAGACCAGGCCGGGACGCCCCGCCCGCGCAACGGCTGGAGCGCGTACGGGAGATCCACGTGGGTCCGGCCCTGGCGGGTACGCTGCGGGCCGCTGCCCGAGCGGTCGCCCACGACGGCGTGGGGATCTTCGGGGCGGCCATGGGTACGGACCGGGACGTCCCAGGACAGGGCTTCGCGGAGGAGCCCACTGGTCAGTTGGCCAACTGACCAGTGGGCTCGCTGCCTCGTGACTACGATCCAGCGCATGGACATTCCTCGTCAGCCTGACGTAAGCCAGGAAGAGCAGAAATACGTCACCGACCACTTAGTCGCCGCTGGATATCGGCAGGGGTGCCCGGTCGGCCCGAACGTCCCGATCCCGGGACCGAGCTGGGCAATGCACCACGTCGGGCGAGAACGCTGGCCCGAGGGCGCTGTGGAGTGCAAGGAGATCCACTACACCCTCGACGACTCCTGGGCTCGCCGCACAGCAGCGCTGCGGGACCAGGAGGCCGCTGACCAACTGGCCATCGACACGAAGGTGGCGTACGGGGAGCTGACGGCAGTCCTGCAACGAGTCGGCTACACGGTGGAGTACGTCGAGGAGCCGTGCCACTTCGGGACGGTGGAATGGCTGTTCGTGCACGCCCTCGCGGGCGATGTGGCGCCGCCTCCGGCCGAGGTCCACGCCGCCGGATGACCCGCGATGGACCGCCCGGTGCGGCTCCTGGGGGTGGTGGGAGCCGCACCGGTCGACGTGCGTGCCAACCTCTACTCACTCCGGAGGGATTTCGGGGCCCTCCACCGCCATAGACGGAGTGGGCGCTCCGCGCGCACGGGGCGCCCCCGCCGATGGAGTTACCGGCGGGGGCGCCCTGCAAAGTCGCGATACCAGTGGCGGGTCATGCCGTGGTCGTGCCGGTGCATGCGCATCAGCCCGATGGTGCGGCGGGCGATGCTGAGGCGGCGCCGATGGTGCGGGCCTGGCCGTCGTCGTGGCTGCGGATGCGGCCGACGGCGAGCCGGGAGCGTCACACCAGCCCAGCCGCGCAAAATCGGGCCACGGAAGGAGTGGAGGATCGGCTACTACTGTTCAGCCTTGGTGGCCTCGTCCGCCGCGGTGGCAGTCGGTCGCTTGCCCGACTGCACTTGCTGCAGGCGCGTCAGCGTCGCGGAGAGCATGTCGTGGGCGTCAGTGACGTCACCGCCGGCGTCCTCGACCTTCACCTCGACGTTGACGGTTCCGGAGCGGGCGTAGGCGTACGCGGCGCCGCTCTCCTTATTGAGGAGGAACGCGGTCTCGTCGCCGACCTTCGCCTTCAGCTCGTGCTCGGTGAGGCCATCGCGGTGTGTCCATCCGGAGTAGGCGCTCTTCGCGTGTGCCGCGGTGTCGAACTGGCAGATGTTCAGGTCCATCATCCTGGAGCGCGTGGAGCCCTGGTAGTCGTAGCTGGTGTCTCCGCCCCTCGTCCAACCCGCTGGCTTCTCGCCCTCCGTGTGAGTGCAGTCGTCGGCCGTCCCGGGGAGGCCCTTGCCCAGGTTGCCGAGCTCGTAACCTGCGGGCGCCTCGCGGCCTTCCGGGATGGCCTGAGTGATCTCCCCTTGCGTGAACTGTTTCGTTAGAGCCTGCTCCGTGGCGTCCTTCGCTGCCTTGCTGTCTCCGTCGTCGGAGGAGGAGCAGGAGGTGAGCGCCAGCGCGAGGGCCGTCATAAGAGCTGCGGGGAGGGCGATACGACTCCGTGTCATGAGCACACACTAACTTCCTGGGGATCATGTTCGTGGGGGGTATGTAGGGGCCGGTGGTCATTCGTTGCCGGCGGAGGGGCGCGGGCAACCCGTTCGCCTGGTGGCCTCGGGCGGGCGTTCGGGGTCTGTGCACGCGAAGGAGGTAGGAGGCAGCTCGTCGCTGCTCTCCCACCTCCGGGCGCTGGGCGTACTGGGATCACGGGTCTGACTAGCCCAGCGAAGTGGCGACGTCCGACGCGGCCAGGAGGCGCACGTTGGCCGTGTCGAGGCCGGCCGGATACAGGGCGAACACCTCGCCGTTCTTCGGCAGGGGGGTGTCGCCGCGCAGCAGGAAGGCGAGCGGGGCCTGAGTGATGTCCAGGTCCGGCAGATCGTCGGTTGCCGGGGTACCGAGACGGCCCGCGAAGGCGACGGTGGTCTCGTCGGTGCGTCGCCGGTAGGCGCTGCGGGATCCGTCGGTGTGCCGCACGATCACGGCGTTTGCCCGGGCCGCGGCGTGCCAGGTCGCGAGCTCGCCGAGTCCGACGCGCGCGCCGGAGGTGAAGAGGCCGGTGAGGCCCTGGCCGAGCGTGGCGAGGTCATCGACGTAGCGGTGCACCGCGTGGTTGGTCCCGGTGACTCCCTGGGCGACGTCGAGCCACCGCATGGTGCGGGCGGCCACGTCGACGACCATCGGGACGCTCGCCTTGGCCTGTCCGGTGAGGTCGAAGCGCTGCTCGACCTGTCGGGCGTCGAAGACACCTCCGGTGGTTCCCGGCTCGTCGCGGACCATGAGTCCGGCGAATGCCTCTTCGAGGTCGTCGAACGCGACGTTGTTGAAGGAGTAGACGGTAGCCACGAGGTATCGGACCCCTGCGGCGGCCAGCTGGTCCAGGTCGAGGTCGACGAACTCGCTTGCGCCCTCAGGCGCGGGCGCGCTGGTCAGGTCGCCCGAGTGCACGGCGGCGTCGTGGGCGTAGCGCAGGCTGGTGTAGTCGCAGGTCCCGATGTGCTGCCAGTCGGCGTTGTACATGGCGGTGGACAGGTCGAGGTCGGTGCGGCCGGAGGTGTCGCTCTCCATCCAGTGGAGGAAGAGGCGGATCGTCTGGCCGACGGGGACCGGCAGCTCGCTGCCGCGCGGCAGCGTGACCAGGGAGCGGGACGCGGTGCGCTCAGCGAACGGGGCGATCACTCCGTCGAGTGCGGCATCGACCACTGCGAGGTCAACGTGCTCCAGCTCGCCCGCCCGGCGGAGGATCTCCGCGGTCAGGACGGCCTCGGCACGCTCGACCGCGCTGGCGGTCAGCGGACTCCGCTCGTCGGCGACGATGTGGACCCTCGCGTTTCCGCCCTTCGGGAAGAACACGCGCTGTTCCGGCGCCTTGCGGGCACGGGTACGGATCTCACCGAGCGCGGAGAGCAGGACGGCCGGGGCCACTCGGGGAGCGACACGTCCGAGCGCACTGAGCACCATGTCGGTGTCTTCGTCGTTGGCCGTGCGCAGCAGATGGTCCAGTCGGCGCAGCAGTTCGCCCGGGCGCTGTGTGAGCAGCGTGAGGGCGTGCCGGATGTCGGAGCGGGTCAGAGCGCCCTCCACCTCGGCTGCCCAGGTGGTGACGAGGACCTTGGCGCCGTTCGTCGTTGCGGCCGGCACTCCGCTCGCCGTGGTGTTCAGCCGCGTGGAGAGGAAGTCTCCGGTCAGGCGGAATTCGCGGAGGGCGGCGAAAGCGAGTGCGGCGTTCGGGTAGCGGTTGGCGTGCTCGAAGGGGTGCAGGCGCTCGGCGGCGTGTTTCCACGCCGTGGTGTGCCGGCGCATGTCCTCGGCAACGAGCTGGGGGTCGAGATTGTCGAGGATGGCCAGCAGCGCACGACGGACGGGGCGCGGCACGACGGTAAAGCGCGGGATGGTGATCATCCCGGTGTCGCCGCCGGAGCGGACGACCAGCAGGCGCAGGACATCGGTCGCGGTGTTGATCCTGGTCGCGACGGCCGGGAGCGTCACGTCGTACGCGGACCGGTCGTCGAGGAGCCAGGACAGGGTGCGGGCCTTCGCCTCGCGGCCCGGGATCGTTTCGGGCAGCCAGGAGAGGTCGCTGCGGCCGCGGGTGTCCAGAAGGAGGCTGAGGTCATCCGAGTCCTGCGGGCTCAGCGCCGTCGGGCGGGAGAGCAGAGTGGTCAGTTCGCGGACCCCATCCGCGGTGCGGGCGGTGTAATCGCCGCCGTGGGCAAGGACTCGGAGGCGGTGCGGCAGCGCGCGGCTGCCGCTGGATGCGCGGCGGGGCCGCTGGGGGCGGAGGAACGGGTCGTCGGTGTCGATCCGGCGGTGGCAGATCGGGCAGGCCGAGATGTCGGATCCGTCGAAGCACGCGCGGCATACGAGGTGAGCGCACGGCGAAACTGCGTGCACGGTGCTGTCGGTGCCGCACAGGACGCACGGCTGCTCCGGTGCCTGGAGAAGCACCGCCAGGACGCGATCGACGTAGAAGGCGAACGTGTCGTCGGGCGTGCTGTCCGGGAAGTTACGGAAGAGCGGGGTGTGCGCTCGGTCGGCTCCCAGAGCGCGGTCGATGTCTCCCAGCAGGGCGCGGCCCTGGGCCGTGAGCGTCGTCGCGTCGAGTTCGGTGAAGGCCCGGCGGAGCTCCGCCGACATCAGGTAGCCGCGATCCAGGAGATCCGCGTCAAGGAGCGAGACGCCCGCGAGGGTCTCGACCGTGGGCCGGCTGGTCTGGGAGGGGAGGTAGACGGTGCCGCGACGTGCCAGGAGTGCCGCGGCGATGCTGCGGCGGTTGGACGTGGTCGTCGAGGTAGTAGTGGTCGTCATAGCCGTTCCTCTCCTGCCCGGTGTTGGCCGGGGGACAGCGAAGTGCCGGCCAGTTCGGCTGGCACATACGCAGGTTTCACGGTGTTGGGGGTCTCGCGCCCGCCCTGCGGGAGGGAGGGGTGGCGGGTACCGGAGTGCCACCGCGGCATGGTCGAAGGGCGATCGGTGGTTGAGCAACACGCCTGTGACCGGGCCCAGTTGGGGCGAGGTGATCCTCGTCCGGCTGGGCGGCACAGTGGCGCGGCAGGTACCGGCCGGCAAGGCGCGGTGTGCTTGACCTTCGGGTGCGGGGCGGGAAGTGAGCGCGCTGAATCTATTCCAAGAGGTGAGAAGGAAGCACACTGCGGAGCCGCCCCGCAGCCCGAGAGTACAAGCTGCGTTTCGCGATCGCACCGGATTTGAGGCCGGCTGCTGGATCACCCCGCGCGTACCGCTGTACGGCGTCGCGCGGGTGGACGGCGTACCGCCCGTTCCAACAGAAGCTAATTTACCGACCATCACCCCCATTGTCAAACCTTACGTGTCAACCGCTCTGAGGCGTCAGCTCGCCGAATCTGGCGATGGGGTTTCAGCGCAGGACGAATGACCCCACCCGGATGTGCCCTTGGTGATCGGCTCGCCCTGCTTGTACGGCTTCCCGCAGTGGCAATTCCCGGCGAACCGCGCCTTGACTCCGCCGCTTCGGCTCCGCCGGCTGTGGCGGGTGCGGGCGCGCTCATCACGTCCCGGCCGGTGCCGCCGGTCTCCGGTTTCCTGCGGTTGCTGGGCGGTTGGCGGGTCGGACCCGAGAAGCGTTCCTGCTGGCTGCTGTCTCCGTGCCGCGCGACTCGCGGCCTGGTCTGCGACCGCGTTGTACGGATCTCCGCCGACCTGGTGAGCGCGCACGTGGACGAAATCGACGTCGCGGCCGTTCAGTAGTCCGTCGATGTGGACCACCAGGTCGCGGTTGGCGATTGGTGTGCCCGCGGCGGTCTTCCAGCTTCTGCGGCGCCAGCCGGGAAGCCAGGTGGTGGCGGCCTTGATGGCGTACTGCGAATCCATCCGCACTTCGAGCGGCACCGCCGGGTCCGTGGCCTCCAGGAGCTTACGCAGGGCCATGAGTTCGGCCACGTTGTTGGTAGCTGTTCCCAGCGGCCCGGCCTCCCAGCGCGCGACGGTTCCGTCGGCCGCCGCAGTCACCCACGCCCAGGCTGCGGGCCCGGGGTTGCCCTTGGACGCGCCGTCGCATGCGGCAATGAGCTTGTTGGTCATGTTGGGCCCCTCACCGCTCAGTTCAGCCATGTGGTGTGCCGGCCACTCGGTACGGCACGGGTGCGGGCGGACTCCCGTGGAGCTGGACGTTGATGCGGAGTTCCGGGAGTCGAGCCTCGGTGGCGGCCGCGTCCGGTCGCCGCAGCCTCATCCCACGCCACGCGACGGCTGAGGCGGCGGACCAGGCAAACAGTGCGATCCCGGCGGCGACCGCGCGGCCCGTGTCCGGTGTCCCTGCCCAGACCATGGCAACGGAGGCGACTCCCCACAGGCCCCAGATGGCTCGTCCGAAGCCGCGGCGGTAAACGGCGAACAGGAAGGAGAGGCAGCCGGTGAACTGCCAAACCCTGTAGGCGGTCTCGGCGGAGATCGGCACGGCGGCGGTTTGGGCATCCAGGTACGTTCGCACCGGCTCGGTGAGGACGGCGAGCAGGCCGGTATGGCCAGGAGCTGCCGTCGCACCGTCGACCCATGCGAGGAGCAGGGCCATCGTGACGTACAACGCCGCGAACGGAGCGATCGCGACGGCGACCGCGCGAATGAGGGCCCGCGCCCAGGGCGCTGCGTCGTAGAAGGCGTCCACGATGCCGTCCCAGCGGGTTCCGAGCCAGCTGTCCGGCCACCAGTCGCAGAGTCGGCTCCAGCGGCCTCTCAGCGTGCCGCCTTGTTCTGGTACATCGGTGGAAGCGGGTGAAGTGTTCATCGGGCTCCTCGTCTCTGTGCTGAGCCGCGAGAGTATGGAGCCGGTCCTGTGGACAGAGTCAGTCGCGGCCCGCCCCGACCCTGGCCCTGCCTGCTGTGACTGTTCGCGGCAGGTCGCGGGTGTGCAGGAAATACGGCGGCCCAGGCGAAGCGGTCTGCATGGTCGGCCCGGGAGCCGAAGCCGATCACTGGACCCCACGTCATGACGGGTGATGCCGGAGCTCACGATCGGGTGCTGGAATGGCGCGCTCCGCGCTTCTCTGCTTCCCTGGTGGCACCGCTGCGGCAGTATCGGCACATGGAACCAGAACTGACGCTGACTGCTGCTGACGTGGAACATCTGACCGACTGGGGCGCCCCGCCGTTGGACGCGGTCCCCCACGAGATGCGTCCGGACATCGTGGCCTACTACCTCGCCATCGCCGGCATTCCTGACTGCTTCGACTCGCTGGACGACGGGGACTTGGCGCTGGCCGCCGGGTGTTCCGCCACGGATGGTCACGCCACGCCGGCCACACCGAGCTCCATCGACAGCTTCGTCCGCGCTCACCTGGCGATGATCGACACGTGGTGGCTGGCGATCGACTCCCTCGATGCCGCTGTGCGCGGCCCGTACGGGCCGCCTCCGTGGGCGCAGAAGTTCGTCAAGGGCGAGCTGCAGAGCCTCTTCGACGCCACGACCGCCCTACAGCGCGCCGTCATCACCCATCACCACGGCAGTGCCGGGCCCCAGCTTTCCAGGGCATACGGATACCAATACGCCCTGTCCAACGGCACGGTCGCGCCCTTCTGACAGCACGACCGATGCCGAACCTCTTCCGAGAAATCAGGCACTGCGGCGACCTGCACAAACAGCCCATCGCATTGGCCCTGCCGGGTTCTGCGGCACCGTCCGTTCGCGCTACGCCCTCGTCCCGCTGACGTGCTCCACGGTTCGCGGCCGGCCTCTCTCCACAGTCCAGTCCGTCTAGTTTTCAACGCTCCGGGGCCTACAGATGGCTCCATCCGAGCGCAGAAGAGGCGGACACATGCGGAGGCGTGCGAACCCGAAGACCGAACCCAGCACGTCGCCTTGCCGAGTCTTGGAGCCGGGGATCTGTGCTGAGGTTCCTAACACGGCAGGGCTGCGGATGTCTGGCATCGGTGTCACCGCTCTCGTGGGCGACGCATCACACAAGCCGCTGGTCTATTTCGCTCAGCTGGGTGACTTCGTCAAGATCGGGACCACGACGAACTTGAAGCGCCGCATGTCGACCTTGGCCCTGCACGTCGAGTGGGTTGTCCTCGTGATGCCCGGGGACAAGGAAGTCGAAGCGGAGTTCCACGCAAGGTTCGCGCCACAGAGACTCGCGCCGAACCGGGAGTGGTTCCGGCTCGCCGGCGAACTCCGGCGCTTCCTGTCTCCGTCTCTCGAGGCCCGGCCCGTCCGGCCCCGGTGGCGTCTGCTTGGCGGACGTCGGCTCGTGCAGAAGCTCTCCCGACTCCCTCTGGGAGAGTCTCCGGGGGGCGGAGACGCCGCCTCCGCCCCCCCCCACCTCTGCGGCTCGGCCGATTCTGACCGGCCCCCGCCGCCCAGCACTCCGACATCTGCCGCAAACGATGAACTCCGTTCTGACCTGCAGGTCGCGGGACCTACTGAACACCCGCCCAAGCTCCCTCCCCCCGGCGGGCCCGGGTCCGGGGCGATCGCGCGTCGACCGGCCGCCGCCAGAGCCGAGCGCCGCCCCGAGCTCCCCATCCCCGCCCCGAACGGGTTGAGCCTTGCGGAGATCGCACGTCGGTTGTCCACCGAGGGACTGGACGTCTCGAACGACCTTTTGCGCCAGCACAAAAGGCGGCACGCGTCCTTCCCGCGTCCCACCGATTCCGTAGGCGGGCGTGACTACTACGCGTACGAAGAGGTGCGGGACCACTACACGGCGCGCTCACGTCGTGCCTGACGGCCCGTCGTCGGACCGTGGCGCTCCGGCTTCGGGGCTTATGTCGCCGGTCTCTGTCCACAGGGCGGCGCTCGGAAGATCGGTCGGTGGGCGCACTCGCTCACGCAAATGGGAATGGGGCGCCGCCTGGTGGCCTCCATTTCGGCAGACCGAGGCAACACCGTGAAAGGACACCGATCCAATGAACTTCAAGCGCCGAGCCGCCGCTGTCGCTCTCTCCGTATCCCTCCTTGCAGGGGGAGCTGCCGCTCTGGCACCGACCGCTTCAGCGGCCAGCAGTTCCAGCTGCAGCTACAACATCGGCGACCATGACGCCATTGTCGATGGGAACGGCATCAACTATCGAACCGGACCGGGCACTTCCTACTCCAGCAAGGGGTTCCTCTACGACGGTGACGACCTGCGCGTCTACTGCGGCAAGGGGAACTGGTACTACACGAAGCTGATTCACCGAAGCAAGAGCGGGATGAAGACCGGCACGTACGGCTGGATACGTAGCGACATGCTGCTGCAGCTCGCCGGCTAGCCGGCCCCCGCGGTCCCCTCCGCGGAAACGGGGCGGTCCTCCGGCGATTGCCGGAGGACCGCCCCGTTTCGGACGCCAGGACGGCGAGCACAGCCGTGGCGACAGGTTTCGACCGGACAAGCGGCCCTGGCTCCGGGGGCTCGTGGACGCTGCGGGCACCGCCGACAAGGAGCAGATCGAGGATCACCCCCATCCTCCGGCCGCTGGGCGCCTCGGTGTTCCCACGAAAGGTCACCGCGCCCTCACCGCGCATTGACGCGTAAGATTTGACATCTGACCTCAAGGTGAGTAAATTAGTCACTGTGATCGTGTCTGCGCAGATCCCGACGGACGGCACACCCCGATAGCGGCGCGCACCGCGTGCTGTTCGATCCGGTCATCCTGGCGACGCCACCGCTGAGGACCGCAAGGACGGCGCTCCTCGCGAGGCATTCGGCTGACGCGTTGGCCGAGAGGTTCAGCTGCCGCTCGTCCATGCCCGCGGCGCAGTTCCGCGACGTCGACTTTCCCAACTACGAGTGAGGTACGAATTGCCGCACGAAGCGACCACCGAGGTGTCGAACCCTGCACCCAGCGCTGCCGAAGTGGCCCTCTACGAAGCAATCTGGCGTGGCGAGCTCGACGGCTTCAGCGAGCGTGCGCTGCGCGAGTCGCTGAAGGAAGCCCGGACACTTCTCGCCGGACTCCGCGCCCGGACTATCCGGCCCTCCGCGGTGGTCGGCACCTCGTACAAGCGGCACGTCGTCCGACGCGTGGCCGAGGGCTATCTGCTCGCCCGCATCACCACGGACGAAGCGGCGATCGCCAGCCGCGGCCGCAGCCACTTCCTCAATCAGGGCAATGTGCGCTTCTACACGGCGAGAGCCGAGCGCTCCGGGGAATCCGTCGGCAACTGCTCCCAGATGGAAGGGGTACGGACGTCGTGAACACTCTCCCGATCGCCGGTCATGCCCCCCTGCTGCTCCAGCCCACCGCTACGAGCGGTGAGGAGTCCTTCAGCATCATCGGACCCGGGGGCACAGCAGTCGGCCGGGTCATCTTCCATGTCCGCCGGCACCGGTGGACTGGGCATGTCGACGGAGGTGTCGGTCCGGAGCGCGATGACCCTCTTCGCGCTGCGGCGGACGCTGCTCTGCTGTGGTCCTACGACAATCCGCACCGTCCGGCTGGGACAACGCCGTTCCCCGGTGAGGGTGAGGCTAGGAAGGCTCTCTACGCGATCACCGGACTCCGCCAGGGGCTCGTCGACGCGTCCGCGCGGGCGTTCTACTTTGAGGCCCTTCGTCAGCCGCAGATGGCGCTCCTCCTGCCCGCCCTTGAACGTCTGAGGGACCAGCGGTACGTCGGCTGCATGGCCGGGTGCCGATTGACGATCAGCCTCCTGGACGCTGTTCGAACGCCGGCCCGCGCCCTTCGCGATGCCCTCCAGGGCGATGAACGCGACTGGATGAACTTCCCTCTGGTCGAACTGCTGAGCCTCGTCGAGCATGCCCGGGACCGCCTCAGTGCAACGGCGGCCTCTTCACCGGCTCCCCTGCGCGGCGGATTCGCCGGGCGATTCTCCGCGCGCCATGAGGGCGACGAGGCGTTGGCGGCACTCCGTCGTGTCCGCGACTGGGTCACCGAGGCGGTCGCCCCCCTGCCGGTTTTGCCGGGGCCCCTGCACGCTGCCTCGTCGACCGTCGCCGAGTCGGTTTCCGGGCTGCCTGTCCACAACCCCGCCAGTTCGGCCGAGCGCTGCCGCGCCACGGCAACGCAGCTCAGCACGGTGGCCCGTGCCGTTCGCACATTCTGCGATGCCGCGGACCAGGTAGCCGCGGCCGTCGTGCGTGGCCGCGTTGGTCTCCTGCTCGACCTGACGCTTGAGCTGCGCGCCCGGTTCGAGGCCACGGCCGCGGTACTCGATGACGCCATCGCGCAGCATGGCAGCATGCGCGGCATCGCCGAGGCCGTTGCCCGGGCCGAGGTCGGCTACGTCCGCGCGACCGACCGGATCTCCGTGCAGCTCGGCGGGCAGGACATCGGTCCGGCCTGGATCGTCCCTGATGTCGGCTGGACTGCCGCCGGCGTCGACGGCCCCTTTCGCTCGTGGGAGGGAGTTGTCGCAGCACTGGTTCACGGCGCAGAACCAATATGACAGGAGGTCCTGGTCGGCGGCATCGGAGATGAAGGCCCTGTGACCAACGGCTGTACAGTGCGCGGGCATCGGGAGGGCTCCTCATCGGCGAGTTCCCCCACGCCGAGGAGCGACCACTCATAGGCTTCCGCTTGCGGATCACCTCCGTCTCGACAGCCTCGCCAAGGAGTACCGCCATCGCTGCCACGGACTCGAGTTCCGTCACCGCGTGGGTTCGTCGGGGAACTCGCACCCGGCTGACTGATGCGCTGGGCGCCGAGAAGCGCCGTTCGATCATCATGTCGACGGACGTGAAAGGGAGGGCGCTGGAGCTTCCCCGGAACGAGGCCGCCGCGCTGCGTGCCAGTTGGCGGGCGGAGGTCTCCCGGCAGCGGACGGCCGGGGAACTCCTTGACGTGGCTGACGCTTTGGCGGTGTTCGGCATCGAGGAGGAACTGCGGGCGCGCGGCTGGGACCGCCGCTGGCGGCGGCCGCCTGGCGAGGCTCGCCAGCCTGGCCGCTGGCCGGGATCTCGGCATGGCGGCTACCCGGAGAGCATCACGCTACGGTTACCGAGCAGGGTGGCCGAGCGAGTGCTGTCGGCGTGCTGGTGGACTTCCGCTTCGTCCATCGCGCGCCTGCGGACTTGGCGAGATGAAAACCCGGGCATCGCCATCCCCCTGCGGTCGCTGGACGGCCAGCGCCAGTCGGAGGGTCCGCTCGCCGAGTACGAGCGGCTGTCAGGGCGGGTGACGACCGTCGGCGACGTCTACCGGGCGGCTCTGGAGCGTGGAATCACGGCTGCCGTCCAGCTCAGCGCCGAGGCCCTTCCGGAAGTAGGGGGCTGGTCCGGGCGAATCCGAACTCCCGAGACGCAACACAATGACAGGTTACAGACGGAAAGACTGACGAAGGAGTGAAGGTGACCAAGGCGACCTCTGTCCGTGAGATCGAGATTCTGGCCGACGGCGCGCATGCCGGACAGACCGACAAGATCGGAGTGCCGTACGTCGAGCACGTCCGGGCAGTGGCCGCCGGGCTCACCCCGTTCGGCGACAAACTCGTCATGGCGGGCCTGTTGCACGACCTCCTGGAGGACACCGACTGGACCGCCGAGCGTCTGCGGAAGGCGGGGGTGCCGGCCCGAGTCGTCGAGATCGTCGAGGCGGTGACCAACCAGGCGGGGATGTCGTACGACGAGAAGATCCGCCGTATCACCGCAGACCCACAGGCGACACTCGTGAAAATCGCCGACAACGCACACAACTCCCACCCCGACCGGGCCGCGCAACTTCCCGCCGACAAGCGCGAGCGCCTCGCAGCGAAGTACCGCTCCGCACGCGCCGCCCTGTGGCCGGCCGCGAACCGGGACGACATCGAGGCCATCGTCCGCATCGTCAACCCGTCGCTGCTCGCCGAGTTGGACGCCCACCACTGATTCAGCGGTCTGGGCCGGAACCATCCCGTCTCTCCACGGTGAGAGCCTGGGAGAGCTGACGGGGCGCCTGCGAATCCCATGTTCTCGCACCGGCTTCTCACCAGTTCGTGGTGCGTCTGAGGACACTCCGGGACTGATCGGGTGCTCTTCCGCCTGATGCAGCGGCTGCGCCCGAACTCCCTAGTACGGAACAGTCGTTGGGGTGAGGTCGAGCCGGGACCACTCCTAGGCGGCGCAGTCTTCGCCCAGGTGTGCCCGCCGGAAGCGGCTGCCCCTCCACCGTCGTCCTCGCCGAGTGCCTTCTGCTGGGGAGCTGGGCCGGCAAGCCCGCTCGGGACGCAGACGATCACCCACCAATCCGTGGACGTGCTGGCGAGAAGCACCGTGATCCGTCAACCCCTTGAGATCGTCCCGCCCCGCTGAGGCAGGTCAGGTGAGCCGGAAGTCTTCAGGTGCCCATTCGAAGTCGTCCCAGTGGAAGCCGGCGTATCCGCCTCCGCCGTTGAAGTACCTGGCCATCGCCTTGCCGATGATTTTTTCCGCTTCTGCATCCGAATCTGCCCGCGTGAGGGCCGCTACCTCTTCGGCCGACAAATGCAGCGGGACGTAGCTGGAGCGGACGGCGCCGGAGCCGCGGATCTCGAAGGTGGTGGCGCGGTCGACTTCCGCGTTGGCCCCGACCTCGGCCTTCTCGATCTGGCGGGCTCGGATTTCGCGTCCCCGTTCCGTCGTCTGGACTTCGGTGGCCTCAGCGCGGAGCCGGTCGGCGTGGTCACCCTGGGGGGTTCTCGTGCCTTTCAGCCACCGGCCCACGGTCGTTGGGGTGACTCCGTACGCGGCGGCTATGGCCTGGCGGTTGCCGCCGTACTTCCGCTCCAGGACGTGCGCGGTCTGCGTCGTGGAGCGTACGGGGGCTCGTCCGCGGAAGAGGCTCTCTCGTACGCGCGCGACCGCGCCCCTCTTCGGGTCCTGGGTGGTCATGACTGGGTCGCCTCCTCGGAGTGCGCCTGGTCGTCCTCGCTCACCTGCTGGCCGTCGGTGCCGAAGTCGTGAGCAAGGCGGGAGGGGTGGTCTCCGGCGTCCATCGCGGCGATGACCGCCTGTATGGGGATGCTCGACTCGTGCTTGGACGAACCGGGTGCGATGCCGAGTCGGAGCGTTCCGGGCACGGGCTTACCTGCCTCGGTGAAGGCGAGCAGTTCGAGGGGCGTGGGTTCCATCGCGGCGTAGAAGCAGGCGTCGACGTTGACGGCGAAGGGGACGCGGCCTGCCAGTTTGAAGGTCTTGCGCATGCGCCGGTGTGCCGCGATTCGCGCTGCGGCGATGATGACGAAGCGCAGCTCGGGCCGGTAGTGCCAGGTGGCGACGACCTTCTTCAGCCACACGTCGTCGTCTTCGATGGACTTGCGGGCGCTGTCCGTCCACTTGCCGATGCCCCCTTTGTAGAGCTCCTTGTAGAGGGTGGCGAGCACCAGCGCATCGGCTGCGGCCGGGTCGTCGCTGGTCTCCTTGTGAGCGGCGTAGGCGTCGAGGAATTCCTGTGGTTCCTGGCCGTCGAAGAGTCCGAGGTCGGCGTAGGCCCGCTTGTAGCCGTTGCGTACGCGTCCGGTCCACTCCTTGAGGAGGGGGACCGTGTGTGTGGACAGGTAGGCGTCGGTGATCCCGGTGGGGTCATATCCGTATTCGGTGACCATGTAAGCGACGGTGGGCGTCGCGTACCAGCCGGGCCCCTGCGGGACTTGCCCGTCGAACGTGGCCGGGTGCGGAAGGAAATCGTCAACGGCTACCTGGGTGAAGTCGCACCACCACAGGCCGGCGACCTTGGAGTCCCAGACTGCGTCGGCGTGGTATTCGAGCGGGCCGGCGGGCAGGCGCAGGGATTCCGTCACGGCCAAGTAGGAGGCACAGGTGTCGACGACGACCGCGTACGGCATCGCCTTCTCGTCCTCCGTCAGGGGGCGGGCCCAGAACTTGAAGTCCTCCTCCTGGCACACCGCCTCGTTCCTCTGCATGAGGTCGCGGGTGAGGGGGTGGCGGGCGCCGGCAGCTGGCGGAATGGTGACGTCGCCCGACGGCAGGGCACCGTCGCGCGGCTGCGGGCTCCATTCGCCAGTTTCCTCGTCCTGGACCCACTGCTCCCGAGGGCGCACCGCGTCCAAGAGCAGCATGCCGGTAGTTGCCGGTGTAGAGCCGGGCGCGACGCCGAGCTGGGCGACGTACTCGCGGGTGCGGCGCGCGAGCGCCGCTGCGTCGGGCAGGCCGGCGACGGAGGCCAGTCGGGCGGCCTGCTCGTTGGTGGCCTTCTGCTTCTCTGAGCCCTGGCCCAGCCACGGTGTGAAGACGATGCGGACCGATGTCTTCGGCCCGCCGGGGGCGCCCTTGCGGCGGAAGACGTGCATGGTCGGGCCGACGTCCTCCGAGAGCTCCATGCCGACGCTGGCCGCGGCGGTGGCGAGCTTTCTGTGGAGCTGGGAGCGGGCTTTGTCCGTCGTGGGGAGGACTGCGGGCAGTCCGAGTGTCTTGAGGGCAGCTGTGGACAGGCACACGATGCCGTCTCCGTTGCGGCCGGCGTCGTGGACGCGGTCGACGCGTACGGGCAGTCCCGTGCCCAGCCAGGCGAACCAGTCGGTCAACTTCTTGCCCGCTGGGGCTGGGCACTGGGCGATGTCCAGTGCCCAGCCGTCCGGGCCGACGTCCAGGGCGACCGCCGGCCAACGGCGCGGTGCCGGGGCTGCAGGGGTGGCGGCAGCCGCCGCGGTCGGTCGGGAAGGTGTGGCGGCGCGGCGCGGCGTGGTGGCGCGGCCGCGGTACGGGGCCTCGGTGCGGGGAGCGGCCGTGTGGCGCCTGGCCTGCGGTTCCGGAGTCGCGGACGTCGGGGAGGTGGGCTCTGCGGGCGCTGTGGCCGCGCCCTGGTCACGCAGGTCTTGCCGACCTTGAATCTTCGCGGCACGTGACTGAGGCGTGCACTTGTCGGGGCAGCGTTTCCAGACGGGCGTCCAGCCGGTCCGCTCTTCGCGCACGAGGTTGTAACCGGGCCGGTCTGAGCCCACGCATCCCCCGCAGCCTCCCAGGCGTACTGCTGTCATCGTCTCGCCTTTCCTTTCTGGTCAGTCAACTCGGCCTGCGGAAGATCAGTTGCGGGGTGCTCCGAAGATTTGCTCGACCGGGTCGAGATCGCGCCGGGCGACCCGTGCCGCGGCAGTGCGCCGAGCTCGGTCGTCCTGGACGATGGTGCGCAGCTCGGTCTCGGCCGCGCGTGTGACGGCCGCCGCGGTCAAGGTGCTCTCGTTCACCGTGGCGCCGGTGATCTCGTCTGCCATACGTCGCAGGAGTTCGCGTACCGGAGGTGTCGCGCTCTGCTCGTGTGTGGCGAGCCGCGTGACCATGGTGAGGAAGTCGACTCGTGCTGATGTACGTGTGTACAGGCGGCGTTCTAGGGGCCAGTCGCTCAACGCGTAGAGACCGCGCACAGGGGTGAAGGTGTCCGCGTTCAGAGCTGGGCAGATGTAGCTAGCGGCTCCTGCGGAGGTGGCGTATCGACGCTTCTCATCGCGCCGGACGCTGGCCAGTCGTGACCACGGCAAGTCCATGCCGGTGAAGGCCAGGGTGACCTTTCGGATGTCCTTCGGCGCCGCGGGAGCGCCGATCATCGCCAGCGTCAGGCGCATCTGCTCCTTGCTCCGGAGTGGAGGCAGTTGAGCAGTCGCGGATTGCCGGGGTGGTTGACCGATTCGCGCGTACCACGCGCTCTCGGCGAGGCGGAGCTGCTCGCAGGCGGCGCGCACGGCCGGATGGTCCTGATCTGTGTGCGCCGTTCGCGCGTCACGGCGGAGCTGTTCCATCTCCCGCTCAAGGGCGGTGAGGGCTTCGTCCATGCGTACCCCCTCCTTACTCAACCATGGTACCAAAGTTCACCATGGTTCTTCCAAACTTTGTGCGACGCATGACGCACCATGACCGCCCTTTCGGAGCCGGGATACGCTGCTGGGGCGGTCGCCTCAACGACCGCCCCAGCAGCGCGAACTGGCCCTCACCCGAGGGTCATGCCGCCTTGGGCTAGCCCTTGGCGGCCTCCTTGAGCTTGGAGCCCGCCGAGACCTTGACGGCGTAGCCGGACGGGATCTGGATGGGGTCGCCGGTCTGGGGGTTCCGCGCGGTACGAGCGGCACGGTGGGTGCGCTCGAAGGACAGGAACCCGGGGATGGTGACCTTCTCGTCGCCCTTGGCCACGACGTCGCCCACGATCACGGCGAAGGCGGACAGGACTGCGTCGGCGTCCTTGCGGGACACCTCGGCGCGGTCGGCCAGTGCGGCCAGCAGTTCACTGCGGTTCATGAGGTAACTCTCCTGATGTGCTCGCGCCTGATCGGCGTCTTGAGGATGGATGTTGCTACTGCCAAGGGCTTGCCGCTGACAGCCGTGGGAGACGGACGTTCGCGACCCGAGGCCAATGAGCGCCGTCTCGGTTCCGGCATGCCAAGCCCCTCCGTTCGACCGGGGCGGGCCCGCACTGGACGAGTCACGATCCGGGCCAAGAGCCCTTCCGGGCTATCGTTCGGGTCGCGTCCGGGTGCGCCAAGCGTCATGGGCGAGCCACGCCGTGACGACGAGCGTGATCACCACGCCGCCGGCAAAGACGATCGGGTACCCCGCCTCCACCGCGACGAACGCGGCGACGAACGCGATCGCACCGAGGGCTACGAGAACCGAGACCCTCATCGTGCTGCCCGTGCCCGGCTCCACTCGCTTCAAAAGCGTTCACACCCTTCGAACTGTTTCCAGCGGGTCCGGGCGATATGCCGCATTCGACTCCGCGACGCAGGTTAAGGCATTCCCGATCTGCGGGATGCCATCCCTGCTCGACTGACAAGTAAGACCTTACCATGATCGCTCGTTTTGTAAAATCACACTTGCCTTCCCTGGTGGCTCGACACCCCACGCGGAGGCGCGACTCGCTGCAACCATACGGCCTCGCCCACCCTCAGGAACTGGCATCGAGACTCCCGGGATTACGCTCCAGACACCAGTGACGACCAGTAAGATTTGACTTCGCCGTACCTCATATGTAATATCTTAGTTGTCAGAAAGTGGTGCGGGTTACATCCCTCTAGGAGGTTCGCGCGTGGACGATCTCACGTCGGTCTCCCGGCGCGGCCCCCTCGACATGATTGAGGACCGCCTCGGCAAACTGCTGCCGTACGCCAACCTGGTCGCGTCGACTCGACGGGCCGTACCCGGCGCCCTCCGCCTTCACAACTGCACCGACGGACAGGCGGACAGGACTCCTGCCCGGCTTACGACGCCTTCGACCATCGCGAGGCGTAGGGCTCGGAGACTCTCCAGGTGCTCCGACGGCTGCGGTCTCCAGCCGTCCACCTGCCCGGCCACCCCTCCCCCGGCTGCCCGGCCCGACTCACCCCGGTCGGGCCGGGCAGCACCTCTACCGGCAACGAAATGGAGCAGCGCACGAGCAGGAAGATCCCTCGAAGTCCCCGCTTCATGGCCCCAGTCCCTCGTCCACTCGCCATCCGACGGACACCGTCCGGCCGAACCGGCACAGTTCTGCGCTTCCGCGCTCCGGGCCCGGGCCTCCCCACTGCGGCGCTCGTGGCCGCCAGCCATCAGGAGCGGTGATGCCCAGTACATCCGAGACGCTCCACTGGGTGCTCGTCATCTGGAAGGCCGGCGGCACCGGGTACAACGCCGACGAGGAGACGTTGCTGCACTACCTCAGCGGCCACGACCAGGCCGCTGTCGAATCACTGGCCTTGCTCTGGGTCGAGAGACATCTCCACCCCGAAGCCCCGTGCACGGTCATCTACCTCGGACCATCGGCGCTCCCCCTTCGAGCGCCCCTGCACGGCGCGTAGCCGTGCACCGCGTCGGCTACCGCGCGCCCTTCACCCAGCTCCTCAGCCCCAGGAGGCACCGATCAGTTATCCCCCGAACTCGGCCGACCCTGCGATCACCGCCTTGCGTATCGCACTGGAGCAGGCTGGTCACGACCTGGCCGAAGTGCTCATGGAACGAGTCGCACCCGAAGACCAGTCCCACTACATCGTCGTGCGCTACAACCCGCTCAACTCAGATGACTTCGCGCACGAGGAAACGATGACCACCTCCTACACCGGGACTCTCCAGACGGCCGGTTGGCGGGCAGCTCTCGACCTGGGCTCGCTGGTTCTCATCCCCGGCATCCCGCCTCAGGACACGGCTCCGGACAGTTTCATCGCCACCTGGAGCATCGCCGTCGAGTGCGCCGTCGACGGCCAGGGCGCTGCTGACCAGGCGCGTGAGCGCCAGCTCGACGCCGCTGTCACCGAGGCTCTCTGGGAAGTAACCGACGCTGCGGGACGCACCGCGGAGGTACTCACCCAGGACCCGGACCTCTCGTGAACCGCTCGGCCACCCGGCCGTCATTCGCCAGTCGGTGACCCTCCGAGGCCCGTTGGCGACCGTGCGGCCAGTACGGAGGGCCACCTCACCCACTTCCGAAGGGAGAAACGTGCCTCCTGAATCCCACGGGGACCTCGCTGAGCTGCCTCTGCGCGGCTTCGGCACCCTGAAGATCCAAACAAGCGTCCTGGACCACGGCCAGAGCCGTTACATCATTCGCGGCCCGCACATCCGGGGCACCCTCGTCGTCGTCTCCAGTACCCCGCACGGGGGCCCGGTCCTTCCCACTGCCGTGCGGGTCCGGTTCGGTGACGGGCTGGACGACCTCAGCTGGTCGGCTCCACGGTCCGACGAGCCGGTCGTGCGCGGTGTCCGTCTTCACGGGTTCACCGACGCCATCAACCCGCGCACTGTCTCGCGGCGCGATCACTTCCTTGTGTCCGATGCGGTCGTCCGGCGCGACAACGGGAGCACCCGTCGTATTCCTGACGGGGCGAGAGCTCTGACCGAGGCGGTTGTCGTCGCAGTGGTCAAGCACTGGTACCGGCGCTCTGATCGGGCCGAGTTGGTTCGTGCTGCTGCCCGCAGCAGCGCCACTGATCAGGTCAGGTACGAGGAACGCCAGATCGGAAGGTTGGAGGCCGAACTGCAGACGGTCCGCGACGACCGCGCGGCCGCTCGACGGCGCATCAGCCAGGTGGCCGGCCTGGTTCGGCGACGTCAACCGGCCGTCCAGCCGCCCGTGAGCGAGGCCGTGCGACTGCCCTTCGTCGGGCGGGACGGAGCCCCGATGGGCACTCTCACCGTCCGGGAGAGGGAGGTCGGTGTCCTGCCCGGGCGCGTCGTCTACGAGGTCGAGGGCGGTCGGGTACGCGGGACATTCACCGTGGGGCCCGACCTCTACGACCGCTCGCAGGCAATCCCGCGGGGCATCTACATCTCCTACGGCCGGCCGAAGGACGGGTTCTGGTCTCGGGAGTGCACCGATGAGCCGTCCATCAACGGAGTCAAGCTCAGCGGTGGCTGGAGTCACGGCGGACGGACCCACGACATCACTCCCGCGTCCCCCGACTACCTTCCCGCTCAGATCCGGCTGGGCCCGACTACCTCGACATCCGCTCCGGACGCGACCTCTCGACGGGCGTCCGCCGTGTTGCGCGCTCTCGCGCTCCACTACCTGTCCCGGCCTGACGAAGAGGCCCTTCGCATCGCCGCGGGCAAGCAGCGCGCCGAAGTGACTCGCGCGGCCGCACAGGAGAAGTTGAGCCGTCTGCGAAGACGTGAGGCAGTACTCGCGTACCGGTTGCGCCAGCACCGAGCGCGCAAGCAGCAGTACCTCGGTCTGCTCGCCGGCGACGGTGCGTGCAGTCCCGGTCCGTTGGTCGAACTGCCGCCGCTTCGCCGCGCGCTGGGCTTGGCGGCCTGACCAACCTGTCCGGGTGACTCAAGGAGCAGCCGAAGCCCCGGACATGAGCGAGCCCCAGGCCGCCACCCGGTAAAGGGTGGCGGCCCGGGGCTCGCTGTGCTCTGCCCCGGACAGTGTGCCGGGGGGGGTGGCAGTGACTGCTACCCGGGGCGTACTCCAACATGTTATCGACGCTCTTGGGTCTTTTGCCATGGGTTTTCACCCGAGGTCGCGCTCGCGCTCACACGGTGTGGAGGCCCTGACGTTCCCATTCCCGCAGGCGGGCGTAGTCCCGTTCCACCGCGTCGCGGTCGTCGGCCGCGAGGTAGGCGTAGCCCGGGGAGCTGAGCAGGCTGCCGGTCGGATCGATGAGCTCGCCGGGGTCGACGGCGGATCCCACGGCCACGGCGCTGGGCAGTTGGGCGACCTTCTGGGCGGCGTGGGCGTCGGCCTGCCCCTGCCGGTGGTTGACGAACTCGACGTGGCGTACGGCTCCGGTCCAGATGGTCCGGGAGTCGTCGAAGCCGAGCAGGTTCTGCGGGTCGACCAGGGCGGCGGCGGCCAGTGAGGTCTGGGAGACACCGCAGTAGCGTTCGACGACGTCGGGGACTGTTGCGCCGCCGAGCCGTGCTCCAGTCTCGATCAGCACGGGGCCGCGGGCGGTGAGCATGACCTCGGTGTGGGCGGGCGAGGACCTTATGCCGAGCGCGTCGAGTACCGCGAACGTGAAGCTGCGCAGGGTGCGCGCTTCCTGGGTGGTTGCCGCCACCGGCTCTTCGTAGTCGTAGACGGGGGTGGACACCGGGCTGACCTGTTTGGTGTAGCGCCAGATCTCGGCGACGCGGTGGTGGCCCTCGTGCGAGACGGTGTTGATGTAGTACTCGGCGCCGACCAGGCGCTCCTGGACGAGGGCGGCGCGGTTGGGCTCGCCGAAGATCGTCGGGGCTGCCAGGACGGAGGCACAGGCCGCCTCCACGTCTGCGGCGGTGCGGCAGAACCACACGTTGTCGCTGCCTGCGGAGGCCAGGGGTTTGACGACGGCCTCGGGCAGTCCGGATGCCTCGAACCAGCGACGGCCCGCGGTGGGGGTCCGCGCTACGTTCGTCCTCGGTGTCGCCAGGCCGCTCGCGGCGACCGCCTGGCCCATGAGTCGTTTGTCCCGTCGCGCCGCCAGATGCTCGGCCGAGTTGGTGGGAAGGCCGAGGTGGAGCGACAGCTGTTCGGCCAAGGTCACCCCGGATTCCGCGCCGGCCGTGATCCTGCTGACGCCGAGTTTGGTCAGTCGGTCCGCCACCACCTGCAGATCGGGTTCGTACCCGAGGTTGGCGAGGTAGGTGGCGGCGTCGAAGGATCGGCGGAGGTGTTCGTTGGCCTGCGGCTGGCTCTGGACGTGGGTGCAGGTGACGCCCAGAGCGTGCAGCTGGCGGGCCAGTGCGGCGCCGGTCGAGTATCCGTCGACGATCGCGATGTGCATGGTTCGCTCCTCGTAGGTAGGGCGGGGACGGGTTCGGAGTTCGTCAGTTCGGGCACGGCCGTCGAACGGCCGGTCCGGGGCGGCGGGTGGGAGTGCCAGCCCACCGAGCCGTAGAAGGACGGGGCGCGGAGCGCGGGGAGGGCTCGGCAGGTCATGCGGCGGGGCGCAGTTGCTGGTCGGCGAGAAGGGCGGCCTGGCGGATGCGGGCTCGGTTCCAGCCGGGTTCCTTGGGCAAGGACCGCAGATGGCGGCGCAGCTCGGTGGCCTGGATGATGGTGACGCCGGCGCTGACGAGTCCGCCTGGGGGTATGGCGGCGTGGTGGACGGCGATGATGGCCCGTACCGGGTGGCCGAGTGTTTCCGCGGCGCGCTGAGCCTCCCAGAGCACGGTTTCGACGGCACGTTGCTGCGGGTAGCGCCCGTACCAGAGGCTCCCGCGGGCGTCGATGCGTACCTTGGAGGTCTTCGACTGCCAGGTCTTGGTGTCGACGTACGCAGGGCCGCAACGCCCGATGATCAAATGATCCAGATTTGCTCTGGATCGCGGTATTTGGCGGTCGTGGAGTACGGCCCATCGTCCGAGCCCGCACCAGACGAGCGGGGCGAGGATGCGACGGGTCCGTCGCTCCCCGGCGGCGCCGGTGGCCCAGGAGCTGCCCTTGCTTCGGTAGATGCGGCGGAGAGCAAGGACGGTGGCGATGACGAGCACCGTGGCCCCGACGTACCGGTTCGTGGCGGCCGCCGTCATGTAGGCGGCGGCCGCCGACGGGACGAGGGAGGCGGGGAGCGCCCATGCGGCGGTGCGGTGCTGCTTGCGCCGTTCGTCGCCGCGGATGACATCTGCCATGGCCTGGGCGCTCGCGCCGGCGCCGCTTCGGCGCTTGGAAGGCGTCCTGGGCATCGCGGGTCTCCCTCTGCATCGGTCGAAGAGCTGTGGTCGTGATGTTGCGGAACCGGGCCTGTGGACAGAGGCGGCGATCCGGCCGGGCATCACCGCTGGCCGCCGTGTCAGGGAGAGGGGGCGGCGCGCGGGGCCGGGTAGGCGGTGCCGAGGAGGCGAGTCCGGCGCCGGCCGATGCTTCGGGCGTAGCGGTGGTTGCCGGGGTGGTGGATAGTTGTGGCGCCGATCTCTTCGAGCGCTCGGGTGAGCCAGCGGGCGCCAGCTTCGCCGGCCTGGCGCGGTGGCGCCCCGAGGTTTGTCAATCGCCTCGCCGCCCCTTTATGACCCACCTCGTCGCGCCGGATTTTTTGCGCGGCTCTCTCGGAGAGCACTGTGGCGTCCGGCAGGATGGTGAGTCGGCGCGGGCGGGTGCGCCCCAAGTAGAGGAAGTCCTGGGCGACATACACGTGGCCGATGTGCCCTGGGCTGATCAGCTCGGGCCCGTCAGAGGTCTGCCGCGTACGCGGTTGAGGGTCTGAATGTGCAACGACACCGCGTATGCCCTGGAGGGCGGCTGCCTTGAACGCCTTGGAACAGAACCAGGATTCGGCGTTGGATTCTGCGCGGTCGAGCAGTACGAGCCTGTTGAGCTCAAGGGTCTCCGCGTATCTGCGGGTTCCTTCGAAGATGTCGAGGACGGCGCCGTTCATCGGGATGCCGAGTGACAGCACTCCCAGGAGCCGTCCGCCTGCGGGCTCGCCGGGGGCCGCTGGCTCGTCGATGCGCTGCAGGCCGTAGGCGAAGCGGACAGCCGGCCTTATCTTCACGGTGATCTTTTAAGCAGCCACGTCAGGCATGTACCGGCCGACCTGGCTCAGCCATCGGTATCCATGGGGTGTTCAGCATTACAGGCACATTCGTCACGTCCTTCCGCGCCGAGCGGGCGGAGGTGACAGAAGACCGGGCCGCATGGGTCGTCATCGGAGCCGACGACTACGCCCTGCACCGGGAGGGATCGCTCTTCCTCGTCGGACTGCGGAACGCGGGCCGGGCGTACAACACCGAGCGCACGTACGCCGGCCGCACGGCCCTGTACCTCTCGTACTGCGCCCACCAGCGACTCGACTGGGCGGCGGTGACCGTCTGGCAGCTGTCGCGGTTCCTGCACTGGCTGGTCGAGGAACCGCTGCCGTCGCGGAGCCGGCGAGGTGGCGGACCGGAACGGTTCCGCGGGGACAACACCGCGAACGCGATCGTCGGCACGGTCTGCGAGTTCCTGGCGTTCGGCGTCCGGATGGGCTGGGTGCCCCGCGAGTTGCTGGGCCAGCTGACGGAGCCCAAGTACTTGCGCTACCTGCCGCCGGGCTACGACCCGGGCGAGGACGACCAGCACCGGACGATCCGGTCCCGGCTGATCAAGCTGGCATCGCTGGACGCGGGGATCGAGTGGCTGACTATCGAGCAGATCGTGCGCCTGGTGGAGGTCGCCCGGCACGCGCGGGACCGCTTCCTGGTGCTGCTGCTGTGGTGCACGGGAATGCGGATCGGCGAGGCGCTGGGGCTTCGCCGCGAGGACATGCACCTGCTCCCCGACTCTCAGGCGTTCGGCTGCCAGGTGAAGGGCCCGCACCTGCACGTGCGGCGCCGGCTGAACAGCAACGGCGCCTGGGCGAAGTCGCGGCGGCCGCGGGTCATACCGGTGACCACCGAGCTGGTCGCCGGCTACGCCGACTACCTCTACGAGCGGGCTGCGGTGCCGGAGGCCGAGTTCACCGAGCAGGTCCTGGTGAACCTCTTCCGGGCTCCGCTGGGCCGGGCAATGACCTACTCCAACGCCAAGGACCTCTTTGATCGCCTCGCCCGCGCGGCCGACCTGATCGCCCGCCCCCACATGGTCCGCCACGGCGCGGCGACGCACTGGATCCGCAGCGGCACCGACCGCTCCGTCGTATCCGACCTGCTGGGACACCTGTCGGACTCGTCGATGAGCGTGTACGTCCATGCCTCCGACGACGACAAGCGGGCCGCGGTCGAGCGCGCGGATGCCCGGCGTCTGGAGATCGCCCGATGAGCCTTCCCACCCTGGCCGTCCCTGCGGCCGATCCGACCGTGGTACCGCTGCCCTTCGACCGCCCGCGGTGGCAGGCGTGGCTGGACGAGCACACCGACCCGTTGTGGCGACCCGACGAATGGGCCGGTGAGCACTGGCTGTTCACCGGCGACCCGGACGAGTCGACGACGGCGATCTGGCGCTGCAACAGCGCCGGCTGCCACGTCGCGGTCCGCGCGAGCCGGCACCTGTGCCGGTCCTGCTACGAGCAGTTCGTGGAGAGCGGGCTGAGCCGAGAGGAGTTCGCGACGGTCGGCCGCCGGGCCACGGTCCGGGCCCTGCCCGGATCGCGCCCGCACTGCTCGGCGGAGCCCGAGGGGATCCGCTGCGCACTGGAAGCGGCCAGCCGAGGCAGCTGCACCCCGCACTACGTGAAGTGGCGCTACGAGCACAGGAGCGGGCAGACGCACCTGGAGCTCGCCGACTGGCTCGCGACCGTCGCCAGGCCCCTTCCTCCCGGCCGTCCGTGCCTGGTGGGGGCCTGCGTCGGCACCGCGCACGGCCGCCGGACGGCGCTGTGCACCTACCACCGCGAGCGCTGGCGCCTGCACCGAAAGAAGCTCGGCATGACGGACGCGTCCGGCGAGGACATGGCCGGCTGGGCGGCGGTGCAGAGTCCGTGGCTGAGCGGGTACCAGTTCACTCTGCTGCCGCTGAACCCGCTGCTGCGCCGCGAGGTCCTCTACGCCCTGGTCCAGCGTGATGCCCAGCGGCCGACGCTCAGCCCGGTCGCGGTGCGGCTCCTGGTCCGCGGCCTGGAGGGCGTCGACAGCATCGGCGCCATGCCGCCCCAGCAGCTCGCCGACCTCGGGTACCCCGACCGCAACTGCGAGGCCCACTGGAACGACGTCCTGCGCCTGGTGCGCGCGGCCTTCGACCGGTTCCGCGGGATCGACCCGCTCGACAAACCCGTGTGGGAGCTCGCCGACCTGGGTCTGCGCTCGCGCACCCGCTCCGGGGTCCGTACGGTCCCGCGGCAGTTGGACACCTCGGTGATCCGGCAGGACTGGCTGCGCCGACTGCTGGCGGACTGGGTGAAGGAGACCACCCCGGAGAACACCGACTTCCGGCGGTTCTTCAAGGGCTGCTCCGCCGCGTCTCGCGCCCTGGAGCTGCGAACGGGCGGCGGCCACGACCCGTCCGCGCTGAAGGTCACCGACATGGACGCCGTCGTCGAACAGATCCGTACCCGCCAGCGGGAGGACGGCACCGGACCGCTGTCCGCAGGCGCCCGCAACGAGCTGCTCACGAGCTTCTGCCAGCTGCTCGACTTCGGCCGCCGCCTGCAGATCGTCGACGACCTCGCCACCGGCTTCGCCCGCCAGCGCCACCACCAGATCCCCTACGAGGACGCCAGCGAGGACATGGCCGGCAAGGCCATCCCCGAGCTCGTCCTCGCCCAACTGGATGCGGCCACCGACCTCATCGGCACCGACTTCCCGTACGGGGACTTCCCACCGGAGGTGGTGCAGGCCATGCTGCGCACCGTCTACGTACTGCTGCGCGACACCGGCCGGCGCCCCTGGGAGGTGCGCTGGCTGCGCATCGACTGCCTGGACACCGACGGCGGCGAGTACGTCCTGATCTGGGACAACCACAAGTCGCGGCGCAACCGGCGCCGTCTGGAGGTCAGCCGGGAGACCGCGTTCGCGATCCTTGCGTGGCTGAAGATCCGGGCCACGCTGAAGCTCCCCGCCCGCTCGCGGACCTTCCTGTTCCCCGCCGCCCGGCACGCCTACGACGCCTGCATCGACGCCAACACCGTGGCGAAGATGATCCGGCAGTGGGTCGACGGACTGCCCGAGCTGGTCACCGACACAGCCGACGAGGACGGCCTGCCGCTGCCGTTCGACCGCAGCCGGATCTTCGCGTACGCCTTCCGGCACACCTACGCCCAGCGGCACGCGGACGCCGGCACCGACCTGCACACCCTGCGCGATCTCATGGACCACCGGTCGGCAGACACCACTCTTGGATACTTCACGGTCTCCCTGAAGCGGCGCCGCGAGGCAGTGGAGATGATGCGGCTGCACGTCGTCGACCGGTCCGGGCACCCGATGCCGACCTCGTCGGCCACCGTGTACGACGCCCGGTCGGTGGGGACGCCGTTCGGCAACTGCACCGAACCGTCCAACGTCAAGGCCGGCGGCGGGAAGTGCCCGATCCGCTTCCAGTGCTCGGGGTGCGGCTTCTACCGCCCGGACCCCTCGTTCCTCCCGGCGGTAGAGGACCACATCCGCGGTCTGAAGGCCGACCGGGAGAGCGCCTTGGCCATGGGCGCCGCCGCGTTCGTCATCCGCAACCTCACCGACCAGATCGAGTCCTTCCAGACGGTGGTCACCGGCATCCGCACCGCGCTCGCCGAGATGCCCGAAGCCGAGCGCCTTCACATCGAGGAGGCGGCCGCCGTGCTGCGCAAGGTCCGTGCCGCGGAGCCACCGAACCTTCTGCCGATCGTCGGCCTTCCCACCAGGAGCACGTGCCATGGATGAGCCCCGAACCTCCGCGCAGGTCTTGCGTGAGGCCCGGCAGAAGGACTCCCGCGACAAACGGGCCCGGGTCCTGACCGTGGTCGACCAGATGCTCGCCGAGAAGGAGCCGGTCACCTTCACCGCAGTGGCGCGGCGGGCGAGGGTCTCGCACTGGCTGGTATACGCGGAGGGCGTGCGCGAGGTCATCGAACAGGCCCGGCGTCGCCAGGCCCGCCAGCCGCGCGAGGACGGCGCCCGGAAGGCCCCGGCTGGCTGGCAGGTGGAGGTACAGATTACCCGGGAGGACAACCGGCGGCTGCGGGAAGAAGTCGACCGGCTCAAGGCCGCCGTGCGCCGCTCCCTGGGCCAGCAGATCGACCAGGTCGGCGCCGCCGACCTCGGCGCCCGCGTCGACGAGCTCACCGCCGCCAACCAGCGCCTCGAAGGCGAACTCGCCCAGGAGAAGACCCGTGCCGAGGAACTGCAGGGCCGGCTCACCGAGATGGAGGACGATCTCGCCGCGGCGCGGACCAGTCTGCGCCGCATGATCCGGTCGGGGAACCAGGAGCCCGCCGTGTGATCCATGCCAGCACCACGACGGCCGCCGGCGGGGCGGCCGTTAAGGGGGCGACGAGACCGTCCCCGGCGCAGTCATCCTCCCCCGAACCCGGCTCAGGCGCGGGGCGAGGCGAGGCGAACGTAGGCGACCACGACGAGGCCGGCGACGGCCAGGGTGTGGGGCAGCGCCAGGCTGACGTGATCCTGTCCTGCGTGCCGGCGGGTGACCCGTACCTACCGGCGCAAGCTGATCGGCTGGCAGTCGGGGGTCGCGCAACCCACGAGCTGGTTCTGGTCGACGGCCAGCGTCCGGCCTGTGACACCGGCCGGACGCTGGCCGACTCCGGCGGGCCGTGCGACGTATTCCGCGACGACAGCTCCCGTGCCGTCCACGACAGCGATGACGGAGGGGACGACCGTGCCGCCGTTGACGACGAGCTGCGGGGTGGGGCCGGTGTAGCGCACGCTGAACGTTCCCACGTCCTGCGGCCCGACCTCGGCCGCCGGGACCGTCTCCAGGGTGGCTTCACCGGGCGTGATGTCGGTGACCGGGATCGAGTCCCGGGTGATCCCCGGGGAGCCGTCGCCGGTCCCGGTCAGCACGCCCAGGTCGGTCACATCGGCATCCTGGCGGGTCACGGCGGCCGAACGTGACCCGCCCTGGATGACATCGTCGATCTTGTAGTTCGGGATGCTGATGTCGGGTTCGTCTCGTTCGTCGCTCATGCGTTCTATCTCCATCACGACCAGGTCCGGTTGCCTCTCTCGGCGATCTTTTCATGACGGGTCGTCAAAGCGCTGCGATTCCGGTTCAACAACGACACCCGCCGAGGGCTGATGCCGAGACCGGTGGCGTGTACAGCTCGGCTCCGGAGAGCATGTGCCGCTTCCGTCCCCGTCTGCGGTATCGCCCAGCAGGCTGGTGTCTGCGCCACGTTGCTCAACGAGAGCAACGCGGCCGACCTTGCGGGAATGAGGCGGGCGGCGCAATCGCATGCTCGCTGCAGACACACTCCCTCCTTCGGGTGCTGTCCGTAAAGGATCTGTCGCATGGTGTTATCCCTGTGGGAGGGTCCGTACTGCGCGCGTGCGCGTTGTGTTCCATATTGAGGGGATCGTCCATGTCGTCTGATTCTGAGGTGTCCCGCAGTGAGCGCCTGGAGCGGCTGCGCGCGCAGTTGCGGGGCGATGCGCCGTCCGGGAAGGCCGCGGGGCGGGCGCGTCCGTCGCGGGGCTCGCGGTTGCTCTACGGCGTGATGCTGCATGGCGCGGCGCGACTGGACGCGGGGCTGGAGCTGACGGATTTGGAAGCCCGGATGCTCGGGCCGGTCCGTGACCTGCTGTCGGACGACGAGGTGCGCGATTTCGGACGGGTATACCGGGAAGAGGCGTCAGCGCCCCAGGCCCACCAGGTGTTTCCGGACAGCCTGATCGGCCGCCCGGTTGCCCAGGGGTACTCACTGGCAGACCTCCTCGCGGACCTGCCGGCTGTGTACGAGGACGTCAAGGCGCAGCCGAACGTGAACGTGATCGACCTCGACGCCCCAGAGGGCGGAAGCGCCCACGGGGACGCCGGGGAGAGTGAGGCGTTCCATCGGGGCCTGGCCGACTCTGGGTATGGGTCGACGCTGGTGACCGCCTCGGCTCACGGCGCCCCGGTCTCAGGGCGGTGGCCATTGCAGACCAGGCTGACCCTGTCGAAGTTCTTCTGCGCCAAGCGGTCCACCGAGCTTTCCGGCGAGGACGAGATCTACTGGGGCCTGAGCGCAGGCGCTGACAACAATGTGCCGCAGTCGAGCACGACCCGCACGTACCACGACGTCGAGTACAACGAGACGCACCAGATGGACGCCAACACCCTGCTGTTCGAGGGACGGGTCAACAGGGTGCTGGTCTGCCATATCCAGTGCTGGGAGGAAGACTCCAAACGCCCCAGCGAGCTGGGGCGGAAGCTGGCGGAGATCGCGCGGATCCTGGCGAGCGCCGCCGAGCTCATGAGCGCCCTGCCCATCGGCGGGCCCTACGAATACCTGCACCAGTTCATCGCGATGGTCGCCGCCGTCACCCAGCTCGTCTCCGAGATCATCGGCTGGATCGAAGACGACTTCGTGCAGGAGCGCACTCTCGCCTTCGACCGGGCTGCGCTTGTTGCCCTGGCCGCCCGCCCCTGGGGCGAGAGCACCGGGCACCGCTTCGCCGGCAGTTTCGCGGAAGGATGGTTCGACCTCTACCTCCGCGCGGCCGTCACCGACCCCCTCACCAACGACATCGGCCTGCATACCCGCACCGGCACCCAGTGGAACAACCGGGTGATGCCGTGGCCTGAGTCCAAAACCCCCGACACCCCCGCCCTGGCTGTCCACAACGGCAACCTGTACTGCGCGGTCCGAGGTCTGGACGACCGGGTGTACGTCAGCCGATTCCAAGACGACCGATGGACCGCCTTCGGGCAGGTTCCCGGCGCCGTCACCAACGTCGCCCCGGCGCTGGTCTCCTTCCAGGGCTACCTGTTCCTGGGCCACAAGAACCTGAGCGCCGACCAGTTCCTCAGCCACAGCACCAACGGCGCCGACTGGACCCCGCCGGCGCAACTCCCCTTCCACGCGTACGGCGCACCGGCACTGACCGTGCGCAACAACGCGCTGCACTTCGCGGCCGGCGGCGACAGCGGGCAGATCCTCTTCCGCTACTCCAGCAACAGCAGGGACTGGTCCTCAGCGGCCACCGTGCCCAACCTTCCCCCCAGTGCCGCACCGGCGCTCGCCACCTATCAGGGCAAGCTGTACCTCGCCGCCCGGCAGGACGGGAGCCACTACATCTCGATCATCCGCCACGACGGCTCGAACTGGGCCGCCTCAGACCGCTTTCAGTGGACCACCCCGAGCGCCCCGGCTCTGGCCGTCATCGGGGACACCCTGTACTGCGCGTTCCGCGACTACGACGACAAGATCCGGATCAGCACCCACCAAGGCGGCTTGTCCTGGAGCGACCCCGGCACCCCCATCGCGTACGCCGTCTCTGCACCCGCCCTCGCCGAACACGACAACCGCACCTATCTCGCCTTCCGTTCACCCGTCCGCTGACCCCCGGCACAGCTCAGACCCAGCACTACGGTCACCAGGTCGCTATGAGCGACCAGATATCAATTCGCTGACAAGTCGAGATTCTGCTGTTCAGCTCCCGATCATGAAGGTGTGAATCTCGCGTGCTGACCCTCAATACCAACATCCAGTCCTTGACCAAGCAGAACGAGCTCAACACCACCGGCAGCACTATGGGCGTTTCCGCGGAGCTCATCGCCCCCCGCGAACTCTCCGGCATCAACCTGCCTCTCGCCGCGCTGGCGGCCGACGACAGCGTCAGCGCCGAGAAGGTGAAGGCAGCCATTGCGGAAGCCACCACCACGACAGAGGAGTGGGACCCCTCCGCCGACGTGGACCAGCTCGCCGCGGTCCTGCCCCAGACCTCGTCCTGGCTGGGCGAAGGCGACGCCATACGCGCGGCCGCCGACAACTACATGCTGACCGGCGCAGGCAGCCTGCTCGCTCGTACCCGAGCCTTACGTCCCTGAATCTGTCGGGCCCCTCTGAGCAGGCCAGATACTTGACAGCTATAGATAACCGGCCAGGTTCCGCTGTAGTGATGGCGTTCAACGAAGCGGCGGGCTGGGCCCTCCGGGATCGCTATCACGCGGTGCAAGTCCGGGGCGAAGCCACCCTCACTCGTGCGGCGCCAGGTCGGCACGCGGTCACGCCAGCGTTGGCACAGGTCGGTGGTGTCGGGCAGGTGCAGAGCCTCCTGCACGGGCACGATCAACCCGCTGTCAGCTTTCGCGCGTGGCTGGTGCTCTCCGGGGCCTGCACATCGGTCCCGGCCGCCTCCTTGGGGAGGCGCTCGCTGCCGCGGCACAGGTGGTAGTCGGGGTTGAGGTGGTTGCGCAGCACCTGGCCACGCCAGATGAACTCGATGCCGTCGCCGCAGGCAGTGCAGGTTCCGTAGTCGGAGTGACGCGGTCGGGCCACAGGCGGTCCTCACAATTCGTGTCGTCGACCGGTTGGAGGCGCGTCGGCGGGGTCGTTGACGCGGGTCTAGCGGTCCGGGGAGTGGGCATGCCCCGCTCGGGACATTCGGGCGGGCTTTTTGAGGTCGCGGAGGCGACGGTGATCCTGGACTCGGCCAGGGTGTCGGGACGTCCGGTTGGCCGCGGCCGCCGTGGCGACGGGGCCCTGAAGGCACCAAACTCAACGTGCTGTATGTTATCGCAACATACACAGGGCGCCAAGTTCGCCCGCCGCCAAGTCGAGGGATTGCGATCCGCTCACGCCGGAACCCACACAGGCAACCCCCTTCGACCCCGACGCCCGCTGAAGGGGGCCCATGAGGACTCAGGTTCAACCACACATCCGAGGCGCTGCCGTTCCTCAACGGCGACGAACCGGCTGTCTGCTTCTCCCGTTCACGCTCGCGGTGCGGATCTTCCGCCCTTCCCGCGACAACCGGGTCACCGACCCGACCACCGAGGTCGTCCAAGTCCTCAGGACAGGCATCGGCCTTGCGGCGACATGCTGGCTCGTCTACGCCTACCCGATGCGAGAGTCGGCTGCCTCGTTCGTCGCTGACCGGTTCTCCGACACCTTCGTGGCCGCGGGCGCCCTGCTGATCGCCGGTCCCCTGGTAGTGGTGACATTCGTTGTCTCCGCGCGGGCGCGGGTGCGCGCCCTCTACTGGCGCCGGCTCGGCGGACCCGTTGGCGGGTTCCTCTCCCTCTTCGCCTCGGCGCTCACGGTATGGGTGCTTCTGAGCGACAACGGCGGCATCCGCCTCACCCAACTCCTGGGGCCACTAGAGTTCGTAGGCTTGCTCGCGGTCCTGGCCGCGGTGCTCTTCGCCACCGTCTTCGGCTTGACCGCCGCCGTCCTGTCGGTTCACTACGTCTTCCGGACGGGGGACGTCCACGAGGTTCTTCCCCCGGTCATATCCCCGTTGCTCGCCTGGTCGACGTTCATGTTCCAGACGTTCGACGACGTTTCGGTGGCGGCGCCGGCAAGCGTTCAGATGCTGTTCCTCTTCGGAGCGCCGCTGTCAGTCACCGCGCTGTCCGCGTGGGAGCTCCGTCGACTGAGCGCCCGCTTCGGTATCACGGTGCGCGGGGCCTTGGACCGCTGATCAACGTTCCCGTGCAGGCAAGCCGACACGGGAACGGTCATACCGGGCCGGCGCAGGAAGCCGCGAGGTCCGCAACGGCCCGTCCGAGGTCCGTGCGGAACGAGGCGTGCTGCGGGCCCCGGACTCCATCATCACCGTCGTTCGGCTGCACCAGGCCGTCGGCATCGCGGTATTCGGCGCAGCCGAGTTCGGTGAGCGAGCGGGTGGTGGACCAAGTGGCCTTCGTGGTGAACCTGCCTTCGGCGTCGGTTCGTTCGACCAGTGCGTTCACCTGCGAGGACGTCAGAGCCGCGAGGCGACCGGCCTTGGTGATTCGCCACGGCGTGGGCTGCTCGTACGTGAATGCGTCTTCACCCTCAAGGAGGAAACCGTCGAGGTCCTCGCGGTAGATGAATCCGGCGTCGGACAGTACGCGCAGCAGCCGCCCGGTGGCAGCCTCCGGCAGATGGCCGAGGCAGTGAGCGCTGGCGCTCTTGAGATGTGCACGCTCTGTGCGTGTGGGGGCGTGCTGTTCCTCTGCGGGCGAGTGTCCTCCTGTGAGGGGACCGCCGCGCGCGGAGCGGGCGGCGGTCAGACGTGAACGGAAACGGGCCCGGCATCGGCCAAGGATGGCCGGAGCAGGGGGCTGCGGACGGATGCCAGCAAGGCGTCGGGGCCGCAGCTTTCGCCGCGGCCCCGGAGCGTGCTACGCGGCGCGGGCCGGGACGAGGATCACCGGGAGCCCCAGGCCGAGGAGGGCGTCCAGCTGCTCGGGGGTGAGCGTCCCCGCGGGACGGGCTATGGCGTTGACCGGCGTCGGGGCGGGCGCGGTGGCGGGTGCGAGGCTGTCCGGCCGGGGCGGCAGCCCGGCGAGGTTACGCAGCTCCGCGCGGATCAGGTTGCGGGTCTCGTTTCCTCCGGGGACCTTCACTCCGGCACTGAGCGCGGCGTCGGCCATCTGCTTGTCGCTGAGGCCGAGGATGTCCGCCTCGGCCAGGCGCCCTCCGTGCTGGCGGAACAGCTCCATGGCCGTGGGGACCGACTTGCGGTGGCGGTTGAAGTCCTCGCAGACGGACTTGGGGGTGCCGGCGGGGAAGACGTCGCGGGCGGTGGGCATCGTGATCATTTAGCTCCCGGTGCAGTGTGCTGGCATGGCTGGGTGAAGGGCCAGGACGATGGTTGGTTGCTTCTGTGACCCAGGGAGGCCGCCGCATCGGGCGACAGCTTCCCCCACCCCTCAAGTGTATGTTCCCAGAACATACAGGTCAAGACTTCCGATAGCTTGGGGTTCCTCGGTGACCTGTGACAGCGGATGTCCGGTCTCGCTGAAGGTGGGCCAGTCCCGCTCGCCCCGAGCCATTTGCCCCTGATGGTCCAGGTTGAGCGAGACACCTCAGGCCACGGCATCGAGCCGATCCCGCGATCTCGGCGAAGTGCCTCAACTTGAGCGAGACGTACGACCCGAGCTCGTCTCACTCGACGTGAACCACCGCGGGTCACAGCCCTGGCGTGGCCCAACTCGACCGAGACCAGACAGCGGAGTTGGGACGGTTGACGCCGAAGTCGGGACACCGCAGTTCTGTGACAACGGAAACGGGACGGTCGGAGACGTCAGCGGGTGAGCGGCACCTCGGTGATGGCCAGTGCGTCGGTGTCGAGTACGTACTCGTCCTCGTCGCGGCTGACGTTGTGGGCGAGCAGGGCGAAGGTCGGAGCGACGATCCGGTACAGGCGGCCCGTGCTCGGCCGACGTGCGCCGGTTCCGGTGGCGTAGCCCTCGGCGACAGTCCGCCGGGAGGTCCATGACCAGTCGGCCCGGCGCTCGGGCACGCTGCCGCGCCAGAGCTCGACCGGGCCGACCGGGCGCTCGGCGGGCTTGCCGTCGGCGGTGAAGCCGGCTGCGGCGAACAACTCCCGCCACATCTGGTGGCCGAGGGCGGCATCGGGGTACTCGGCCATGCTCCACACCCGGCCGATGTGGGCGGCGAGGGTGCCGACGTCAATTGCCTCGCCGAGCCAGCCGTCGAACAACAGAGCCGGGCCGTCGAGCCTCCCGGCCCAGAGGAGCAGCTCGCCGAAGCGGGCGCAGTCGAGCAGCTCGCCCTGCTTGGCGGCCTCGGCGACGGCCGCGAACGCCTCCGCCCCGAGGTCGCACGGTTCTCCCTGGGGGATCGGGGTCGCGGCCTGAACGGTCGGCGGGCTGGACGCCTTCGTCATGGGCGGTCCGTTCGGTCTCGTCGGGTCTGGGGCGGCGCGGGTCCGGTACGGCGAATGCTCCGACCTAGCCAGGTCCCATCTTCGCTGTCACAGAACTGCGGTGTCCCGACTTCGGCGTCAGCCGTCCCAACTTCGCTGTCACAGGTCACTCGGGTCGGCGCGGGATGCCGAGCCGAAGTCCCGTGGACTTGCCTCGCGCTCCGCCGTGCGCGTGGGTAGGCATGTCGTTGGACGCAGTGCGCGCCGCCGAGCAACCGTCGAACACCACCACCCCTACGTGCGGCGACAGCCGGTTCAGGGCTGGACGTGTTCGCCGTCGAGGACGACGCTCTCGGGTACGCGGTCGCCCAGCCGCGAGCCGCGATCAAGCCCGCGCGGGCACTACGATCAGAACGGATCCGAGCCGCAGGGCACGGGCGAGCAGACAACCGGCTCAACCCGAAGGAGAGCTCGTGAGCGAGCAGCCACCGGCCGCGCCGCACCCCGACCACCAAGGTCTGCCGGCGCTGTACATGGCCGAACTGTCCGTCTGGCGGGAGCGCTGGCAGATGATCGTCGTAGCGCCGGGCCCGGAGGTCGTCGTCGACGCACTCGACCTCGGCCCGGCCGACACCCTCGCCGTCGCCGACGCGGACGGACCCGGGCACCACGTGATCATCCCGAGCCCAGACCCGCAGCCCGTTCCGCCCCTCACAGACGCCATCAGCCGCCTGCCCGCGGTGGGCTACACCGTCGACCCGGCGGCCTGGGCCGACCCGGCCAAGCTCAACGGCTGGACCCAGGTCACCTACACCTGCTGGACGGCCCCCTGCCACACGGCCGCGCCGCAGACGTAGCCACTCCAAGACGGAGGGGCACGACGAACGAACGAGCTCCGAAACCAGCCGCCCGCGAATCGTCCCCACCCCGTCTGGTTGTGCCGAGTCCGAGGAGTCCGCCCGGCCCTCAGCGAACCAGGGACGTGGCCCCGTGCCTCACCACTACGCTGACTGCGTGACTTCTTCCGCCGCCGGCAAGCGCGACATCGCCGAACTGCCCCACGATCCCGACAACATCCAACTCTCCTACGCGCTGGACGCCTCCCTGGGGAACCACGAGTACGAGGACACCCTTGAGAAGTGGAACGTCACCGCGCACCTGGGCGAGGACTTCGGGATGGACGGCATTCCGCCGTGTGATGCCTGCGCGGCCAAGTGGCAGGCGATCTACGATGCCGACGGGTACGTAGACGAAGAGGAGGAATGCCCTCATCGTCTCGTGGTCGGCGAGTTCGAGCTGGTCAAGGTCCGGTGGGGTGGTTCACAGAACCCGTACTGGGCCATGGAAGAGGAGTCCCAGAGCCTCTCCGAGATCGCCGAGACGATCTTCACTGAGGAGCACACGGACTACACGGAGGAGTTCCAGGAGCAGATCGACTTTGGTCTCGCTGGAGACCTACTCGTGCTCTACAAAGCCGAACTCGCCGATGCCTGGAGGGGGTTTGGTCTCGGCCCGATGATCGCCGCCGACGCGCTGCGCCGCCTGTCATCCGGGTGTGGTGCGGTGATGGTCCACCCCACTCCGATCGACTCCTCCGGCATGACCAAGGAAGAGTGGACCAGGGCCCGGGACCGGCTGCGTGAGACATGGGCGCTGCTGGGCTTCGTCCCGTACGCCAGCACCCCATACATGATCTACTCCACGGAGTGGGCCGACCCCGAGAACCGGCAGTCCGCGGTACGCAAGGAACTGCGCGAGCTCAGCAACGAATGGAGCTCGGCGCGCGCGGCCGCTCTTGCCATCGCGAGGTCAGCGGGCACACCGATCTCGTAGGGGCGGCCCCTGCACCGTTGCTCGCCTCATCGTCGGAGCTTCGCAGTGCGTTCAGAGTGGACCGCGTTGGTGTACATCACGGTGTGCAAGGCGATCCCGAACAGGCGCATCAGGAAGAGCGGGTCGTCGACCTCGAACGCCCCGTCGCGGATCCGGTCCTGCCGCAGCATCGGCAGAGAGAGTCTGGTGGGCCGGAAGATTGCGCTGAACGTGATGCCGACGGGCGAGAGAGTGGTGTCCACCGCAGTCGCGGACAGGAGCTCGCGTTCCCCAAACGGGCTGTCAGAGGGCGGAGGCCCGGGATCGTTCTGGTTTGTGTATGTGCCCGGCCCATACACTGCGGAGATGGCTTTGTTCCGTTCCTCCTACCGCATCGCGGCCGACGTCCTCTTCGACTTCACCGAATCGGCCGCTGCCGAGCGGATGTCCCTGCCCAGCCTCGCGACGTTCCTGCTGCGCGGATACGTGGACGGCACCATCGCCGTACACCCGACGGATCAGCAGGTGGGCAGCGACCACCCGCGCACGCTCAAGGACCTCGCGCTCGACCGGGACCTACTCAAGCAAGCGGACGCCAGACGTGCCGCGGAGGGTGTCGCGCTGAGCGTCGGCCATCTCCTGGAGGTCCTCTTTCGTGCGTATACCGCTGGGACGATCGCCCTGTCGGCCTCAGGTCACGCCGGAGGCCGTGACGACGAGCGCATGCCCGGCGCGTGACGGTCGGCCGGGGCCGGGCGCACCCTTCGCACGCCCGGCCCACGAGGTTCAGTCCGCCTTAGGCCGACGGGACGCCGGGCCGCTCCGCTTGTCCCGCCGCTCGCGTTTCTGCGCGTTCGCGGCTCGCTGCAACGCACGGAACGTACTGGTGCCCTGGCGCTTCTTGAGGTGGGGAATGTTGTTCGCCGGGATGCCCAGTGTCTCTGGCCCGTAGGCGCCACGCAGGTCCGATGGAGCCTGTGAGGTGTATCCGGCCTCGGCGAGGCTCTCCTCGTCCGGGAACACATCAACGTGGTTGTGACCCGGTTCTATGAGCTCGTCCTGCGTGCCTCCGTACGAGTAGCGCCACCGGAAGTTGGCCGGCGGCTTGGGCCGCACTCGTTCCTCGAAGAGGGCGACCTCCTTCGTGTACGAGTAGAAGACCACCTCCGGTGCACTCCGCATGATCCTCAACCAGGCATCCAGGTAGTCCTCCGAGAAATAGTCACCACTGTCATGTACTCGAACGTGGGTGCGAGAATCCCGTGGGTGGTAACGGGCGTGCGTGAGCTCGTCGGCCATCTGGTTCTCCCAAGCCGGCATCTCGTCGAGGACGTACTGAAGGTTGTTCTCGTGCGAGCGCAGAACGTTGGAGAAGCGGAAGGTCCCGGCGCGGGCGTAGCAGAGGTCCTTGCAGACGCCTGCCGATGGGCAGGTGTTGTACGTACGGCCGTCGGGAAGCCTCCCGGCGAACGCCGGCAGGCTCCACTTGTAGATCCGCTGTGTGGCGCAGCTTGAGCGCATCTCCCGCAGGAGGAAGCGAGGGCGTGCCGGCGCGGCGGCGGCCGCAGGTGCATCAGCGCTGTTCCCGGGTATGGCGGTGTCGTTCACAGCTGTCCTCCGATCGTTGCTTGGTTCTGAGTCGGGCGGCCCGGACCCGTGTCCGTCCCCAACTCGCGTACGAGCTGGTGCTGCGGCAGTGGTGCGGGCGGTGAGTGGCTGGTGCGAGGGGTACTCCTTCGGTTGGTCGGGCCCCTTCCGGCGAGCCCGGTGTTGCTGCGGTGCCGGGTGAGGGCTTGGCGGGGCGGCGGGCGTGCCAGCTCACGGAGCGTTGCCGCCTCCGGTCGCCGGTGCTGATGACGGGTTGGCATGCCTGGGCGTCCTAGCCGATCAAGGTCGGTTCGTGGCGTACCTCTCGCAGCGCCTGGCCCTGATTCCAGGCGAAGGTTCGTGCGTCGTACTCGGCCTTGTCCCGGTACCGCGACTGCTTCGTCCACTGCCCCCGGTGGTGGCGGTAGTGATACGTGATGTCCGGGAGGAGTTCGCCGGCCGCGTTGCCGGTGATCGACATCACGAATACGTAGTCCTCCCCCTTCGTCAGCCCGCCGTGTCCGCCGTAGGCGCGGGCGATGACGGTCCGGGTCAGGAGCATGGTGTGGCCCAGGGGCGGTTTGCTGTCCTGTGGCGAGGGCCAGTACGTCCACACGTCACCCGGGTCGTGCAGGCCCACCGGGGTGGCGCAGTCCCAGGTGGTGAGGGTGCCGTTCCTCTTCAGGTCAGCGGACATGCCGGCAACCCAGCCGAGCCCCGTCTCGACCGCCCGGTGGTACCGGACCGCGAGGGAGTGCGGCGGGAGGATGTCGTCGTCGTCCGCATAGCAGAGGTAGGGGGCGCTGACGTAGTTCAGCGCGGTGTTGCGGGCCGGCGCGGCGCCCGGGTCGGGCCGCGCGCAGATCTTCACGCGCGGGTCTGCGGCGATCGCGGGCGGGATCGTGCGGAGGTCGGCCTGCCGGCCATTCGGAGCAATGATCCACTCCCACGCGACGTCTTGGGTGAGAAGGCTTTCGTATAGGTCGGTCAGGTATCTGCGGCGCTTCGGATGCAGGCCGGTGGGCGTGATGACGGCAGTCTGGGGGTGGTTGGGCATGAGGACCTCTCGATGTGTCAGCGGTGTCGGACTCGGCGGCCGGGTCGCTCAGCCCAAGGGCCGATGAGTGCGCTCGGCCTGATGGCGATGAGCCGGAGGCCAGCTGGCAGCCGGTCCCTGAACACGGACAGTTCGCTTCCGAGGGCGGTGCACGGGGCCTCTTCAGCTGCGTAGCGAAGGGCGTTGACGTCAGGGGCGTTCGGTCCGCACCAGCGCAGGGCGAGGACGCCCGGCCCTTGGGGGTGTTCTTCGGGCAGGGCACCGGTTGCGGGCTGGTGCCAGATGGGGCGCGGGTCGATGACCACAACGGGGAAGACCGCCCCGAGCCCGTAGTACGCGGTCTGCGGATGTGGGTTCACGAGAGCTTGGCCTCTTCCTTCATGGGCGGGCCGGGTTGCTCGTCATCGGGTGTACGGCCGGGTGTGCGGAGGTTGAAGCGGGTGATGGCGAAGCGGAAGAGGGCGTAGTAGAGGCCCGCGTAGGCCAACCCGATGGGAAGGAGCAGCAGTGGTCGGGTGGCGAGGGGGAAGTTGAAGACGTAGTCGAGGGCGCCGGCTGAGAAGAGGAATCCGGCGTGGATGTCCAGGGCGTTGACCAGGGCCAGGCTCGCTCCGGTCAGCACGGCGTGCGCCAGGTAGAGCAGCGGAGCGGTGTAGGCGAAGGCGAGTTCGATCGGCTCGGTGATGCCGGTGAGAGCGGACATCGCTGCGGCCGGGAGCATGATGGTCCCGACGCGGCGCCGCTGGGCGGGAAGCGCGCTGCGCCAGATGGCCAGGGCCGCCGCGGGCAGGGCGAACATGCCGATCGGGAAGAAGCCGGCCATGAAGATCCCGGCGCCGGGGTCGTGTTCGGTGAAGAAGCACGGGACGTCGCCTTTGACGCCGTTGCCGCAGTCTCCGGTGACGTACCAGACGATGGCCGACGGCACGTGGTGCAGGCCCAGGGGAAGGAGTATGCGGTTGAGGAATCCGAACGCTCCGCCTCCGAGCACCGCGTGGTCGGCGATGGCGGAGGCCGCCGCGCTCAGTGCCCGGTCGACCACGGGGTAGGCCAGGCCGAGCAGTGCCCCCGCGCCGAGTGCGACCAGGGCGACGATTCCGTAGACGGCGAACGGCGGAAGCGGTCGCCTTCGCCGTTCCACCAGTTTCCAGACGGCCATGGCGAGGAGGGCTCCGAGGATGCCCAGGAGTGCTCCGTAGGGCCACCGTGCGGGCGGCGTGTCGAGCTGGTCGGCCGGCAGGGGGTTCAGCGCGAGGACGGCGCGGGAGAGGATCAGGTACGAGATGGCGCAGCCCAGTACGCGGCCTGCGATGTCGGTGGAGCGGTTGAGGCCGAGGGCCACGCCGAGGGCGAAGAGCAGGGGCAGGTTGTCGAGGACCGCGGCGCCTGCTTGGGACAGGACCGCGGCGGCCTGACGCAACGCGGAGAGCCGGCCGAGGAGGTCGTCCTGGCCGAGCCGAAGGAGGAGACCGGCAATGGGCATGGCTGCGATCGGCAGGGCCAGGCCCTGCCCGAGGCGGCGCAGGCGGGCGATGTGCTGCCGGTCGGGCTTCGGCGGCTTCTGGCTGGCGGGCGGTTGCCGGGAGGTGGTCTGGCGAAGGGAGGTCAGGATGGTCATCGGGCGCTCCGGTCCGTGGGGCGGCCGAGGCGCGACGAGCGCCCGGCCGCCTCGTGCGGATGCCACGGTGCGCGGCCTCCGATTCGGTGGTTCTCGGCAGTTGCGTGCGGGTCAGTCGAGGTTCATGGGCACGTCGACGTAGTAGGCGCTGATCCAGCCGGACTTGCCGGAGTTGGCGCCGTTGCGGACCTTGATGTGGGCCCAGGTGCTGCTCTTCGCGTAGCACTGCACCGTGATCTTGGTGTGGGGGCGCAGGAGTCCGAGGGAGGTGTAGCTGGTGCTCGGGCCGTTGCGGAGGTTCACGGTGGTGGAGGCCCAGCCGTTGTAGTCGGCCACGTTCTTGGTGCAGGAGCTGGTGCCGACTGCGGAGGCGGGGGCGGCAAGAACAGCGGCTCCGCCGAGAGTGAGGGCGGTGGCGGCTGCAGCGGTGACGGTCCTGCGGATCAGAGGTCGCATGGTCAATTCCTTGTCTGGTGGTTGGGGCACTGGCTGGGGGTGATGGCGGTGGGCGGCGCGCGGGCCGTGCGTGTGGTCTTCATCAGCGGCCCTCGGGTGGAGGGTTCGGCGCGTGTTTGGTGATCGCGGCGAGAGGCCAGCACAGGGCCGCGCCGAGCACACCGGTGATCAACGTGGTGGCTGCCGCGAGGCTGGGGCCCCCGTGGGTGAGCGACCAGGAGGCGAGTACGGGTGCGATGACGACGGCACCGGCGAGCGTGGTCCCCCAGATCCCGGCGTACACGCCGTAGGCGCCGGGAGGTGAGATGCGGGCCAGGATGTCGCCGGCGGCGACGAAGGCGATGACCTCGCCGGGAACGGCGAGTGCCGCAGGGAGGCTGAATCCGAGGACGGTCGAGGCGAGCGCGGCCGCTCCCATGCTGATGCCCAGGATGAGAGCGCTGAGGGCGAGCAGTCCGGTCATGGGTCTGCTGCGGTGGGCTCGTTGGCTGAGCCAGCGGTTCAGCAGCGGGGACAGCGCAACGACGGCGGCCGCGTTGGCGGTCTGCGCCCAGCCGTAGTCGGTTGCGGAGAGCCCGGCACGGGACATGAGCATCGGAAGGCTCGAGAAGAGGCTGGCTGCGGTGGTGAGGGTGGCGAGGCTCGCGAGCAGCAGAACGGCGAGGCGGGTGTCGCGCAGGATGTCCCGCAGGGACGGCCGGGTGGGCTGATCTGCCGATGTGACGGTGTGGTTGTCGAGGATGAGCCAGGCGAGGGCGCCGAATATCGCGCAGACGGCCGCGTTGGCCCACAGGAGCGCCGGTATGCCGGCGCGGTCGGCCAGCACCCCGCCGCTGGCACCGGCGGTGGCCGCGGCGACGTTGATGAGGAAGTTCCGTGTGGCGTTGAGCTGGGCCCGGGTCTTGTCGTCGGCGAAGCCTTCCGCGATGGCTGCGGACAGGACCGGGCGGGGGGCGTCGTAGGCCATGCCGGCCACGAACGCTGCTGCGGCTGCGGCCGTCGGCGCCTGTGCCTGCGCGAGGAGCGGGAGGGAGATGGCTGCCATGGTCATGGCGCCGGTCAGGGTGAGCCGGCGGCCGATCTTGTCGGACAGCCAGCCCCACAGGACGGACCCGGCGAACCAGCCGATCCCGAAGATCGCCAGGAGTTGGCCAACGGTCCGTGTGGACAGCTGCAGGGCGTCGAGGTGGTAGGGCAGGAATGGGTAGCAGAATCCGGCGGCCCGCACGGCGAAGGTGCCGGCCATCAGGGTGCGGATCTCCGCGGGCCAGCGTCGGAAGTGGTCGCCTGCCGGATGTCCGGTGGGCGCGACGGTCGTGGTCACATCTCTCCAGCAGGCAGCAGGGTCCGGGCCGCGTGGGGGCGCCGCCGATAGAGGTGGGCGGCGCCCCCGCTGTGCCGGCCGGTTCGCCCCTCCCGCAGGAGGGGCGAATCGCGGCCGCGGTCCGGCCGGAGGAAGGGGGTTGTCCTCCGGCCGGTGGCTCAGGGGATCGGTCGGGCGCGGCGTCGGGCTCCGGCGAGCGACAGAGTCTCGGGCCCGCTTGGTGAGCTGCTGATGCTCGTCACGTCGTCGTCCTCCCTTGCTGGCGGTCTGCGTTGGCGTGTGCTTCTGCGGGCAGGCGCCGACTGGCTGCCCGACGGCAAAAGCACACGTCAGAGACGCTATGAGCGAGAGCCTGTGGATAATTTCCAGCGACTGGACGAGGGTTGGAATCACCGGGCTTCTGACGGTCCGGCCGAGTGAATTACGCATGGTTTGAACCGAGTTGATGCTCCTGCGAAACCACTGAGGGGCGGCCCGCGATGCGCGGGCCGCCCCTCAGCTCAGCTCGCCGTCAGCGCAGCCGGGTGTCGTCGTGGATGGAGATACGGCCGAGTTCGACCGTGCCGTCTGCGAGCTTCCACCACGTCATCCGGGGCGCGGCCGGGCTGTTGTTCTTGATGTTGCACCGCCACGCGGTCGCGCCGTCGTTGCGGACGAGCTGAGGCGCTCCTCCTGTCGCGTGGGTCTTGTGCGGGCGGACCTGACGTCCTGCGACCTCGACCGCCCGCCCCGTGAGTACGTCGGTGACGATGTCGATGATGTCCCGGCGCTGAGCGGGACGGGCGTCGGCGAAGGACGCGAGCCAGTCGAGTCCGAAGCGGTAGGGGCGCAGCGGCCATTCGGCGCGCTCGGCCTCCGGGTAGCGCCAGAGCCAGATCTGTTCGATCTCGTAGCGGAACTGCCGGTCGGGATCGGCGTACACGCGGGGCGGGAGTATCGGCGAGGCGTCGGTGTCGGTGAGCTTGAGATCGCGGACCTTCACCTGGAGGTCCCGTTTGTCGCGGCGGGCGGCCGCGAGTTCCCGCTTGGCGGAATCGAGCCGGACCGCGAGCTGCCGGTTCTCCTCGACGAGCCGTCCGTCGATCGCGTCGGCACCCGGCTCGCCGAAGGTCGCGCTGGTCCAGACGGAGGCGACACTGTGGACTCTGGTGACGATGTGGCGGATCGCCTCGGTACCGCGCCCCGGGGTGACGTAGACCAGGGGGTGGCGCTCGGCGGGGTCCGCCTCGCTGGCGTCAGCGAAGAAGATGCGGACGTATCCGCCGTAGGTGCGCCACTTCTCGGGCATCAGCGCGTCCAGGGCCCAGGAAGCCGCCTGATCGGCGAGAAGGGCCACCTCGGCACGGCCGAGGAGGCTATCGGAGAGTTCGGAGAGGTTGATCAGCGGCAGGTCTGCGTTGCGGTGCGACGTCGTGACGACGACCAGCGGGAGGATCCTCGACGGGTCGAAGACCTCGGCCACGAGGTTGGGAATCTGCTCGGGAACCACGTACCGCACACCGTCGCGAAGAGCCTGCTCTGCAGCGGGCGTGAGTCCGCGCGCTTCCGGAAGGCAAGGGCGCTGGGCGCGGGTGGCAGATCGGGGCATGGACTCTCCTTGCCGCTCGGGATTTTGACAAGTAAGATATTACAAGAGGTGCTGATCTTGGTCAACCTCGGTTGCCACCCTGGCCACCCCATCTGGTGGGCGCCGGCGTGCAGTTACCGACGGAGCAGTGGCTCGCCGGCTGAAAGGATCCACGAGGCCCCTCGGCGGGGCCGGCATAGCGCGGCCCCGCCGAGGGGAGCAGAACCGACGCAAGGAGCGCAGATGTCAGAGAGCGTGCAGGTGTACTTGGACCGGGAGGCCCTGGCGGGAAGCCTTCTGAATTTGCTGCTGCCCGAGGACGGCGCCGCACGGCGCGTCGAGGCAACCGCCACGGAGATCAACGGTGAGCCGGCTAACCCCGCCACACTCCAGCGCGTGCACCGCGAAGTGGACGAGCGGCTCGCTGCCGGACGGAACGACGGGGACGAGGACTCCGTGATGGATCAGCTGATGGAGCTCTTCGGCGACGACTGGACCGTCGAGAGCCAGGGCCCGGGCAAGCTCACGGCCGAACAGGCGGATGTGCAGGCCGATCGCGCCGTCGCGCTCCGGATCATCGCCGAGCTCGCCAAGGCGTACCCGCTGCCGCCGGACCAGTGGTCAGATCTCGCCGTCGCGGAGTGACACCGCTCAGGCGAAGGCGGTGCTCACGACTTGGGGCCCGGCGCGAAAGCGCCGGGCCCCAAGTCGATTTGAGTAGCGGGGACAGGATTTGAACCTGCGACCTCTGGGTTATGAGCCCAGCGAGCTACCGAGCTGCTCCACCCCGCGTCGGTGAACTGAACTGTACGGTACGGACTCGCGCTCACTCCACTTCGCGAGGGGCTCGGAACGCTCACACTGATGCTCCCGGTCAAGGCGAGTCCCCGCCGCCGGAGCAGCCGTTGGGCATGATGAGCAAGACGGTCTGCCGCGCAGACAGCTCCCCGCCCCGGCCACCGCTGGTCGTAGCGCACCCTGACACCGCGCCGACAGCGTCGTCCAGGAACTCGAAGTCACGCGTCCACCGATCCGTCCGCCGTGACGTACATCACGCGCTTGTCCTCGAAGTTCATTGCCGGTCCGGGCCTCTGCCGCGACCGAGGAGTGAAGGCGCCACTCAACTCGATGTCGGAGGACCTGATGATCCCCTCGAAGACCGCGCTGCCGACGATCACGCCTGCGGGCACGTACGGGCAACTCGTGCAGCTGCTCACGGCCGCCACCCAGCTCGACGACGAGGCAGCGGAAAACCTCGCGGAGGCCATGCTCGACCAGCTGGGGCTCTACAGTCCGGCCCCTGAGCCGGTGGACGGGGTGTGCACGGCGATGTTCTACGACGCCGACCCGGAGAACGAGGGCTGGGTGCAGTGCGACAGGGCGCCGGGGCACGTCCGGCGACGCAGCCCGCTGCACTCGAACCGGTGCAACAGCGTGTCCTGGAGCGACGACCACCGGCAGGCACTGCCTGCCGACATCAGCGACGGAGGCTGACCCGGAGCCCGCGATGGCCGCTCCCGTCGGGTCAGGACACCGGAACGGACAGCGGCTGTCCGCCCGGCTGGGGAATCGCCGTCCGTGTACGGCCGCGCGCCTCCTGCTCCTTCTCCACGGCGGCACGCAGGTGCCACAGCGAGACGGCGGGCAGTAGGCGGCCGAGCCGAGAGGCGGCCCCCAGCGCTTCGGCGACCTCGGCGATTGCCTCGGCGGCGCTACGGGACCGCTCGTCGCGCTGGTCGGCGCGCAGCCGACCGGCCAGCTCGTCCACGAGCTCGGCGAGCTCGCTCGCTCCGGGATCCTCCGGAACGTCGCAGCCCCACCACTGAGCTGCCGACCCGAGTGCGGCTAACGCATCCTCGCGGCGGAGCAGCGGCCTGGAGTTACCCCTGTCACCGTTTGTCACGATCACATCGTCCACCGCGGACCTGCCCGGTGGGGGCGGAACAGGGAAATTCGCGTCCCACCGGGCTGCTCGCGTCCCGGCTGCTTGAGCCGGGCCGGGTCAGCGCCGACGCCAGCGCGCGAGGAAGCCCGACCGCCGTTTCTGCTGCGCCGGCGGTGATACGGGCCTGGGAGGAGCGGCGGGCGGGATGACCGGTGGCTCCACCGGTGCAGGCGGAGGTGGCGTCACCGGTGGGGGCGGCCCTGCGTGCAGAGCGGGAGCGGCGTCGGGAGCGGGAGCGGCCGGGGTGGCCGGCGTGGGCGGAGCCGCAGCGGGCGGGCGCGGCGCTGCCTGGGGCGGTGCGGACGCGGGGGTGGGGCGGTGCGAGGCGATGGCGGGACGAGCCGGTGCCGCAGGGCGGGCCGGCGACGGGCGCCGGTGGGTCCGGGGCCGGACCGGTTCGGGGAACGGGCTGGGCGAGCGGGGTGCGGTGGGGACTCCGGCGGCGTCGACGTCCCAGTGGGCGATCTGCCAGTGGGCCTCGGGCCACAGCACCACCTGGGGGGCCTTTCGGCTGGCCTTCGGCTTCCACAGCTTGAACGCGACGTCGGGCGCGGCGAGGGCCAGTACGCGGGCGCCTTCGGCGAGGGGTTCCAGGAGGGGCCGGCGGTGGGGGGCGACGCGCAGGTAGACCTCGGTGTGTGCGAGCGGTCCGGGCAGGCCGGTGGGGACGTCCGTCGCGATCCGGTAGGAGGTGGCCTTGTCGGTGGTCCTGATCTGAGTGACCTCGCCGAGGACGGCGACGGGGTGGCGGACGGTGCCGGCGGCGAGCCGCTGGTAGAGGCGGGCCAGGTGGTCGGGGTCGGGTCCGAAGCAGAAGTCGTTCCAGTGCACCGGGGTGCGCAGCCCGGGGTGCTTGACGGTGAAGTGCTCGACGTTCTCGGGGTCGTCGCCGTACAGGGCCAGGAGCTGGGCGATCCGGGCGGCGCTGGTGACGGCCGGCGGGAGGGCCGGGTCGACGGAGTGGATCTTGAGGTTGACCGGGGCGGCGGGCGGCGCGAGGAGCGGCGATCCGGCCGGCGGCAGGAGCGGGGCCTTGGTGTCGGAGGTGGGGGCGAGCACCAGGCGCAACTGGAGTCCGCCGGAGCGCAGTTCGGCCAGTCCCTGCGACTTGCGGGCGATGGCGTGCACGGTGTGGTCGGTGCGCAGCGGGCACGGGGCCAGGTGTTCGGCGGTGCGGCCCTTCTCCTTCTCCTTGGCCAGGGCGAAGTGCGCGCCGCGGGTGAAGGGCTTGCCCTTGGTGGAGATGCGGGGCTGTTCCGGCTGGGCGATGACCTCGTGCTCGCAGTACGGGCAGCGCAGCGGGCGGGTGAACGGCTCAGGCTTCTGGCCGATCTGCCGGGCCGAGATCACGCGGCCGTGCTTGTCCCTGGCCTGCTGCAACTTGAACGGCTGCCGGTCCCCCACCTGGTCCTCCCCGTCCTCGCCCGGTCTGCGGAGACCCTATCCGGCGGGCGGCGCCGGATCTGTCGGCGGCTGCCCGGCGGGCGGGCCATGTACTGGATGCCGAAGCTGGCGGCCATGCGCATGCCGTGCGAGCGGGGAGCGGCCTGCGGGTGCTCGGCGATCCAGGCGCACACCGCGGGAGGCAGGTCGTACGCATTGCCCGGCAGGCTGGAGTGGCACACCGTGTGGCCCTCGTCGTAGGTGCCGTCGTCGCGGCGGCCCAGCAGCACGTCGCGCCGCCTGTCGGTGAGCCCGGCGGCGTTCCCGGCCCGGCCGATGCACGTGCCGCAGCGGCTGCTCATGACCCGTACGGCTCCGGTGACGTCGTCGAAGACCGACAGCGCCTCGTCGTCGCCCGTGCCGACGGCCTCGTCGGCGCCGTCCTTCGTACGGGCGGCCGCGGCGGTGCCCCCGCTGGAGCGGGGCCGGTGGTTCGCCGGGTCCGCGAGGTAGTCGGCCAGGCTGATGAAGTCGCCACCGGGCTGAACGCGTCGCACGACAGGGGCCTTTCGGGAACGGACGGAGGCTGACGACGTCACCCTACGGGCGTCCCGGCCGCACAGTCCGGGCCGGGCGCCCGCTGCGGCTGCGGTCGGCGCCCGACCCGGTGTCACGGGACGGGGGCCGGCTCGGCGGTGCCCAGCCATGCGATCCAGGCCCCGTCCGCGGCCCTGCCGAGGTGGAGGTTCGGGGGGTGGTCCATCTCCCGCGCGCAGATGCGGCCGTAGGCGCCGTGCCGGACCGGGCACAGCCGGGCCATCTGCTCGGGGGTGAGGGCGGAGAGGTCCTCCGGCAGTGCGCGGCCGGCGGCGGTCGCCCGCGCTTCGGCTCCGCGCCGGCGTTCCGCTTCGTCGGTGTGCGCCTGGAGCAGGCGGGCCCAGCGCAGGGTGTATCGAGGAAGTGCTGGTGCAGGTCCATCGGTTCGATCTGGTCGACCAGAACCGGCAGACTGCGCCCCATGACTCTGGGATTGACGAAGGAAGAGGAGGCGGGGGCGTTCGAGGGCGTCATGCCCTGGTTGAGGGCGACGGGTGAGATCGCTGAGCTGGTGAAGGCCGAGCTCGATCGGCCGCTGGCTGCAGCAGTGGGCAGCACGGAACACGACCTGTTCGATGCCGACAGCTACTACGACGAAGAGCGCCGGACACCTCTGGAGAAGAAGATCGCCGCGCTCGCGGCACGTCCCATGTGGCGTATGGAACGGGTGTGGCTTCCGGACAGTGAGACCGACCCGGAGGAGACCGAGGCATACGACCAAGCCTGCGTCGAGATCGACGGCAGGCTGCTCCACCTTCGTTGCCTGGACGCCTACACCGAGCTTGCCTACAGCACCGCTGGTCTGCACGAAGGTGAGGACTTCGCCCAGGATGGCGTCCCCGGAGACCTCCTGGAGGCATTGGATTGGGCCGAGGCTGGCGTCTGGCTCATCCAGCAGTCGCTGCCCTTCCCATTCCGCGATGTCCTCCAGTACGGAGCGATCGACAACCGCCCGGCCATCAGGATGGTCTTCGCCTACGCAACCCTCCTGCGAGCCAAGTCGCCCCGTAAGGCGACGCCGTGGTTCCGTGCCCTGGTCTACATGGACCCCGAGGACAGGATCGGTGCCCGCTACTTCGTTCCCGGCGGCACCCACAAGCAGAGGAGTCGCTGACGTCGTCGCCATCCGGCGGGCCGATCCGGCCGCCTCATTCTCCGCGACCCCGCATGACAGTGGAATCGGCCTCAACCAACGACGCCTGACCCACATCGACGCCCGGCATACAGGGACGCTCCCGGTCCGGACCAGTTCAGGGGTTCGCCTTGCCCGGTTGGGCCTTCGTGCTGGTGCGGTGGCTGACGTCAGCCGCGTAGGCCATCCAGTCGCCGGCCGACAGGCGCTGCCAGTAGGCCGCTACGTCGATGGTCAGGCCGAGCTTGCGGGAGACGATCGCCGCCGGCACCTCGGTGGCCAGCGCGAAGAGTGTGGCCCTGTCCGGTCAGGATACGGATCTGGCCCAGGTCCGTATGCTCCCCGCCCAGCGGCGCCGCAAGCGCGAAGGCCGCCACGGCCAGCGACTCGATAACTGATCGCCAGGCGCCGGGGTGCCGCGCCGGGCCGCTCGTACTGCCTGGCGGTGACCGCTAGGACGGAGCCGACGATCACTCGATCGTGAGGCTGAATCCGGTGTGCTTCAGGGCTGTGCCCCAGCCGCTCGGTCGCGGCATTGTCCCTCGTAGAAGGAGGCAGCGCGGGTACCGTTCCGGTAGAGGCTGCGTTCCAGGAGGGTTGGGGTCGAGGATGCCGTACGAGATCGAGGAGCAGGAGGCGATCGGCCGCAGGATCAAGCGGCAGAGGCTGGATCTCGGCATGACGCAGGCCGACCTCGCTGCCGCGGTCGGCAAGACCCAGGGCTGGGTCTCCAAGGTCGAGGCAGGCAAGATCGAACTCGACAGCGCCGGCCTGATCAACCAGATCGCGGCCGCACTGCACTGCCACCCCAACTTGCTGCTGGAGCGGCCATACGTCGGAACGATCGGCGAGAACCAGTGGCAGGCCGCAGCAGCGTCCATCGTGCGCGAGCTGCGCCGCTACGACCTCACCCCGATCTTCGACGGCGACCCGCGCTCCTCCGACGAACTGTGGCAGGACATGACCCGGCTGCACCGCCTGCGCGACGCCGCGGCGAACATCGCGATCCTCAAGGCCCTGCCCGACCTGTTCCGCGAGGCACGGGCCCTGGCCGAGGTCTCCTCGGGGCACGAGCGCGAGGAAGCGTTCTCCGTGTACGCCGTCTGCTGCAAGTTCGCCCACACCGCGGCCCACGCTCTCGGTCACCCCGAGCTCATCGCCATGGCCTGCGAGCGGGCGGCGTGGTCGGCGCACCTGTCCGGTGACCCGCTGATGCCCGCCGTGGCCGACTGGATGCGGGTGTGGGATATGTGGGCGACAGCCGACTGGCGGGACTCGATCGCCCTGTCCGACAAGGCGCTGCGCAGCGTGCAGCGTGAGTACGACTGCGGCGACCCGCTGGCGCTGCGGGTGTGGGGCACGCTCCAGCTGCGGGCCGCGGTCTCCTGCGCCCGCGGCGGCAACCCGCGCGAGGCCGAGGACCGCCTGGGGCACGCCCGTACGGCCAGCGACCGGATGGACGCGCTGGCCGGCCCGCCCGTCTACGACCGGCACTCGCTGACCTTCTCTACCGGCAACGTCCAGATCCACCGGGTCAGCGTCGCGCTCGAAGCGGGCGACCAGACGAAGGCACTTGACCTCAACAGGCGTGCGGACCCCGGCCACTTGGCGTCGCTGCCCAAGTCCCGCCGTGGCCACCACCACATGGAACTGGCGCGGGCGTGGCTGTGGGACGGCAATCGGAACCGGGCACTCGCCGAGCTGGAGGAGGCTGAGCGCATCGCGCCGCAGCTCGTACGCAACCACCCCATCGCCCGCGCCACCCTCCGCAAGATCGTCTACGCCGAACGCGTCGCCACGCGCGAGAAGCTGAGGGGCATGTCCAGCCGTTTTCATCTCGATGACCAGGCAGTATTCCCCTGATTCATATTCAACGGTAACCGGGCCCCTACCGTCAGTTGCATGACGGGAAGTCGCACACCCCAACAGGCTGTGGTCACAGCGGAGTTACCTGACTGTCGGCCGACGTGGACTCCTCTGTGCGGCGAGGGCGGCCGGTCCACCGTGGAACACAACCGAAGGGAACGGCTCGTGACGATCGCGCCCGAAGCACCGACGACAACGCCCCTTGTCCCCGGCTTCCTGGAGCTGGAGATCACCAACCGCTGTCAGCTCACGTGTCCGACGCTCTGCTTCGTCAAGGCGGGCCCGACCCAGGGGCACGGCACCATGGAGGTCGAGGACTGGAAGCGGGTCCTCAGCGAGGCCGCTGCGCTCGGCGTCAAGAAGATCCAGCTGATCGGCGGGGAGGCTACGCTCCACCCGGGCTTCGCTGAGATCGTGGAACACGCCCTCGACGAAGAGCTCAAGGTGGAGGTGTTCTCCAACCTGTACCACGTCCGCCGCGACCACTGGACGCTCTTCGAGCGGCCTGGTGTCTCCCTGGCGACGTCCTACTACGCCGACACGGACGAGGGACACGACACAGTCACCGGGCGAGAGGGCTCCCACGCCGCGACCCGCGCCAACATCATCGAAGCGCACCGCCGCGGGATCCGCGTGCGGGTCGGCATCGTGGACGTGCTGGACGGCCAGCGCGTCAACGAAGCCCGAGCGGAGCTGGAAGGGCTCGGCATCACGGAAGTCCACATCGACCGGGTCCGAGCCGTCGGCAACGCGGTCAAGGGCGACGGTCTGCCGTCCACGTCCGAGCTGTGCGGTCGGTGCGCGAGGGGCACCGCCGCGATCCTGTCGGACGGCACCGTGACTCCCTGCGTGATCGGCCGGTTCCTCCCGGCCGGGCAGATCAAGAACGCCCCGCTGGCCGGGGTCTTCGGCTCGCCCCAGTGGCAGCAGGTCGCCGCGAGCATCCCGGTCGGCCGCCTCGACCCGTGCGGCCCGGACTGCGGCCCCAACGACGACAGCCAGGGCGGAGGCGGAACCTGCGGCCCCGCCGACGACAGCGCCATCCCGAACTCTGCGGGCTGAAAGGCAAGGACCCCTTGAAGGACTGGGAAGCAGCAGCACAGCGGCTGGCCGCCGGCACCGTGATCCGGCCCGAGTCACGCTGGTACCAGCCGCTGGCCACCACCCCGCGGCACCTCTTCGTGCCACGGTGGTGGACCAGGGCCACGAACAGCGACGGCGAAGCCGTGTGGAAGCTGCGCGACGGCGCGAGCGACACCGCGGCGTGGCTGCGGGACACCTACGCCGACACCACGCTCGTCACCCGCATCGGCACCCTTCACGCCGACCACGCCCAAGCGGGCCAGACACCTGCCCGGGGACGCGCAGACCGCTCCACCTCGTCCTCCACGCTGCCCGCGCTGATCCTGACGATGTACCGGGCCGCGTGGATCACCGACACCTCTCGCGTGCTGCTGACCTGCGGCAGCGGCTATGGCACCGCCCTGGCCTGCGCTCGCCTCGGCGAGGAACGGGTCACCAGCGTGGACGTCGATCCGTACCTGATCCAGGTGGCACGGAAGCGACTGGCCGAGGCTGGCCACCATCCGCGCGTCGAAGTCTGCGACCTGACCGACGAACTGCCCGAGGGCACCTACGACCGGATCATCTCCACCGTCGCCGTGCCCGCCGTACCCGCCTCGTGGCTCAAGTCGCTCGCCCCCGGCGGACGCCTCGTGACCACCATCGCCGACACCGGGCTGATCATCGTCGCGGATAAGACCCCCGACGGTGGCGCCGTCGGTCACGTCGCACCGGAAGCGGCCGGCTTCATGTCCGCGCGCCACAGCGAGGACTACGACGACACCTTCCCGGAGAACCCGCCGCTGTGGCAGATCGCCCAGCAGGACGACGGCGACAGCGTCTCCTCCAGCCGCTACCCGCTGATGTACGTCCCTGACACCTGGGACGTCCGCTCCACTCTCGAACTCCTCATGCCCGGCATCGACCACCGCCAGCACACCGCGCACGACGGCACCCGCACCGTCTACATGCTCCACGCGGATGGGTCCTGGGCCCGCGCCACGACCGCTGGACGCAAGGACTGCCCGACCGTGCACCAGGGCGGCCCGCGGCGGCTGTGGGACAAGCTGGACCGCATCCGCACCTGGCTCGTCGTGGACGGCGACCTCCCCGTCCGCGGCGCCACGGTCACCATCGCTCCCGACGGCGCGGCCACCTTCTCCCGGAGGGGCTGGTCGGCCACCCTCACCTGAGCCACGGTCCGAGCGTGCCGATCCTTCACAGGTTCGGCACGCTCGACCATGAACGCTCAGTGCGGCATCGGCCGCGATGCTCGCTCCAACCCACCGCAAACTCGGCGTGCACAACAGCATCAAGGCCGCCGACATAGCCCGAACTCCAGGCACACGTACGGTCGTTCGCTACCGGCCACCCTGACCTGTGCCAGGCTCCGAGTTCTCGGTACGGCCCGACATTCTGCGGCACCGTCGTCACGACTCCGGTCCGGACGGCCTGCTGCTGAACGAATCGTGGATGGGCGGCACGTGGCTGCCCACGATGGAGGAATTCCACCGCGGCTTCTACCGGCCAGCGCCCCGACCAGCCGGAGTGGACCTTCCCCTTCGACGGCGTCGGCCCCGCTCATCTCCCCGAGACCCAGGCGCTCATGAAGGAGCCGGGGAGCCGGACGGCCTCGTCAGCCTGCACAACTCCGACAGGGGGGCACGTTCTGCCTGTCCGCCGCACCCCATCCGGCGCTCGTGCTGATCCTGGAGCGGGCCTCCGCCCGCCACGGGCTGCCGGTGGAGGCCAAGCCGTCGGACGCGATCGAGTGGGCCTCTCCCGGCCCCGGCGTCCACGTCCTCCCTCCCGCCGAGCAGATGTCCCCCGCGCCCGGCGGCGGACGGCGCCCGTTCGGGGCCAGCAGCGTGCACTACGCCCACGCGCGCGGCGCCGCCCACGCCTTCGCGACCGAGACGCCGATGTGGACCAGCCGTCCCCACGACTTCCCTGCCGACGAGGCCGCCCGGCATCTCGAGGACGCCGCGGCCGTCCTCGCGCCGGGCGCCGCGCTCCTGAGGCCCCGCGCGGACGACCCCTTCCTGCCCGCCATCACCGACAGACTCGGCATCCACGCCCTGACGGCCGCCGCCTACCGGCGCAACCCGCAGGCCGGGGCCGGCCAGGACCTCGCGCACCTCGGCCCGCTGCGCACCGCCGGCATGGTTCTGCGCGCCCTCGACACCGAACTCGCCCACGGCGCCGACACCAGCCGGGCCTCGGCGCGGGACCAGGTCGAAGCCCACTTCGTACGGTGGCTCGGCGCCGCGGAGCAGGCTCTGCGGCCCGCGCCGATCCCCCTGCCCCGTACGGCGGGGTTCCAGCTCGACATGATCCTCTCGGCGGCCGACCTGGTGGTCGGCTGATCAGCCGACGAGCGGCAGGTGCTGCCTGCCGTCCGCCCGTTCCGCTCCGTCCTGCCGCTCGTGGGCGGCCCGTGCCGCCTCCAGCAAGCGCCGCCACGAGACCACCATCGGCCGGCGCTTGAGCAGGGCGCGCCGCTCCCGCTCGGTCATGCCGCCTTAGATGCCGAACTCGACGCGCCGGTCGAGGGCGTCGGCCAGGCACTCGGTGCGGATGGGGCACCCGAAGCACACGCTCTTGGCCCGGCTCTGCGCGGCGCCGTCCAAGAACAGCTCATCCGGATCGACGCCCTGGCAAGCCGCCCGCCCCCAGTCGATGTCCGTGTCCCCCACGGCCGCGGCCGTGCCCCCTTCTTCCAGCTCCCCTCGGCGGCCGATCAGCGTAGGCGATCCGCCGAACGGCGAACCTACGACGAAGGCAGGCCGGGCCGCTACTGTCGCTCTGCCGAGGCCACGCTTTCGGGTGATTCCGCACCGGCCGCCCCGCGCCGTTGGTTCAGGGTGCCGCCCCTCCGACAGGAGACGCTCGACCCGTCCGAGACCCCCCCGCCCAGGGCCGTACGAGTCGGCGAGGTGGCGGCGCTGGGCGTTCGTCTTCGGCCTGCCCAGCGCAGCCGTCGCCTTGATCGCGGCGTGGTTGATCCGTCCCCACGGCACCGCCTCGACCGTGCTGGTCGTCCTGATCGCGCTCGTAGCCCTCGCAGTGTTCGTCGCCACGATGCCGCGTCGGCAGCCCGTCGTGGCTGAGCGGCCAGACACCGGGCTCAGCTCCGGCTGAGTGTGCCGCGGCGCCCTTCCGAGATCGGCGGTGTCAGTGGAGCTTGGCATGCTGATCGGTACCGGAAAGGGGAGGTGCCATGCACGGTGGGACGAGGACGGGATGTGTGCCGCGAGCGGGGCTGCCCGCCCACAGTGCCGCGGATTGCCTCACCGCGGTGCTCGACGGCGGCCTGTCGGTACTGCCGGACGATGTGGACCGCGTGGCCGGCGAAGGACTCCTCGGCTGCGTCGGCGAGAGCGCTGATCGCCCGCTGTACGAGGCGGCGGCCTGCCGGGAGCCGGACCCGGAGCTGGTGAGCCGTCTGCAAGCAGTGGTGCACGAGCGGACGGCGTGGACGGCGAACTCCTGCACCGCCCAGGAAGCCGCGACGCTGTGCGAGCTGACCGTCTCCGAATTCACGGCCGCCGCACGGGACGCGGGACTGCGCCCGGGACGGCTGGAACGGTGGGAGTGCGCCGCGGTGGAGACCTTCGCCGTCCGGACAGCACCGGCGGTTCGGGCCTCCCGGACGCTGGGCCCCGAACAGAGCTCCCGCCGGCTCGGTATCCGCCGCCGGGAGCTGGACTACCTGGTGGAAGCCGGGATGCTCGTCCCGGCCGGGCGCAACGCCAAGGGCACCGTGCAGTTCACCGTCGCGTCACTGGACAGTGCAGCCGCACAGCCGCTTGGCTGGCACCGCGCCGTGACCGCGTCGCCTCGTCGCCCATCACCATGGGCCGAACTGGCGGGCCCGCTCGCCGACCGTGCCGAACTGGTGCGGGCGCTGGTTGAGCAGCTGCGGCGTGCCGGGGTCTCGGCCTGGGCTCGCTACAGCCACACCGCCGACTGCTGGACGCTGGACTGGGCGCCGCTGCCGCAGGGCGGCCCGCACCGTGAGGAGGTCGCAGCGGCGCTCCCGGCGCGGCTGGCCCGCGCCGTCGACGCGCGGCACCTGGTCCTGCTGGGCCCGGTCGGAGCGACCATTCACTGGGCCCACGCGATGACGCAGCCAGGCGTCGCGTGCGTGATCGACTGCGAGTCGACCGGGCTGCGCGGCGACACGCGGGTGGTGGAGGTCGCCGCAGTCGACGCCTGCGACGGCCGCCCGCTGTTCGAGTCCCTCGTGCAGCCCGGCATTGCGATCCCCGCGCCCGCGACCGCCATTCACAAGATCACGGACGCGATGGTGGCAGGCTCCCCGTCCTGGGATCAGGTGGCGCCGGACCTGGCCGCCGCGGTCGGCACGCGGGTCCTGCTGGCCTACAACTCCGCCTTCGACGCCGGGCTGATCGCCCACCACACCCGAATGGTCCCGGCCGACGCCGGACGCCTGGCCTCGCCCGCGTCGTGGCAGTGCCTGATGAAGAGGCGCTCGGCCTGGCTGAGCACTACCGGACGGCGGCGGCTCGGCGCCGGCCACCGGGCACTGGGCGACGCCGTCGCCGCCCTGGAAGTCCTCCGCTCGCTCGGACAGCCGCCGCCCGGAGCCGCGCAGGAACCCGCCTGCTCCGATCCCTCGATGTCGGACGGGGACAGCAGCCTGCGGCGGCGCGCCTCGTGGGTGAGCAGCTCCACCTAGGTCCTGGCCGCTGTGTAGGCGCGCGTCGCGCGGGCGAGCCGCTGCTCCGCCGCATCGCCCATGGGCGCCGGCCCGCCGCGTTACGCTCCGGGCATGACGGGCCCGTCGCGCCACACCGACCCTGACTCGGAGCACGGTCTGTGCGGGATCTGCCCCGCACTGAGACTGCCGCGCGAGCGCTTCGTGATCTACGACCGTCCGTGCCGGGAGGCGCCGTTCAATCCGGCCGACGGCCATCGCTACACCCACGCTGGGGAGCCGGTCTGCGTTCATCCGGACAAGATCGGTCTCGTGCCCGACCGCGCCGCCGCGCCGTACGAGGTTGCGCCCCTCCCCCCGAAGGCCGCCCACCCGGGCCGCTGGTGGTGGCCTGCTTCCAGGCGCCGGGCCGACGGCCGGAAGCTGTAGCTCGACGCGATCGCGCGTCAGCCGGTTGAACCGCAGCACGGCGTGAAATGCACGTCCGGGGGTTCACCGCCGGACGGGCGGATGCCGTCGAGAGCGGTGCGCGCCGGCCGCGGTCGATGTACAGCGCACCTCGGCGTCAGTGCCCGTCAGCGGTCCCGGTTTTCCCGCCGGAGCGTCGCCGCCGGCCGCCTCATCCGTCTTCACTTCGGATTCGGACGAAGCGAGTGGTTGCATGACGGCCCGTACCTCTTTGGACCTCTGCCCGCGGGCCCTCGACGACGGCGTGCACGACCAGACCATCGGTGGTGCGCGTCGCCGCGCCGAGCCGTCCGGTGACCGCTTCAGCCACGAGTCGTGCTTGCAGTGGGGCCAGCCGCGGTGAGGTGATCGTGCATGTTCCGTCGTCCAGCTCGACGACGACCGCGTGCGGTCGCGCGACGGGCCCCACGATGCCCAGGATGCGGACATCAGCCGTCTCTGCGTGCCGCCACTTGAGCCAGGCCAAACCGCGATCCGGTCGGTACGGCGAGTCGAGTCGCTTCGCCACGATGCCCTCAACTCCCACGGAGGTGAGGGACGTGGCCATGTGCAGGGCCTCGGCGCGGTCCTCGGTCGTGATCACCTGCTGGACGTACGGAGCCGTGTCCTGCAACTGGTCGAGCAGGTACCGCCAGCGCTCAGCGAACGGAAGGTTGCGGATGTCCCTTGCCCCGCCTGCGGGAAGGGGAACGGCGAGGCAGTCGAAGGCGACGTAGACCAGCGTGGTGCCGGCTGCTCGCCGCCGGGCCTCGGTCGACAGGAGTTCGGTGAACGCCAGGCGGCCATGGGACCAGGCGCAGATCTCGCCGTCCAGGACGAGGCCGGGTGTCAGGACGCGGGTGAGGTCTGCGGCAAGTGAAGGGAAGTCGGGTGCCAGGTTGCGGTGGGAGCGGCTCTGGAGGACCGTCCGGCCGCCCAGCGCGAAGGCCACCGCGCGGAACCCGTCCATCTTGAGCGAGTACTGGACGGGGCGGGCGCGGAGGTCGTCCTCCCCCGGCAGCTCCCGCACGGCTGCGGGACGCATGACCTCGACGGGTGGGCGAAGGACGCTGTGGTCGGCCACAGCGCCAGCCTGCACCACGCCGCGTGCTCACGCACGCTTCGGGACGGCCCGGCCGGTCAGGCCGCGAGCGCGGCGGGTTCGCCCAGGCGCAGGGCGGCAGTGCGCCAGGCGGCGGTGACGGCCCGGTGCGCGGCCGCGCTGGCAGTCTCGATCCCAGCGGGCAACTGAAGGGGGGCACCGATGTGGACGTGAAGGCGAGGACGGCGTGCGGGCGCGGTGAGGAGTCCTGCGATCTGCTTCGTGCGGCGTCCGGAGGCGACTCGGCGGGCACCGGCCTGCCCGATCGGGATGATCGGCGCGCCGGAGGCCGCGGCGAGCCGGGCGGGGCCGCTGCGGAAAGCGCCGGGGGCGGCTTCGGCGGCATCCCGGCGGAGAGGAAGGCGGCCTTCGCCGTAGATGAGTACGTGCCGGCCAGCCTCCAGCGCTGCGGCAGCCTGTTCAAGCGCGTCGGCCGCGCGGGCGGTGCGGCGGTAGACGGGGACATGTCCGTCACGGTCCAAGAAGTACCGCAGGACAGGGATACGCCAGAGTCCGGCTGTGGCGAGGATGACGGGCTCGATGTCCATCCGCCGCAGGGCCGCCAGCACCACGCCGGGGTCAGCCAGTGATGTGTGGTTCGCGACGAGGATCCCGTGGGTCGGGACGGTAGTGAGATCGGTTGATGTCGTCAGGCGGCCGAGGGACGGAATGACGGTGGCGGCGACGCGGCTGAGCACGGGACTCCTGCGGTTCGGACGGTGAGGTGATCTTCATCGTCGCGCCGGAGACGCCCGGAGACCTGAGTGCAGATACTCACTTTTCCGCTGGCGGTGCCCAGGTCGGCGTCAGGTCCAGCTCTTGAGCGTCGCCGCGATCTGACGGACGTCTGCCGTGCCGGCAAGCGTCTGATCTACCAGGTCGCCGGCTACGTCGGTGGAGACCTTGGCGGTCATGCCGCAGAGCTGGAGGAAGCCGAAGGCGACGCTCAGGGCGAAGATCTCATTCGAATGCTCGAGGGCGGGGATACGCAGGAGACTTTGAAAGAGGGCTGCCGCCCGGTGGTGCGGAGCCGTGTATACCGGCTCGTCCATGATCGTGTCGCTGTGACGAGCGACGGCTGCGCCTATCGAGCCCCAGTCCGTGACGTCTGGTGCATCGTGCAGTCTCTGCTGGATGATCTCCAGGATCCAGGCGCGGTCGATCGTCAGCTGCACGGACAGTGCTCCACTCAGGCGGCCTGGGTGGCGACCGGGGCCGGACCGAAACGTCGGGCGAATCCTTCAGCGTGCTCCTCGATGCACGCCTTGGCGCCACCGAGAAAGAGACCGCGGTGCACGTTGGCCTCGATCATGGTGCCGATGTACGTCGCCGGGTCGACGTGCTCGGCCTCGGCGGCCCGCTGCACCGCGGCTGCCGTCTCATCGCTCAGTTCGACCTGGATTTCCTTCGCCATGCTGCCACGGTAGCGGGCCGCGGCAGGGAGGGGGAAGAAGACAGGGGTTCTTCCCCCTCCCGCGGGTTCGGGTTGCGGGTTCCGCGCGTGCTGTGCGCTCCCGGCGGCTACAATCCGCGCAGGGCAAATCGCGCTGCGCCCGTGTCCCGTCCCCGCGCCCACGCCGCCAGGGGACACAGAGACCAAGAGTCTGAGACTCGCGCTCGTAGATCGGCATGACGTGTTGGCCTCCATCGTCAGCCGCCGAGCGTGGGTCCGTCGGCTGGAAGAAGAGGATGCGACCTCATGACGAACCGCAGCAACCGCGAGCGCGACCGCGCGATCCGGAAGTACATGAAGGACCATCCCGGGATCTCTCTCGCCGAGGCCCGCCGCACGATTGCCCGGCGGGCGTGCGAGACGTCACCGACCCCGCAGCCCCTTCCCAATGTGGTGGAGCCGGCGCATGGCGAGTCCCTGAAGTCCTGGGTCGACCGCGTCGCGGCCCAGCACGGAATCCAGCGGCATGAGGCGATGGACGCGCTCGGGCTGGAGCCCGGTTCCTCGGTGACTGAACGTCTACGGGAGCTCGCGGGCGGCATGTCCGATCGCACGGTGGCACGGGTGGTCGCGGCTACCGGCCTGAGTGCCGATCGAGCCCGTGCGATGGCGGCCGTGCGCACCGAGCAGCCGGGCGTCGGGGGTGAGCCCGAGCCGACCGCGACCCGGCGCGAAGTCCTCGGCCCGGAGGAAGACGAGTCCACTGCGGCCTTCGCGCGCCAGCCGGGCACCCGAGGGGACAGCACGTCCCAGGGGGCGCCGGATCGTCTGAGCGCTGTCCTGGGGATGAGCCCCTCCGAGGCACGGACGTTCATGTCCATCGAAGCCGGCGGCCCGAAGACCATGCCTCGGAAGACGACGGGCACGATCGACCTGGCCGCCGGCCTTGCGCAGTGGGGCAACAGCGTGCTGCTGTTCGATCTCGACTCCCCTCGGCGGAGCCTGTCGGCCGGTTTCAGCACGGTCGTGGTCGACACTCCGTGGACGGATGCGCCGATGCCCGTCCCTCAGCCCGTGTGGGATCAGGCCCTGGCGGACCTCGGCCTGTCGGACGCTCCCGAGGAGCAGCGCGACTAACGTGTGTGAGCGTCTGCGGGTGCCGGGAGTCGGTAGATCTCCGACTCGCCGGCACCGTCGGCGGTCAGGCTGAGTGCCTCTCGGACGGTGTTCGTCCCGGGGCCCTTCATGCCGAGGCAGCGGGCTGCGAGTGCCTCGTCGAGGCCGGTGAGTGCATCGGTGCCGGAGGCTTCGTCGGACGGCGCGGCGAAGATGGAGAGACCACCGCCCCGTTTCGGAACGAGGTGCACCAGACCGGCTTCGAGCCATGGGGCTACGGCGTCGAGCGCGTCGGCCAGGACCTGCGAGGAGCGCAGGAGCCGCCGGGCGTCGGCCTGGGGCAGCGCGAATCCGACACGGCGGAGGACATCGTCCTCGCTCAGACCGTTGCGTACGTCGTCGGCCATGGCGGCTCCCAGCGCCTCCTTGGCATCGACGAAGGCTGAGGCTGCCGCGATCGATCGGTTCGCTTCACCCTGCCACCTCCATCCTGTCCGTGCGGCCAGCACATGTGCAGGCAGAGCGCCGCGGCGCCAGAGCTTCACGTAGCCGAGGTGTTCGGTGACGTGTTGCTCGTCGAGGCCCTCGAAGTCGGCGGCCGCGAGGTCCCTGAGGGCCCGGCGCAGGGCGAGCCGCTGAAGGAGGGTGGGTCTGCGGGTCACGCGTTCCTCGTCTCGTGCCGTGGTGAGTCGTGGCGGCTCATTCTCGCTGACTGTTCTGGGGTGTAACGGCCCTTGGGTGGTTCGGTGCCTGGGCGGGCGGCCAGCAGGTGGTCCGGCCGCCCGCGGTGGTGTCTGTTCGGTGCTGTTCAGGCGTCGGCGCCGGGCTGGGTGCCGGTTCGCTTGGGGTGTACGTCTCCGCCCGTCGTGGGCCGTTGCGGTTGCGGGATAGGAGTGTGGGGCAGAAGCCCGCGTCGGTTTGCGACTTGGACGGCGCGGATGCGGCGCAGGGAGCGGGGGACGTCCTGGACGCCCAGTCGCTGGTACGCCTCCGAGAGCCGGGAGCCGACCTGCGTCACGGTCGTGCCGAGCCTCTCCGCGACGACGGCAACGGCGGCGCCGTCGGAGGCGGCGTGCAGGACGGCGGCCTGGCGGGGGGTCAGGGGCATACGCGTGGGGCCGGGCATCGGAAGCCTTCTTTCTGTGTGAGGTGTGCTGTCTGCCGATCAGGTGGCTGGGGAGCTGAGCACCTTGCGGTCTCGGATGTGTTGCCGGGTTCGCAGGTACTCAGCTGGTGGTTCGTGGGCGGGCGGCGGATCGGGGGCTGGCGTGGGGTCGGGGGTGGTTCGGCTCGCGGCCATCGCGGCGCGGTAGCCGTCGCACCGGTCTTCTTCCGTCCGTACCGGTGCGGGCGCTGGTACGGCGCTCGGGGTCCGGTTGCGGAGCCCGGCGATGGCCTCGCGGTAACCGTTGCGCTGGTCATCGCGTGCAGGGGCCGGGGCGTTGTCGTCTCGGCGGGCGGGTGTGGCGCTGAGAGCAGCGCGGACCTGGCGGTATTCGTCGGTGGCGTACTGCCGCGGGCGGCCGGTCGGTTCGAGTGGCAGGGCGGGCTCCCCGGCGGGGGCGGAGTCGGTCCTGCGGTGGGGGCGGGATCCCGGTGCCAGGATCCGTATCTCGCGGACTGCTCCCTCGCCGACCTCAGCGTTGGCCTTGCGGATCAGCTCCGCGGCGATCAGCTGCCCTTGGAGCCGCCAGGCGGGCGACTCCGGCAGCAGGTCGAGCCGGCGGGTGGCGTCGTCGAACGCCACGGCCTGGAGGCGGTCGGCGACCTGTGGGGTCGCGATGGCTGACCAGCGGTCAATGACGGTGCCGCCTGCTGCCGGGGCTTCCCATCCGCGCTCGACCATCAGCCGCTCGAAGACGCTGGCCAGGCCCATGGGTTCGCGTCCGTCGCGTCGTGTGACGGCTGGGCGGCGTGCGGATTTGCGTTGGGCTCGGCCATGCTCGCCGCGCTTGGCGGCCTCCTTCTTCGCCGCGAGCAGTGCGATACGCGCGAGGTCGGCGCCGCGGGGCTCGTCGGGCTCCTGGTGGTTCATGCCAGCCCCCCGTGCAGGACCAGCCGGCCGGTGCCGGTGAGGCGCAGGAGCTGGTCGACGAGCCGGTTGCTGAACAGGCGGCGTGCGTAGTGCTCACCACATGCGGCGATGGTGGTGCGGATGAGGAGGGGGTCCTTCTGCGCGGCCGCGCGGAGGTCGATGACCTCGTCCCGTGTCAGTTGCTGGAGGTCGACAAGGCCGTCGTCGTCGACTTCGTACCCCGGGTGGTCTTCTTCGGGGGTCGTGCCGGCCTGGAGCTGGGAGAGCGCGGCGTCGACCTGGCGGGCGACGGCGCGGCTGGAGGGCGCCTGCCACTGGCCGTCCCATTCGGTGTGGCGGGCCTGCTCGGCTCGCCGGGAGTCCTGCCACCAGGTGACGATCGCGGCCCGGCGCTCGGGGGTGTTGTACAGCTCGGTGGCGCCGCGGAGCCGGGCGGCGAGGAAGCCCGACGGCCGGTGCACGCGGTGGGCGGCGTCTTCCTGGCCGACCACGGCCATGACCTCGATCGCGGTCCAGCCGGCGTCAGCGACATGCCGGACGATCCAGGCGATGCGCTGGGTGTTGGCCCGGGCGAGCCACGGGACTTGGGTGATGAGTTGGTGGGCGAGCTGGTATCGGCGGCCGACGGCGTTGAGTGAACGTTTCGTCTTGGCGGCCGGGACCTTCTTCGAGGCGGCTGAACTGTGCTTCCCGCTGGCGAGCTTGCTCTCAGAGGGAAGCGTAGAAGTACCGGTGGGAGAAGACGTAGAGCAACCGACCCCCATTGGGGTGCAAGCGCGAGGAGCCGAAACGGGGCGGGAGGCGGAGCGCTTGACCGGGCGGCGGACGGCTCGCCGGGCCATCCGGGCGAGCCGCTTCATGAGGGGCATACCTGCCGGATCGATGCCACGCAGGGCCCGGATGTACTGCTCGGAGGGGCCCGTGCGGGCGTGGACGTCCTCGTCGAACGCCGGAGGGATCGTGAGGGCGAACTCGCTGGCCTGACCGCCTTCGTCGGCTACGCGGGTGCCCTTCACGCGGTAGACGAGCAGGCCGACCTCGCGAAGAAGGCCGAGGTGGTACTGAATGGTCCGCTCGGACAGGCGCGTCATGCGCATGAGGTAGCCGATCCCGGGTCGGCACGGGTCCAGCTGCGAGAGGTGCCAGGCGACCAGGAGGGTCGACTCGTTGACGCTCTGGGGCCCATGGGAGCAGAGCGTGGTGAAGCCGGAGTATTTGTACGCCCAGTGGACGGCCTGCATCCACGAGTAGCCGTCGGTGGCGATGCGCCCCTTGGTCGTGGTGATCCACTGCTCGGACTCAGGGACGTTCATGGACGCGGGCTGGTCCGGGTCTCGGCCGGGCGAAGCGGGCGTAGGCACAGGGATTCCAGGGTGTGGTGGGTGTGCGAAGGAGACCCGGGGAGATGTCAGGTCTGAGGGAGGGCCGGCCAGCTGGCGCTGAGCCGGTGGGTCAGTCGAGCGAGAACGTCATCTGCTCGGGTTCGGGCTCCGGCTCGGTCCGGGTCCGGTCGCACGGTCCGCGGTGGGGGGCGCAGCTGGCCGGCAGTGCGGAGCTGCTGCCTGCGGGGCGCACCGTGATGCGGGCCGGAGTGTGGCCCGCCATGCGGGGGGCCGGGGGGTTCTTGGCGTCTTCGGCGACGATGCCGGCCAGGCGGCGGACGTTCTTGCTGCTGAGCTTGGTCATGATGCGGACCCGGTACTGAGAGAGGCCCTGCGTCAGGAGCTCCATGGCGATGAGCTCGGCTCTCGCCCTGTCGACGTTGTAGACCGGCCACGGGCGCGCCGGCTGGATGGTGACTTTCTCGGGTTCGGCCCCTGGGGCCTCGTCGGGCACTAGGCGCCCCCCTTGGAGGAAGTGAGGTCGGCCTCGACGATGACCCGCTTGGAGTGCCCAGTGGCCGGCCAGCACGTGACGAGGGTCAACTTGGCCTTCGTCGGTGAGGCGTCCGGCTTGCCGGGGACCTGGGCGATGACGCTGACGTCGGCGGGCGCGACGGTGTGCACACGCGTGACCGTGTAGGTGTAGGTGATGCGGTCGGAGGTGGTGACCGAGACGTCCGACCCTGTCTTGATCTTGTCGATGTTGCGGAAGGCGGGGTCTGCCACGCCGCTGCGGTGGCCGGCGAGGGCGTAGTTCCCGATGTCGCCGGGCTTCTCGGTACCGGGGAAGTGACCTATCCCGGCTCGCAGTTGCTTGTCGGTAACCCCGTCGTAGACGGGCTGCGCCCAGCCGTCGCCCAGCGCGGGAATCCGCAGGACCTCGTGCACGGAGCCCCCCGGCCCGGGGGCGCCGTCTCCGCCGACGGCGTGGTCGCCGGCGGCAGCGGGGTTGCTGCCGGACCAGGTGCTCAGAGCACGGTCCGCGGTGCTCCCGGCCATGGCGGTATTGTCCGATGCCGCGGTGTCTCCGGCAGGTGAGGTCAGAGGGTCGGGCTCGGTCTCCTGCGGCTGAGACGTTGCCGTCGCTCCCGTCGCGGCGGGCTTGGCGCCGGCCGGTTCGGACGTGCGAGTGGTGTCCTTCCCGCCGACGGTGAGGGACACCGTCACAACTGCGGCTGTCAGGACTGCTCCTGCCGCCGTCAGGGTGCGCAGGCGGATGCGGCGCTTGGTGCGCGGCGAAGAGACGTCTGCGTCGAAGTCGTCGGTGCTCTGGGAGTCGGGCGTGTGCGTCATGGTGCGTGCATCCAGCGTGAGAGGACGGCAAGAGGGCGGGGCCGGACGGGAGTTGGAAGCCGCCCGGGCCCCGCGCGGGTCCGCCGATGCGGACGAGCGGTGCAGCTGGTGAAGGTCAGACGCCGGTCTGGGGCAGCACGGGAATGGTGACGGGGCGGGGCTTGGGCTTCGCAGGCGCGGGGATCTTGATGTCCTTGACCGCGAGCTCAGCGGTCTTATCGGCGCTGACCGCGGCCGTCTGGTCGGGCGCGAGCTGGTAGCCCTCGACCGCCTTCACCTCGTGGACGGTGTACGAGCCGGGGGCCAGGTCCTTGACCTGCCACACGCCGTCGGCGTCGGTCTTGCCGTTGGCGACGGTCTTGCCGGCGGCGTCCTTGATATCGAAGGCGACGCCTCCGAGCGCCTTGCCGGTGTCGGCAGCCGTCTTGACGACCTTGATTCCGCCCTTGAGGGTGTCGACCTTGAACTGGGCCTGGGCCTCGGCGGTAGAGGTCCCGCCGGTGAGCACCATGCGTTGCGCCTTGGAGTTGTTCGGCGTGACGGCGCGCAGGGCGCTGCCGGGGAGGGACTTGGCGGTGGCCTTGAGGGTGGCGGTGCCCGTCTTGGCCGGCGTGATCGTCGCGGTGGCGACGCCATCGGCGTTCGTCGTGGCGGTAGCGGCGCCGGAGGCTGCACCGGTGAGGTCGAGATCCAGCTTCACTCCGGGGACCTTACGGCCGGCGGCGGAGGTGACGTCGAGGGTCACGGCGGTCTTCACACCGGGCTTCAGCGTGCCCTCGGACGGCTTGATGTTGACCTTGTACGGGCCGGCGAAGAGCGCCGCCTCGTTCATGTACCCGGTGGCCCACTTCTTGGCCTCCGGCGCGACGCCGGTGGAGGCCAGGCGCTCCAGTGCGCGCTTCCCGTCGGGCAGGGCGTAGGTGCTCCCGGCCTCAAGGTAGCTGTAAACGGCGGCGTCGACGGCCGCGGCCTGCGCGTCGTCGGTGGTGTTTCCGTACTTGGAGAGCACGTAGGCGGCGCGGGCGAGGTCCTGGTCGGAGGCCGGCTTTCCCGTCGCCTTCGAGGTCCAGGCCGTGAAGTTCTGAGGGGATCCGTACCCGTTGGCTGCGTCGGGCCCGGCGAGCTCCGGGTCTCCGCAGTACGCCAGGCCGTCGATGCCGGCCACCTTGTATGCGCCAATGTGCGACGTGTCCGGCTTGCCGGTGCTGTCCGAGATCAGGTATCCCGGGCCCCACTTGTCCGCAGCGGTCGCATTCGGCGCGAGCAGGATGCCCGCGCCCAGCGCCACCGCCGTGCCAAGCACAACCGGATACCGAAATTTGTGGTGGACATGCGAACCGACTGATTTTTCTGCAACACTCATGCGGATCTCCGTATCGGGGAAACCCACCGGACCCAACCATTCAGGTTCCTAGGCCATCATGTGGCTGGGTCCGGTGGACCCGCCCCTGGCAGGGACGGGCAAGTTCAGGCTTCGAGCAGTGTCTGACGGGTACGCATGGTGGGAAGCTGGCACCATAGAGCGACGCGGTGAAGCTGATCACCAGGCACGATACGGAAAGTTACGTTAGATATGGCAATGGATCAAGCCCATCTATTACAGTGCTTGAGATCGCCGTCTTAGTTGTCTAGACCACCTAGACCACCACCTCGCAGGAGTTCATGTGCCCCCACGCCAGTTCGACGGCCAGCGCGTGAAGCGTGTCCGGCGGGGCAAGGAACTCAGCCAGAAGCAGCTTGGCGAGAGGAACGGTGTCAGCGCCCCGGCTGTCGCACGGTGGGAGAGCGGCCAGGACTTCCCCAAGGGCGAGAAGCTCCCCGCGCTCGCGGCGTCGCTCGACCAGGCGCTGGATGTCCTCTTCCCTCACGAGGGCCCGGCGGACCTGCAGCTCCTACGCTGCGACGCCGGCCTGAGCGTGGCACAGGCCGCTGCGGTCCTCAACACCAGTCGCGTGCCAGTGAGCAACGCTGAATCCGGACGGCGTAGGCTCAACGACGCCTACGTGAAGCCTCTCGCGCATGCCTACGGGGTAACCGAAGCCGAGTTGCTAGCCGCGCAGGAGCAGTCGTTCGGGCTCCGCGCGTCGCGACCGTCCGCACTGGACACGCGGACCCCCGCACCACGCACGGTCGAGGAGAAGATCAACTACCTCCTGGAGTACGGGTACGTCGGCCAGACACCGCCCTCCGACGAAGAGATCGCACGGGCCGTCAACGAGCATGCCGGGATGACGATTGTCGCGGCCGGTGACATCCTCGCGCTCCGGACGGGTGCCGTCACCGACACTTCCGATGCAGTGCGGGCCGGGCTGGCCCATGCCCTCCAGGTCGACGTCGCCCTCTTCCAGGACGACGCCGAAGTGAACCCCGCGGCACGCGAGTTCCTGGAAGCTCTCCGCTTCTTCGGATCGATTCGCCGCAGGGAGATCCTCGGCCTGGCCGCCCGCGGCAACGCGACGGGCCTGTCAGCCGAAATGATGGCCAAGATCAACGAGGTCGTTGGAGAGCTGAAGCACAAGCTGCCGGACGTGCAAGGCGGAGAATGACGCCGCTCTTCCCGCACACGCCGGCATCGGCGCCAGTGGACGGCGGATCGTAGTGACCAGAGCCCAGCAGCGCCTTGCTCCGCGATGGGGCGGGCCGTCGCGAGGCGCCACGCGCCGCTCCGAGTTCTCGGGACGGCCCGACATTCTGAGGCGCCGTCGTCACGACTCCGGGACTCCGTCCCGAGGACGGCGACGGCTGCTCGGGCACAACGCCGAAGTCCTTCCGGCCCACTTCGGGCCGGAAGGACTTCGGCGTTGTGTGCTCGTAGGGCCCTTGGGGGCCACCGCTACCGGGCGTCAGTGAGCTCCACGCCGACCAGCTTCGAGAGCTGGGCGACCGTCTGCTTGGGGTCCGTCGCGTGCACGCCAGTGAAGCCGAGCGCTTCTGCCGCCTTGACATACGCCTCGGTGTCATCGACGAACACGCACTCTTCGGCGGTCAGCCCCAACCCCTTCGCCGCTATCTGGAAGAGGTCCGAGTCGGGCTTGCGCATCCGGTGGTGCTCGGAGATCACCACGCTGTGGTACAGCGCCTCCAGCTCGTAGCCGTCGTAAAGGTCCCAAGGGGCGAGTCCCACGGAGTTCGACAGGATGCCTACCTTGATCCCGGCCCGCTGCGCTGCCGCGGCGGCGGCGATCGTCAACGGCTCGGGGCGCAGGTCGGCGAAAATCCTGCCCATCAAGTTGTCCGGGGCAACCCCAAGCTTCACGGCCGCGGCCTCGTTCCACTCGGTCTGGCTGATCGCGCCGCGCTCCAGCTCACTGGTCAGCCGGACGCCCTCTTCGTCCTGGTACAGCGCCGCGATGCACGCGCCCTTCGGCAGTCCTTCGCGCTTCTCGAAAGCCAGCACTGCAGGCAGCAGCGGAGTGGTGAAAACCCCTCCGAAATCGAAGACGATACCTTTGAGTTGGGACATGCAGGAACTCCATCAATAAGAGGTTGGACGCCGCCCAGATCAGACAGCTTCTGTGCGTCGCATGCCAGAGTCGGCGGGGCTTACGGGGCGGGACAAGAGGCGCCGCCTACAGCTTCGAACACGGTATCATCCGTGTTTTTGCAGGGTCGAGGGGTACCCAGGACCGATTTGAGGAGACGATGCCGCAGCCGCGTTCTCGATGAGCTCAACAATGGGCGCCGGCAGGGTTTGTGAAAATGATAACTCTGCCCTCTGCATCAACCCGGAGCGGTCGGCTCGAATCAAACATCCAGCTCTGCAGATTGCTTGAGTAGATCCCGAACCTGGGCCGTGGCGATCTGCCCATAGACCGCACTCACTCGCGTGAGCCAGGCCGCTTCGCCATTAATGTCAACGAATGGTTTCGCTTGCAGCGGTTCTACAGCGTACTCGCTGGGCTTAGAGGTGGCGGCAGCTTCGAGCGCGGCCTTTATCCAGTACGCCTCTGCCGCCGGCTCGGGATCGAGGTGTGAAGAAGTCGCATCCTCCGCAGCGAACATCAACTCTTCCGGAGCGTAGTACCGCAAATTTTCGCAGGCGTCGGCAATGTCCTGAGTCCACCGGTCCAAGCGGACGTCGCTGGGAACACGCATGTGGACAAATTCGGCCAGCCGCGATCCAGGCGGGTACAGGCTCGTTCCCGGAAAGGCTTCCACCAGGTCGAACCAGAGCGGGTAGAGCTTGTACAGGGTGCGCCACGTCCTCCAGCGAGCGGCAGCGGCGCTGGTGGTGGGAATACTCGCGCCCACCGCGACAATCAAGAACAGCACGTCCATCCATATCACCGTGGCGTTGATCAGTGTCTCTACCAGAGAGGGGCGCAGCGGAAACGCCACCGCAAACCAGATGATGGCGACACGGGCCATGGTGTGGGCCAACCCCATCCACATCGAGACGGCCATCAGGATCAGCCCGACGCGCATACTGGTTCTCTCGGCCGTCCGTGCGGCTCTCGTCCATTGATAGCCGCAGACCGCAGTGGTGGTGAATGGGAAGAAATAGAAGACGGTCATATAGACCGCGGCGCCCCATTCGCCGGAATGATCAATTATGAAATTTTCGCTCGGCCTGTCCCGATTCACGATGGTGAAGAAAAGAATCGTGAGCAGAACCACACCTATTGCGCCAGCTTTATACGACGCGCGGGAGATCCAGCGTGAGACGGCGACGTGCCGGGGTACAACAGATTCTGAGGTTTTCCCGTAGCTGGTCGCGACGTAGGCCAAAGCCGCCACGATGGCTGCGGTGCTGGCAAAGTGCCGGAACAAGGTCGTCAGGTCGACGACAGGGATGCGCTCTGCGGCTATCACCGCTGCGGGTGTGTAGAGCCACAGGGCTACGGAGAAGCCGGCGTACCCGCCCCAGAGTGCTCGGCGGTGTGCGTCGGCGTACCTGACGGCGGGGAATCGCCAAACGGCTATGACGGTCATCACTGTCGCGGTGAGGTATTGAAAGAACTCGAGCACGTAGTCCCCTGGGGGTGACGGTTGATGCACCCGTGGTTGGCAGTTGGCAGGCGTGGGCGGTGACAGGGGGCGGAGCCGTAGCCCCGCCTTGGTGACCGCTCGTCATCCGCGGTTAGGGCCGCGCCGTGGTGGGGCAACGGGGTGGGATAGAGACGACTCCAGGAGGCTGACCATGTCGTCTCCCGCGATCGGCTGACGGCGGGCCAGCCGTTTGATCAGGGATGCTGACAGCTCAGCCTGCTTTTCCTCAGGGCTGTCGAAGTTGACTCGGCCCTGGACCAGGGTTGAGGGGAAGCGCCGCAGCACTTCCTGACGAATCCGCTCGGGCACGTATCGATCGATCTCGGCGGGCGTCAGCGTGGTTCCGTGGTCCAGCCACTCGTGCGCGAGCTCATGGAGGATGATGTGTTCGGTCCGTGGGCGATTCGACCGCCGCCGGTAGAGCACGATCGTGGACTCCGGCGTTTTGAGCCGAAGACCGCAGGCCGAACCCAGCCCCCCGTCCGGATCATCCAGCGGCAACAGGCGAATCTGGCGGCTCGATACGCGTTCCATATTGCGCACCAGCGCCTCGACGCTGAAGGGAACTGGGACGGGCAGGTCGGCGAGCAGCCTCTCGCACTCCTTCATGAGAGCGCGTCGTGCAGGGTCACCGCGCCAACGCATAGTTGCTCCCTCGAAGTGCACCGGATGTCCGCGGCCCGTTCCCCGCCCCGGCGCCTACCGGAGGGTCACCGACGGCCAACGGCTCGGACCGCCAGTGCCCAGCGGCTAGGAGGTGCAAGCGCCAACAGTCGGCAGTCCGCCCATCAGGATCGGCCATCTCGCCGTCCCCGATCAGGCCGGGGAAGAGCATCGGGTGGACGCTGCAGCTGCGGGCCTCTTCGACACCCGGAGTCTGGATGGATATCGAGTCGACGATGCCCTGGGTCTCCGTACGAAGTGCGCGGCACCGTTGCCTGACGCGTACGCGCGGTGTCGCCGCCGTCCCTGCTGATCTCAGCCGTGGAACCCACCTCTTCATCCGTCCTCCTCCCCCACCCTGCATAGCCCCCAGGGCCCAGCCGCGATCAACCCAGAACACGTTCTATTTGTACGCGAGTCGGCTACTCACCCGTATACCGCCCGGTTCGTTACCCTCCGTATCGCAGACTGGGCAGGGAGGGGCGCACGCCACCGTGCGAAGCGACATGATCACATCGGTCGCGGGGCGGATCTCACTATGTCCGCCTCTATCACCCAACTACAAGGGAGAATCCCGCTTCGCGGGAAACATCGAGTCCCTCGGGCGCTTTCGCGGCGTCCCTGAGGATCCGTCCAGGAACTCACCGGACTGGCCATGATCAACGGGCGGAAATCAGACGTGTAACGACAGTCTTCCCAGGTCATAAGGTGTCACAGGGCCCACCTAACCTGTTGCCGCCGTCGACGCTCCCGAATCTTCGAAAGAGGAATCCATGCATGCCTCCGCCATGGACCTCCTCGGCGACGCCAGCGAATCCCGACCAGCAAGAGCTTGGGATCCCCGGTGTCGCCGGACGTCGGCCCTGCCCCGGCGAACGGTGCACAGCGGACGCAGTCGCCTTATGGCGCGCGTCACTGGCTCCGGATCGTCGTGTACTTTCAGTGACCGATCCGTAGAGGCCGCCCGGGATGTCCCCCCGGCAGCCACGGAGGGTCAGAAGGTGGCGGTGCCATCCATCCACCGGCGCTTGGACCAGCGGGTCCCGCACGGCCGACGATGTGCTCTTCACGGATGCACCCCCTGTTGCTCCTTCACGGGCTTACGGCCGACATGCCGCTTACCGGCGTACTTGCGAGTGCAACCTAACTTTTCACTCACCGCACCGTCAACTATAGTTTTGGCGTATCGACAGGAGCAGGACGGACATCGTGGCCCAAGCAGACGAGAGACCGGACGGTGGAACGCCGGAACCACCTCGCATCGTTCCCACCCCCGGCCCAGGTGCGCCGTTTGCCGACCGGCTCAACTACCTGTTCGACCGGGTCCGAGCCCCCGGCGCCGATGAGTTCAGCAACGCCCATGTGGCCCGGACGATCTCGTCGTACGGCGACGACAGCATCACCAGTGCCTACATCGGCCTGCTGCGGAAGGGGCAGAGGAACCCGACGGTCCCCCTCGTCCCTCTCTTCGCCAGATTCTTCGGCGTGGCGGGTGGCTTCTTCGTCGAGGACGAAGTGACGCAGAAGGTCACAGAAGAGTTCGAACTACTCAGAACGCTGAGCCAGGCCGGTGTGAAACAGATCGCACTTCGTTCGGTCGGCCTTTCCGCGAAGAGCCTGGCGAAGGTCCTGAATCAGATCGATCTGGAGCGGAAACAGGAGGGTCTTCCCGCCGCCCCGGACGAGGACCTTTCGTGACCAGCGATTACGCTCGACCTCCTGCGGCCCCTGAGACGGCACCTGAGAGGATCTCGCATGTGGCACAGCCGTCGTGAGCGCAAGCCCGTCGACGAGGCCGACGAGGTCGAGCGCCGCACCCGCGCATTCATCGAAGAGCTGGACCTTCCTCCAGTCGACAACGTCCTGGACCTGGTGCCGTTCATGGAGGAGCGGATGAGCCGCGAGATCCAGCTCGTGCCCTTCGTGCCGGACCTCTCCGATCCCGAGGCCCTGGATCCAGCCGCGCCGTGCGGAGTGTGGATGGCCTTGGAAGAGACCGATGTCCTGTTCTTCGACGACGGCGTCAGTCCCGCGTACACCGAGATCGTCGCTGGGCACGAGTTCGCTCACATGCTGCTGCACCGGAACAAGAAGCAGTCGATCAAGGTCAAGAACCTCCGCAGCCTGATCACCACGATCGAACCCTCCACCGCCCAGCTCGTCCTCGGCCGGAACCGGAGCCGCTTTACCGAACCTGACGAGTTCGAAGCCGAGATGTTCGGCACCCTCCTCCAGGAGCATGTGAGCGCGTCTCGCGCCGCGGCTGTACGCCGCAGTTCCCAGGAGTCTGACCCCATAGCCCGCACGCTGCTGCGTTGACCTAGTAGGGCCTGTGAAAGACATACTTCACCCCTTGTGCCTCGCGATCGCCGGCATAGGGTTCCTCTTCCTGCTCCGTGACCTGGGCAAGAGCCGCCGTGACCACGCGCTGGTCGCCCTGGCCTTCACCTACGGCTTCAGCGCCCTCAGCTACGCCGTCTCCATCACCTGGGTATGGCTGCTGATCGACGACACCTTCGGCATCACCAACATCAGCGTTCCGCTCGCCCAGGGCTGCGTGATCCTGGTTTTCGCCCTCCAGGCGACCGTCCTTGCTTACTGGTCGAAACCACCAGCTGAAGCCGCTCGCCGCACCCGGCACCTCCTCATGGGAGCCGCTGTGGTCATCGCCGGCATGGCCGCACTGTTCGCCCTGCTCACACCAGCGACGACACGGCCATCAGACTTCGCCACGTACTACTCGCACGACCCCTACTACCAGGCGTACGTCTTGTTGTATTTCGGCACGTACACCGTCGCCGAGATCTACCTCGCGCGATCGTGCTGGAAGTACGCCAAGAGCGCGACGAACCAGTCCATCGCCATCGGTCTGCGCCTGATCACCATCGGTGCGGTCATCACCCTCGGGTACAGCAGCATCCGCATCGGCGCCGTCATCGGGGCCGAGGTCGGGTTCTCCGTCGAACACCTCAACGCGTTCGCGTGGGCCTGCGGCGACATCGGCGCCACCCTCACGCAGATCGGGTACTTCCTTCCCACCCTGGCCCGCCGGACCGCCAGTGCCCGCGAATGGACAACCGCGCACATCCGCTACCGGCGCCTGCACCACCTGTGGGCGGCGCTGGACCAGGCGGAACCCGGCATCACCCTTCGCCGTCCGGCCTCCCAACGGGCCGTCATCCTGCGCGGCCGCAGTGCCGAGTTTCCTCTGCTGCGCCGACGCACGGAGATCCGCCAGGGCCAGAAGGTTCTGCGGCGCTACGTCGACCCGGCCGTACGCGCCGAGTCCGAGTACAGGCGTGGCACGGAGTCGCTCAACGACGCACGCTTCGCCGCGGCGGTCACTGCCGATCAGATCCGTGCCGCTCTCATCCGCCACCATGCGAATGATCCCGTGGACGCCCCGGCTGCCTACGCCGACGCCGAGCTGTCCCTCCCCACCACGGAGGACGAGCTGCGGCATCTCCAGCGCGTCGCCCTGTTCTTCACCCCGCCCCGGCTGGCGATTCCCGCCGCTTCCGACTCTTCCAGCACCGCATCAGGAGCCCGTTCGTGATCCTCCGCCGAACTCTTCTCATCGCCTCTACGGCCATTGCCGCTGCGGCTGCGATGACCACGCCCTCCATGGCCCGCTCCCGCGTCGGCCGGGCCGGCGCCCAGAAGCGGGTCGAGGCCCTTCACCTGGCGCCCGCACGTGACCAGATCTCCGCGTTGCGCCAGGGCACGATCAGCAGCCGCGACCTCGTGGAGCAGTACCTGCAGCACATCGCGACGGCGAACCCGGCGCTGAACGCCGTGGTCACTATCGATACCGGAGGCGCTCGTGCGGCGGCCGACCGGGCCGACCGGCACCTCGCCGAGACCGGCGAGCCCATCGGCCCCCTGCACGGTCTGCCGATGACCCTGAAGGACGCCTTGGAAGTTGCAGGAATGCGCACCACCTGCGGCTCCCCCGACCTCAAGGACCATGTCCCCGACCAGGACGCCGACGCCGTCGCGCTTCTGCGCGCGGCCGGCGCCGTCATCCTCGGCAAGACCAACGTGCCCACGATGTGTGCGGACCTCCAGACGAGCAACCCCATCTTCGGGAAGACGAAGAACCCGTACGACGCGTCGAAGACCGCGGGCGGCTCCTCCGGTGGCCCCGCTGTCTCCGTCGCCGCAGGTTTCTCCCCTCTCGAAGTGGGCTCCGATCTCGCAGGTTCGTTGCGTCTGCCAGCCGCGTACTGCGGTGTCTTCGCCCTGCGCACCTCCCGGGGTGCCAGTCCGATCGTGCCGACGCGCGGCCACATCCCGCGCCTGCCGGGCTGGGCCACCAGCAGCGACATGATCACCCTCGGACCGATCGCCCGCACAGCCGACGATCTGGACCTCCTCCTGGACGTCCTCGCCCAGCCGGCTCCGGCAGACCGTGCTGGCTGGAAGATCGACCTGCCGGCACCCGCCAAGAAGCAGATCAGCCAGTACCGAGTCGGTATCTGGTCCGATGACGCCTACTGCCGCGTCGACGCCGATACCCGTGCCCTCATGGACCGGATCGCCCAGCTCGTGCGCAAGACCGGCGCCCACATCGACGACACCACCCGCCCCGTCGACTTCAAGGCCAGCGACCTGCTCTTCACACGGCTGATGTACGCGACGGCCTCGGCCACGGCGTCCGAGGAGGCGTTCGCCGCCGACGTCGCGGCCGCGGACAAGGTCCCCGCCGACAACCCCTCCGCTCTTTATCTCCGCTCCCGGACCATGCGGCATCACGAGTGGCTCGTGAGCGACGAGAAGCGCCAGCAGTACCGGGCCGCGTGGGCGGCGTACTTCGACGAGCACGACATCCTCATCACCCCGGCCACGCCGACCGCGGCCGTCGATGACCAGACGAGCGTCCCCGCCCCGCAGCGCGAGATACGGGTTGACGGCCAGCCCCGCGGCTACTTCGAGCAGACGAGCTGGCTCAACCTTTCGAGCCCCGTCGGCCTTCCCTCCGTGGTCCTCCCCGCCGGCACGACCGAGAGCGGCCTGCCGCTATCTGTCCAGATCATCGGTCCACACCTGGCCGATCGCACGGTGATTGCAGCAGCCAAGCACCTCACCCAACTGCTGGGCAGCCCTGCGACCCCACCGAGCTTCAGCCTCTGACCGGGAGCGCATCTCCCGCGCCTTCCCGAAAGCGGTGCAGGCCGCGCGCACATAGCGGCGCTCACCGGCGCGTTACCCCTGCTCGACACGGCCCGGCCCCAGACCTGGGTCCGCACCCCCTGAGTGGCTGCCCGCGGACGGGCGGGCGGCGGCTGGTCGCGGGCAACGGCGGCTCGGCGGCCGAAGCCCAGGGGCACGGGTCAGCTCCCTCAAGATCATGGAGCGGGCGAAGGTGATGAGCCTGGGCGTCCAGCGGTGGCCGACCAGCGCCGGACGCCCCGGGGTTCTCAGGCGCCAACTGGCCGGTATCGGGCGAACATCGGCCCGTACGCGGTCAGCGCGGCGTTGCGCTCCAGGAGCGGGTAGTCCAGGAGCTTTTCGACGATGCGGTGCTCGGCAAGGAGACGCTCGGTCTGCTGGAGCAGGACGGTGTCGCCGAGCTCGGTCAGGTGGACACCGTCCTTGCGAGCGAGGAAACGGACCGATCGCGAGCGCGTCGAGGGGGCCGGCGGCGAACTAGCAGGCGCGAGACTGACCACCCCGACGGGCGTACGGGCGATGGGTTCGATCAGCGCCCCCGATCGGCGGCCGTTGACACTGATCTCGACCGTGTAAGCCCCGGGAACGAGCGCCACGGTGGTCGTGGAGATTTCACATGAGGGACTGCCATGTGGCGCGTGCGGGGCCATCGAAGACGTCGTCAGGACGTGGGTGAGAACTGAGCCAGCGATCAAGCGTCGCGCGGATGCCAGGTTCTGCATACGCTTCGTCGGCGTGAGCCATGAGGTGTCGAACGCGTGCCCGAGCCCGCATGATCTCGGGCTCTTCGAGGGCGCAGGCATCGACGGCAGCTCGCTCGTACGGGGTCGGAGGGAGAGCTGTTCCTGAGATCCCGCACTGGAGGCGCGCCTCTGAGGCGCGGTCTGCTGCGATCTGCGTGTCGTACCAAGGGCGGAGTTCTCGCAGTGCCCATCGGTGATGGTGGCGGGCGACGTCGTAGGAGGTTTCGCCCTCGATTGCTTGCTGGGCTACCCACTGGGCGGTACGCAGTGCCAGGGCGGTTCCTTGGCCGAGCGTCGGGTTGGTGTGTACCAGAGCGTCGCCCACGCTGAGGACCCCCGTGACGACGGGGCCGGTGTCGTCGGCCAATGGCGTCCACCTGTTGTTCAGCCCGCCCATGGCGAGGACGGGGGTGAACGGCGTAGGCCCGCCGGTGAGCCAGGCATGCATTGCGGGAAATGTGCGGGCCGCAGCTTCGAAAGTGTGCGGGTCGCCGAGGGCGCCTCTGGTCGGGTCTGTGGAGGACAGCATGAAGGAGAGGGCGAAAGTGTCGTTGTCGGAGGGGAAGACGCCGCCGATGGCGAACGGGGAGGCCGATCCGGTCCTGACAGAGCGCGGTGGCTCGGGTGTTCCAGGAGCCGTCCGGTACCAGCGGCAGTAGTAGGCGATGCCCGTTGGGCTGACCTCTGCCAGTGGGGCTCGGCAACCAGCGGCGGCCAGCCAGCCGCGCAGGGGAGACCGCTGGCCGGCGCAGTCCAGGACCAGGTCCGCCGGGTGGAGACACCCTTGCGAGTAAACGCCGGTGACATGCGGAATGCTGCGAGAGGGGTCGATCGCGAGCCCCGTGGCTGTGTGACCGACCAGCAGACGTGCGGTGATCTCGCTGCCCAGCGCACGTCTCAGTGCGACCTCCAGAACGAGCCGCCTTGTTTGGACGGTGACGAGGCGGTCATCGCCCGGACGGTACGGGGGATGTTCGGCGAGGACGTCGAATGCGTGCCGCTCCCGGGCGCCAAGGGCGAGCATGGCGGCGTACACGTCGGGGGCCTCGCTCAGCAGGACGTCCCGGACGGGCCCAAGCAGGCCGTGGGGCTGTACCGCCTGGGGAACCCGGGGGCGGTGCCAGGTCAGGAAGTCGTTCTCCAGATTCTTGCTCAGGTGGTGGCCATCGCGTTCGAGCACGGTGACGTGCTGTCCTCGGCGGGCCAGGAACAAGGCGGAGGCGAGCCCGCTGATGCTGCCTCCGATGACAACGACGCGCGCCATTCCGCCTCTCTCCGCTGGCTGTGACCTTCCCTCTTATTCTTCCTCGGGATCTTGGCCGAAGCGTGTTGGCCGGTTCGTAGGGGTGACCGTGCGAACACGGTCGGTGCGGTAGCATCTCGTATGGCGTAATGGAAGTCAGCGCCTGTACAGCACGCATGGAACGCGGAGCGTCGCTTCTCATGGAGCCCCTGCTTTCCTGCTGTACCAGGCTTTCTCGTGCGCGCTCCCCATCCGGGGCGTCTTCTTCCGCGCAGCGCACAGCGGGCGGCCGTAGTTTCTGTGCCCACCAGAGTCTGCCGGCGCACTGAATGGCAGGTTCCCTTCAGGAGATCATGTGTCAACGATTCTTAATGAGACCTCGCGTACCCTCAACGAATTCCTTCTCCTGCCAGGTCTGACCACCGAAGCCTGCACACCGGAGAACGTGGATCTCAGTGCGCCGGTGGTCCGCCACAAAGTCGGTGAGCCCTCGCCGCTGCGGATCGCTACCCCGATGGTCAGCGCGATCATGGGGGCGGTCTCCTCGCCGAAGCTGGCGGTAGCCCTCGCGCAGGCCGGCGGCCTCGCCTTCGTGCATCAGAACCAGCCCATCGCCTCCCAGGCGGACGACGTACGTGCGGTGAAGCGCCACAAGGCGGGCTTCCGCACCAGCGAGGCCACCGTCAAGCCGACCGCGACGCTGGGCGAGGTCGCCCAGCTCCTGGCCGAGGTGGACCAGGACGTCGCGGTGGTGACGGACAACGGAGCGGCTGACGGCGTGTTCCTTGGGCTCATCGGACCCAGCGATTTCCATGTGCAGCGCCACGGGCAGGGGGAACCTGTCACCGCCCGTATGAGGAGTCTCGACACGCTCACGACGGCTCCCTCCTCGATCGGTCTGTCCGAGGCCAATGAGCTGATCTGGAAGCACCGGCTCGAAGCGCTGCCGATCGTGGACGGCGACCGTCTGGTCTCCCTCGTCCTGATGCGGGACTACCAGGAGCACAAGGCTTTCCACCACGCGTCCGTCGACGACCAGAAGAGGTTCCGGGTTGGGGCCGGCATCAACTCCCGGGACTACGAGGAACGTGTTCCGGCCCTGGTCGAGGCCGGGGCGGACGTTCTGTGTCTCGACTCCTCAGACGGCTATTCCGTCTACCAGAAGAAGGCTCTCGACTACGTCCGCGCGGCGTACGGGGACCAGGTGTTCGTCGGCGCCGGGAACGTCGTCGACGGACGCGCCTTCCGGTATCTGGCCGAGGCCGGAGCTGACTTCGTGAAGGTAGGCATCGGCGGCGGATCGATCTGCATCACACGCGACCAGAAGGGCATCGGCCGTGGACAGGCATCTGCGCTGATCGACGTCGTCGAGGCCCGCGACGCCTACGCGAAAGAGACCGGGACCTACATCCCCATCTGCTGCGACGGCGGACTGCTCAGCGATTACCACATGGCGATCGCTTTCGCTCTCGGAACCGACTTCGTCATGCTGGGCCGCTACTTCGCCCGCTTCGACGAGTCCCCCTCCCGCAAGGTCCGGGTCGAGGGCCAGTACTTCAAGGAGTACTGGGGCGAAGGATCACGGCGGGCGCAGAACGCCGCCCGCTACGGCCAGGGAGATTCGATCGCGTTCGAGGAGGGCGTCGACGGCCTCGTGCCCTACGCCGGCAGCCTGCACGAGAACGTGGCACTGACCCGTGCGAAGGTAACGGCCACCCTGATCAGCTGCGGCACCACAACGCTCCGGGATTTCCATGACACCGCAGTGATGGTGCAGGTCTCGGAGCGGTCCTACGAGCAGAACACCGCCGAGGTACGGCTGAGGGAGCGGGCCGTCGACTCCGGCGAATGACGGAGGGGAGATCGGCCGCCGGCCGGAGCGGAGCGGCGGCCGGTTCTCCCTGACCTCGCTGGGTCAGCTCAGCTTGCTGAGGATCCAGGAGAAGAACGCGTCCCCGACCTTGGGCTCCCGGCTGGGGAAGCTTCCGAAGCCAGTGCTCCATTCGTCAAGCACGGGCCCTGAATCGGTCAACAGCCAGTCGACGGACAGGCATGAAGCCCGCAGATTCCTCGCTACTGTGAGGCACTGCTCCTCGACATCCTTCCAGCCCGGCAGGGCACTGCTGACGCCTCCCTGGCTGACATTCGTCATATAGGCACCCTTCCCGGCGGTCCGGTGCAGCGCCGCGATGATCGTGCCCTCCGTCACATAGACACGGACATCGGCGGAGTGCGGGAGATAGGGCTGTACGAGGTATCCGATCCCGGCCTGGGCGACCATGTCGATCGCGGAGGAGAGCTGCTGAAAGGTTTCGATCTTCTGCACGGCGAATCCCATCCCCATTTCTCTGGGCTTGAGGATGTAGGGCCCCTGTCCGAGATGTGCTTCGACGAGGGGCAGCACAGACCGTGCGTGGCGACCAAAGGGAACAGCGAGGCTCGCCGGGGTGGGAATTCCGAGCGTTGCGGCGCGCTGGGCGATAGCAAGCTTGTCCGTCGCCAGGTAATCGGGTCCGTCCATGGAGCGGTTCAGCAGCAGGGAGTCGCTCTCCTGGACTGTGCGGTATATCGCCTTGAGGAAATGCGACGTCTGGGGATCCCAGCTGAAGTCGTCCACCTGGAAGCACTGCCGTGTGCTCAGCAGGTCCTGGCCTTGATACCAGAGTCTGGGGCGGTCGGCCGACGCCGGAATCAGCTCATCCACGGGGATGAAGCGCACGGCGAAGCCGGCGCGCTCGGCGGCGCCGGCGAGCGCCGGGCTCTCCCTTTTGAGCACCCTGTCCGCGAAGCCGGGAAGGAAGTCGTCGGGCCGGTACACAAGATTGACAGTTTTTGAAGGTGTAGACATTTCTCTCCCGGTTTGATGCTGAGGACCGCTATGTCTGAACCTGTAGTGAGGTCTCGTGAACGGCGCGCGTGTTTCGCAGCCTGACGGACGAGAGCGGCCCGCCGTGTCCGGGGCAGATCGCGTCCGGCGCCGGATGTGCGGTCAGCAGCAGGTCGGCTGCGGACCCGCTCGAAGAAACCCTTGGTGCCCCCGAATGCTCACTGTCAGACGGCTGCCGCGGTGCGGGCGGTGGTGCGGAGTTTGTGGTGCCAGCGCCAGAGCGCGAGCAGCGGCCACAGCGTCTGGGGGCCGACGGTGCCTGGGTCGGCGGGGATGTCGAACAGGGTGCTGACCAGTGGGTCGTTGAGGAGATCGTCGTAGTGTTCGGTGACGAGAGCGGCCAGCGAGGCATGGACGGTGCGCATGTCCGGGAACGGGAAGACGGCCTTGGGCCGGTGCAGGAGCTCGGAGGGCAGCGTCCCGCGCATGGCCGCGGTCAGGAGCGTTTTGCCTTGCTGGGCGGTGGGGTTGACGTGACTGTCGAAGGGCTGCTGGAAGGCCCAGGCGACCAGCTGGTGGGCGAGGAAGGGGAAGCGGGCCTCGACGCCCATCCGCATGGCGAGGAAGTCCTCGAACTGGACCACCCGGGTGAGTTGGGTGTGGACCAGCAGCCGGTGGACGCGCTCCAGCGGGGGACCGGTGAGGACATCGCGGTAGTAGGAAAGGACTTCGGCGTGGGCCTGGGGCTGGAGGGCGAGCAGCTGGCGCGCGAGGCCCGGCACCTGCCGGGAGGCGGGCAGCGAGCGCACGGTTGAGGGGTTGGGACTGCGGACGTCGAGGATGTGCCGGATGAAGCCCGGCCGGGCGATGTAGCCGCCCATGATCTCGTCGGCTCCCTGCCCGTTGAGGACGACCCGCAGGCCGAGGTCGCGTACGGCCCGGTAGTTGCCGAGGATGGCGACGTGCCGGGGGTCGTCACCCACCGCCGCCAGATCGCAGACCGCGTCCAGGTCCTCCAGGCCCAGGCCATGGGGCTGGACGCTCACGTGGTGGCGCACCCTGCCGGCGAGGTGCCGGGCGACCAAGCGACTGTAGGCCAGGTCCTCGTTGCCTTCTTCGGAGGGGCCGGTGTCGTCGCCGTAGGCGGTGGTCACGCACGGCAGGGGGCGTGTGCGGCATGCGAGTGCGCTGATGGCGGAGGAGTCCAGGCCGCCGCTGAGGAACGCCGCGACGGGGACGTCGCCCATGAGCATGCTGTCCACGCTGTCGCCAAGGAGGTCAGCGAGTTCACGGGCCCGCTCGGCGGCGGAGACGGGGCGGTGCTCGGCCGGCGTGTCGGGAAGCCGCCAGTAGGTCCGCTCGTCCTGCTGGCCGTCGGGGGACAGGGTCAGCGTCGTCGCCGGCGTAAGAGCCCGAACCTGCTCGACGGGTGTTGCGGACTGGTCGATCTGGAGGGTGGAGGAGCAGAGCAGCTGACGGGCCAGAACGTCGTGGTCCGGGCGGCGCGGGACATGTCCCGAGGCCAGCAGGGCTTCGATCTCCGAGGCGAAAACGAGGAAGTCCGGCCCGCGGTGGTAGTAGAGCGGCTTGATGCCGATCCGGTCCCGTACGAGGGACAACTGCCGGGTGCGGGCGTCCCAGAGGGCGAAAGCGAACATGCCCTCCAGCTGTTCCACGGCGTTCGCGCCCCAGTACTGCCAGGCGCGCAGCACGACCTCGGTATCGGTTCGCGAGGTGAAGGTGAAGTGCGCGGAGAGCTCGGCGCGCAACGCGGGGGCGTTGTAGGTCTCGCCGTTGTAGACGATGGTCAGGTGGTCGCGGGTCATCGGCTGGTCCCCGGCCGAGCCGATTCCGGTGACGGCGAGGCGCCGGTGGCCGAGCACGACGCCGGGCTGCTGCCACACCCCTTCTCCGCTGGGCCCGCGGTGGGCGAGCGCCGCGGTCATGCGGTTCACCGCGGCCGTGGCCGGGCGGTTGCCCGGGGTGCTGGTGTCGCCGAAGTGCATGGCGCCGGCGATCCCGCAACCGGAGAAGACCACTGTCATCGCTGCTCCTTGGGTGGGCGGGGGTAGAGCTCAGCGAGGCGGTCGGCGCCTGCGCTCAGGATCGAGTGGTGGTCTCCGGGCACGATGGTGCGTCGTGTCGTCGTCCGGCCGCGGGACAGCCACGCGCCTGGATCCTGGTCTGTGGTCGTTGACGGCTGCACGAGGTGCAAGTGACGCACCCCGCCGGTCGGCCGCCAGCGGGCGAGGGCCTGCTGGTGGAGCATCAGGAGCGCGAGCCGTTCCCGGACGAAGGTCTCGGAGTCAGGGATGTGGAGCTCGGCGGCGACCACGGCGAAAGCGTCCCGGCCTCCGGCGGTGGCCGCGTCGCTCACCACGCGGGCGATCTGAGCCGGGGAGCGGTCCGGGAGCAGTACGGCCACTTGCGCGGCGAGCGCCTGGATGCCGGTGGTGTGCAGCGGGGGCGGGTCGAGGAGTAGCAGGTCCACGTGCTCGCCCATGTCCTCCAGGCGGCGGGCCATTTCGAAGGCGATGGGCGCGCCGAACGACCAGCCGGTCAGGGTGAAGGGGCCAGATTTCTGAACCTGCTGGATGCGCTCCACGTAGCGGGAGGCCAGGGAAGGGATATCCGCGACCTGGTCCTGCGAAAGATCCGCGCGCAGCCCGTAGCAGTCCCAGCCGGTGCCGAGCGCGTCGGCGAGCGGGCTGTACCAGTGGACTTGCCCGTCCACCGGATGGACGAGGAAGTGCGGCCGCCTTCGCGCGCCGGACCGGGACGGGGCGGGGCTCAGGGGTTCGAGGCGGGCTGTGCGTTCGAGGTCGTCGACCATGCGGGTGGCGGCGGCCTCGATGGCGCCGGGCTCGAAGCGCCCGGTGTCGATGGCGAACGTCAGGCGCATGGCCGGGCCGTCCACAGCTGAGGTGATGTGCAGGGCGGTGGGCAGAATGTTCGCCGTGCCGATGGGGTTGCCGGTCGGGCCGTGGTCCACCCGCACCGGTGCGGGCCGGGCATCGTCACGGCGACCGCCGTGCAGGCCGAGGTAGTTGAACGTGATCTCGGGCATGGCCGCCCCGGCCAGGCGGGTGCCGAGGTTGGAGAAGGGGGCGAGGTAGTGGGCGGCGGCGAATCCCGCGCCGCCGCGCGGCACGTCGGCGAGCTGCCGGCGGAACCCGTCCGCCGCAGCGAGCAGATCTTGGCCGTGCTCGGCGCTCAGGAGCACCGGGTAGAGACTGGTGCACCAGCCCACGATCTGGTCAGCGCCCTCCAGGCCGTCCCGGCCGTGCCCTTCGAGGTAGGTGTACAGCGGGGCGGAGTTGCCGGTCAGCGGCTTCAGTGCGCGGTGCAAGGCGGCCAGCAGCACCGCCGTGATGCTCGCCCGGCCGCGCCGGGAGAGATCGTCCAGATGGGCGGTGGCGTGCTCCGAGAGACGGATGTCGAGGTGGTCGAGCTTGCCGTACGGCGCCCTGTCGGCCCCGGCCGTGCGCAGGACGGGCTTCGATGCCTGGGCCAGGCGCAGCCAGTACGCCTCTTCCGCCCCGCCCGGGAGGGCCTGGGGTTCAGGGCCGCTGATGCCGGGCGCGGGCGGCAGGACCGTGCCGGGATTCTCCAGGGCCCGGGTCAGGTCACGGCCAAGGATGTCCCAGGAGACGGCGTCGACGAGTAGGTGATGCAGGACCAGGAACAGCCAGTGCCGTCCGCCGACCGGGTCGGTGAACACCGCGGCCGCCCACAGCTTCCCGCCCCCGATCTGTAGCCCCTCGTGCAGGGCGTTGAGGAGCTGAGGATCCGGCCCCTCCTGCTCGGGGGTGACGGTGTGCTCGGCCAGGTGCACGACGGCGTCCTCGTCCAGACGTCCGGCCCACCCGTCTCCTGCTGGGACGAAGCGGGTACGGAATGCGTCGTGGCGGGCGACGACAGCCTGGAGCGCCGTGCGCAGCGCCCGTCCTGCGTGGGTGGGAGAGATGTGGAACAGGCGGGCCTGGTTGAAGTGATGCGGCTGGGCGAAGTTCTGTGCGAAGAACCACGCCTGGATCGGCCTCAGATCCACCGTCGTGCCGGCCGGGCGCCGCCGTGCAGCCGTTGTGTCACCGGTCGGCTGGTTGTCGAGCAGCGCGGCGAGGGCCCGGACGGTTCCGGTCTGCAGGATCTGGGAGACCTCCACGGGCAGGCCCTCCTCGCGCAGCCGGGCGGCGGCCCGGATCGAGGTCAGCGAGTCACCTCCGAGAGCGAACCATTCCTCGTCCAGCCCGACGCGCTCCACCGGCAGCAGGTCCTGCCAGACCCCGATGACAGTGGCCTGCACCGGCGTCAGCCGGCCCTCGTCCTCTTCTCGTTCCGGTCGCTCCGATGGCCGGGGGGCGGGCAGCGCCCGGCGGTCGACCTTGCCTGTCGCCGTCAGGGGCAGAGCGTCCACGACGACCACGACCGGCACCATGTACGCGGGCAGCCTCCGCGCGGCCCATGCGCGTACCTCCTCGGCCACTTGCTGCGGCGCGCCGGGTACGGCCGCGTAGGCGATCAGGCGTCCGGCCGGATCGTCTTGCCGGTCGGCCACCACGTAGGCGGCCGTCACGGCGGGATGGGAGGCCACGGCGTGGCGGACCTCGCCGAGCTCGATCCGGTAGCCGCGGATCTTCACCTGGTCGTCCAGGCGGCCGGACACCTCGAAGCGGCCGTCGGCCCTCAGGCGTCCCTCGTCACCGGTTCGGTACACCGCAACGCCCGCAAGGGGCCCGGTGTCCGGGGTGACGAACCGGCTGAGTGTCAGGTCGTCCCGGTCGAGGTACCCGGCGGTGACGCCGGGCCCCGACACGCACAGTTCGCCCCACGAGCCGACCGGCCGCGGGAGCAGCTGCGTATCGAGGATGTGCAGGGAGTAGTTGGCCAGCGGCCGCCCGATGGTGACCTCCGCGTCCGGGGAGGGGTGGTGGGGGTCGTGGACGCGGGCGGCGGCGCACCACACGGTGGCCTCGGTGGGCCCGTACTCGTTGTCCAGGGTGACGTCGGGCAGGCGGTGGGCATGGTCGCGGATCAGGCCGGGCGGGCAGGGCTCGCCGCCGATCGCGACCGCCCGCAGCCTGCTGGACCAGCCGGACGGGAGGGACGGGAGGAGGTGCTGGTAGTAGGAGGCCACGAAGTTGACGTGGGTGATGCGCTGGTCCTTGATCAGCGTGCGGACGGCGGCCGGGTCACGGACGTCCTCCTTGTCGGGGAAGACGACCGTTCCGCCGTTCCACAGGGTCCAGAACGTCATGGAGGTCGCGACGTCGAACTGGAGCGGCAGCGAGATGAGCGTCCGGGCCGCGGCGGCGCCGAAGTGGATCGTGCGCGCGGTGAGCGCGGTGACGGCGTTGGTGTGCGTGGCGACGACCGCTTTCGGCCGCCCGGTCGAGCCCGAGGTGTAGACGAGATACGCGGTGTCCGCGCCCGTGATCCGGACGGGACGCAGGACCGCTGTGGCCGGCCGCTGGGTGGCGGCGTCGCAGACGAGCAGGGGCAGAGCGCCGGCCGCGTCGCGCACGGCGGCGGCCGTACGGTTCGAGCACACCACAGCGGCGGGAGAGGCGTCCTTCACTACTTCGCTCAGGCGGGAGGCTGGCTCGTACGGGTCGACGCACACGACGGCAGCCCCGCGTCGCAGCACGGCCACCGTGGCGGCGACGTGTTCGGGCCCCGGCCCGCACGCCACCATGACGCGAGCGCCGGGCCGAACGCCGACGGCGTCCAGCTGCGTCTCGACCCGCGCGGCCAAGCTGTCCAGGGCCCGGTAGGTGAGGGTGCGCTTCCCGTGAACGACGGCCACGGCATCCGGGTCGGCGGCGGTCCGCGCCGCGACCCCGGCGTGCAGGGTGGTGTGCGCGGGCTCTGCGGTTGGTCCTGCGGCAAGTTCGGCTGCCCGGTGGGCCTGCCACGGGTCGAGGAACTCGAGCGCAGTCGCCGACCGGCGCCATGCGTCCGGGCCGGCGAGGGACGTCAGGATCCGGCCGAACGACTCCAGCAGCTCACGGGCCGTCTCGGCGGTGAACAGGTCCCGGTTGTACTCCCACAGGATGTTCACCCCGTCGTGCGTACGCCCTGCCCCGGGGGCCGGGGGGCGGGGCACGCACACGACGTTGACATCGTTCTTCGCTGACCCGTTGTGGTCGATGTGCAGCCGGCCCCGCATGCCGGGGGCGGTGAAGTCGGGCCGGGGGGAGTCGTGGAAGGCGAACATCAGCTGGAACAGCGGGTTGCGCGAGGGATCGCGCGTGACGCCGAGGTCCTTGATGATCTCGATGAGGGGAAACTCCTGGTGATCCTGCGCTCCCAACAGGACCTCCATCGTGCGGGTGATGGTTTCCCCGACCGTCTGAGCAGCGGTGACCTGCAGGCGCAGGGGCAGGGCGTTGACGAACATGCCGAGCAGCGGGGCGGTTTCCGCCTGGCGGCGGTTCGCGAGCGCCGAGCCGATCACGAAGTCGTCGTCGGCGGTGTGCTGGCGTACCAGCAGTGCGAACGCGGACAGGAACACCGCGAAGCGGGTGACACCGTGCTGGGCGCACACCGCATCGAGCGCGTCAATGGTCTCGGCCGGGATGTCGGCGCGCAGGCAGGCCCCGTTGAAGGTCTGCTGCGACGGGCGGGGACGGTCAGGCGCGAACGTCACACCGTGGCCAGGGACGCCCTGAAGCTGGTGCTGCCAGTAGCGGCGCTGCTCGGCGAAGTCCTCGGAGGCGGACCAGTGGCGTTGCCAGAGCGCCCAGTCGCGGTACTGGACCTCCAGAGCGGGCAGTTCAGGCTCACGGCTGCGCACGAGGGCCGCGTAGGCGTCGCGGATCTCGGCCATCAGCAGGGTGGCCGACCAGCCGTCGTGGACGAAGTGGTGCTCGACCTGGAAGAGCGTCCAGCGCCGCTCACCGAGCCGGTAGAGGTACCAGCGCACCAAGGGAAGGCGCGTGGTGTCGAAGACCCGTGCGCTGTGCGCGGTGATGTGCCGGTTCAGTGCGGCGTCCCGCTCGGGTTCGGGCAGCGCGGTCAGGTCGCACGTCTCCAGCACAACGTCCCACGGTGCGTGGACTCTCTGGACCGGCTCGTCGGGCTGCTCGTGGAAGGTGGTGCGCAGAATCTCGTGCCGGGCGACCACGTGGGAGAGGGCCGCCCGCAGCGCTTCAGGGTCCACCTCGCCTTCCAGGTGCAGGGAGCACTGGGTGTTGTAGGCCAGGGAGGAGGGAGCGAGCTTGCTGAGGAACCAGATCTGCCGTTGCTGCCAGCTGAGCACGGTGCCCTGGGCCGGATGCGGGGCGGCCACGAGCGGCGGCCGGTCGCTCGGTTTGGCGGCGCGCACCGCGGCGGCGATCTGCCGGATCGACGGGGTGGCGAACAGCTGGCTGACCGGGACGATCACGTGGTGGTCGCGGGCGATGCGGGCCCCCAGCTGCATCAGTGCCAGCGAACTCGCCCCGTACCTGGTCAGCGGGAGCGTCACTCCGGGCGGCGGGCAGCCGAGGATCTCGCCGGCGGCAGCGGACAGGGCTTCCTCCAGCGCATCGCCCGGCGGGACCAGATCGGCGTCCTGCCCGAAGTCGGGGGCGGGCAGCGCGTCCTCGTCGATCTTGCCGCTGGGCCTGCGGGGGAGCTCGGCGAGCACGACAACGTCCGCCGGGACCATGTACCGGGGCAGGTGTACGGCAGCGTGGTCCCGCACGCTGCCGGCGTCGGGGGCCGGGCCGCCGGGCCGGGGTGTGAGGTAGGCGACGAGCACCGCACCCGGGCCTGATGCCTCGCGGGCGACTAGGTGGGCGACGCCGACGCCAGGGTGGCCCATGAGGACCGCCTCCACCTGGGCGGGCTCGATCCGGTTGCCCTGCACCTTCAGCTGCCGGTCCACGCGCCCGGCGAAGACGTAGTCCCCCGCATCGGTGATCTCGGCGAGGTCACCCGTACGGTAGGCGCGCGTCCCGTCCGGGAGCGTGACGAACGCCCGCGCTGTCTGCTCCGGAGCGTTCAGGTAACCGATCGCCAGCTGCGCCCCGGTGATGTACAGCTCCCCCGGGCCGGCGTCCTCCTGGACGGTGTCGGCGCCGTCGGTGGTGCGCAGGCTGTATCGGGTGCCGGTCACCGGCTGCCCGATGGTCAGCGGCGCCCGTTGCCCCACGGTGCCGTTCCAGACGCATGCCTGGCTCGTCCACACGGCGGTCTCGCTCGGCCCGTACTCGTTGTGCAGAGACACCTCGGGAAGAACGCGGGCGTGACGGTCGATGACCTCCTCGCTCCACCGGTCGCTGCCGATCATCACCCGGCGCAGAGCACCAGGAGGTTCTGCGGCGGCGTAGTCGAGGAACGCCGGGTACAGCGAGGCGAGGTAGACGAGGTCGGTGATCTCTTCCTCGCGCACAAGGGACACGGTCGCCGGCACGTCGCGCAGGCCGCCGGGGCCGATCACCAGCGTGGCTCCGGTCAGCAGAGCCCAGAACAGGACCCCGGAGTACACGTCGACGGCTGCTGAATGCAAGAGCGGTACCCGGCCGGGAACACCGTAGGCGTCCACACGCGCGGCGGTGGAGTGGAGCATCGCAGTGTGGGGCAGCACCACGCCCTTGGGCCGGCCGGTGGAACCGGAGGTGAAGATGACGTACGCCGGATCGTCGCACTGGGCGGTGGCGCCGGCGGCCGGACCGTCCGGCAGTGAGCGCCCGCGGGCGGCCAGTTCCTCGATGTCCACGCCAACGGCGCCGAGCGCCCCGGCCCTCGAAGGGGTGGTGATGACCGTATGGGGGCGCGCGTCGGTGAGGATGCCCGCGAGGTAGTTCTCGGGCGCGGACGGATCCAGCGGCAAGTAGGCGTACCCGGCCTGGAGGGCCGCGAGCGCAGCGCAGACCGCGTCGGCGCCCGGCTCCAGGGCCACAGCGACCAGCGCCCCGGTCGGAGCCGGGCCGGCCGCTGCGAGTCCGCGGGCGATGGCGGTGACCCGGTGCTCCAGTTCCCTGTAGGTCAGGGAGTGGCCCCGGTCACGGACAGCGATCCGGTCGGGGTGCAGGCGGCATGTCCGGTCGAGGGCTGCGGTGAGGTTCGGCGCCGACCGCAACATCTTGGCGAGAGAGTTCACTTGGCGCCCTCCAGTTCAGCGAATCCCGCCTGTATGCGGTCCCTCTCGCGGTCCGTGAGCTGGTCACCGAGGTGATGCAGCAGGTGCTTGAGGTACTGACCGCGTTCGGCCGGCGGCGTCTCGGGCCGGTCCAGGAAGATCAGGTCGTGACGGGAGAGCGCCCGGACGGCGAACATCGGTGCCGGGCAGCGCATCACGTGCAGCGCGGGGTTGCGGACGCTGGTCACCGTGCTGTGCGGGTGGAACTCGCCGATCATCAGCCCGCGGGCGACGAAGTTCATGCGCAGCCGGGCGTGGCCCCCGTCGATGAACGTGTCGGCCTGATCCTCGGGCAGGTCGGGGAAGACAGCCATGAGGGCCCCGGCCCGGAAGGACTCGGCGTCGTCGAAGAGCTCCTCGTACAGAGCGGCCAGGGCACCGCCCTTCTCGCCCGCCTCGTCCACGGACGCCGTCTTCGTGCGGAGTGCGACGAGCCGGACGAGGTTGAGCCGGAGCGCCGGAGCCATCCGCGGGCACACCGCCCCGGGCCGGCCGAGGTCGGCGTGCGGCTGGGTGACGAAGGACTGCACCCAGTCCATGACCTGCTCGTACTGGGGGTAGCGGTCATACAGGGCGGGGGCATGGGCGGCGTCGGTCAGCGAACCGGGGTCGAACGGGTGCCGCACGGCAGGCGGGCGCACGAGAACTCACCTCTGATCTAAGGGTGATCGGAAAGAGGAGGAAGAGGGCCGGGCGCCGGCGATCGCTCGCTGTGCGGCGTTCACCGGCGCCCGGCCATGGACACCGCGCTGGTGTCAGCGGCCCTGGGCCGGGGCCGGGCAGGCGGTCTGTTCCTGGCCGTCGGTCTTCGTGGAGACGAATCCGTCGGGGCCGGCCGGCCGGTCGCCCAGGAGCGTGACCCGGTACATCACCCGCGGTTCACCGACCGCGTCGACGTCCCCGACGCCGATGTGCGCGGTGCACCGGTTGTCCCAGAACGCGACGCTGCCGGGCTCCCAGCTGAAACGCACCGTGTACTCGGGCCGGGTCACCTCACGGACCAGCAGCTCCAGCAGGTGCCGGCTTTCCACCGGCGACAGATCGAGGATCCGCCGTACCCGGGCCGGGCTGACGAAGAGAGCCTTGCGTCCCGTCTCCGGATGCACCCGCACCACGGGATGAACGGCCACCTGCGGGCTGGAGTTGACGCGGTCCAGGACCTGCTTGTCGACCTCGTCGTACGGGCTCATGTCGTACGCGGCGAAGAACGTGTGCTCCGCCCGCAGGCCGTCCAGGAAACGCTGGAGCTCCGCGGGCAGGCCCTGGTAGGCGGCCTCCAGGTTCGTCCACTGGGTGTCACCGCCCCGGGACGGTACCGTGTCGGCGCGCAGCACCGCGCCGGCGGGCGGGTTCACCGTGTGGGTCATGTCGCCGTGCCAGGCACCGATGCCGTGGTGCAGCCGGGAGCGGTAGTGCTTCTCGTAGTCGATTCCGTAGGCGTCGACGTCGATCTGCGGCGAGATCGTCAGGATCTGCGGGAACGCATCGAGAGCGCCGCCGCTCTGCGGCCGGGCACGTCCCGTCAGTTCCCCGAACCGGGCGCCGAAGGCCACCTGCCGGGCGTGATCGAGACCGTCCTGGCCGCGGAAGAACAGCACCTTGTGCTCCAGGAGCGCCGCTCTGAGCTCCGCGATGGTCGACTCCGGCAGATCCTGCGCCAGATCCACCCCGCTCACGGCGGCCCCGATGTGTCCCGCTACCCGGGACACCGTCAGCGAGTCCGTTGCTGTCGTCATGAGTTCGCTCCGGTCTCACGCGCGGGCAGGGCGTAGAAGGGGTCACCGGCGATCGGCGTGGACGCCCGGCCGTCCGGTCCGACGGGGATATCTCCCAGGAGCGTGACGCGGTAGAGCGTCCGCGGTTCGTCCGCCGCCCCCGCATCACCGGGCCCCAGGTGCGCGGTCGAACGGTTGTCCCAGAACGCCACGTCACCGGCAGTCCACCGCCACCGGACGGTGAACTCCGGCCGTGTGATCTGCTCGAAGAACAACTGGAGCAGGGCGCGGCTCTGCGTCGGGGTGAACCCCATGATCCGGTTCGTCGACGCCGGGTTCACGAACAGGGACCTGCGCCCGGTTTCCGGGTGCACCCGCACCACGGGGTGTTCCGAGACCAGCGGGTGCTTCTGCGCCAGCGCGAGAACCTCCGCGTCCATCGGGTCGTGCGGCAGCATCTGGCAGCCCGCGAAGAACGCGTGCTCCGCGCGCAGCGAGTCGGCCAGCGTCCGCAGACTCGGCGAGAGGTGGGTGTAGGCCGCCTCCAGGTCCGTCCACTGCGTGTCGCCCCCGAAGGAGGTGACCCGCTCGGCACGCAGGATCGAGGCGGCCGGCGGATTGAGCGCCGGCGTCAGGTCGGTGTGCCATCCGTCGGTGTAGCTCAGCCACCGCCTGCGGTAGTGCTCCTCGAAGTCGACCCCGTACCGCGGGTCTCTCTCCTGGGAGTCGACCGTCAGGATCTCCGGGAACCCGCCCGGGGCCGCACCGGAGTGCGGCGCCGGGCGGCGGGACAGGTCACCGAAACGCCGTCCGAGGGCCACGTGGTCCGCGTGGTCGAGCTGTTGCCCCGGGAAGAACACCACCTTGTGGGCCAGCACCGCCGCCCAGACCTCCGCACGCGTCTCCTCGTCCATCGTCCGGAGATCAACGCCGGTGATGCGCGCGCCGATATGGCCCGCGAGCGGTTCGACGGACAACCTGGGCAAGACGCCTCCAGGTGCTTTCACGAGAGATCACCATCTCTTCTCAGTCGAGCTGCAGGGGAACCCCGGGGCGCGCCGCCAGCGCAGTCACGATCACGAGGTGGCCCGTATCGCGCCGATCGGCGCGGACCCGTAGAGCCCACCGCACGCTCACGTAGCGCCGCCAGTGGGGAGGCCGGAGCGGTCTGTAGCGGCTTGTAGCGGGATCGCGCACCGCAGGAAGCGGCATGTAGCGAATGTCCGCTACGCCGGACGGCCGCGACTGCGCGGAGTAAGTTGCCTCTCATCCGCCTCACCGCATCGGCAGGGAACGACGTGACCGAATCGCGCAGACGCACACGGAACCAGGAGTCAGAGCCCAACGTCCGCTTAAAGAACCTGGTCCAAAGCACACGGATGAGGCACCAGGAGATAGCAGACGGTGTCGTTCAAGAGGCCGAAGCCGACGGCTGTTCAGATGTGGAACGCCCACATCGCACCCGGGTCTCTCACTGGATCAACGACGGTGAGCAGCCCCCGCACCCCATACCGCACTACCTGGCGAGGTTGCTAACCCGACGGCTGGGCCTTGCAAAACCCCTGAGTCCAGCTGACATTGGACTGGACAGCTGCTCATGCCACGTCGAGCACCCACCGCCGCCACCTCTGGGGGCGCCCGGTCAAGAAGGTGATCCTACGAAGCGACGCACCGCCCTGACGATCCTCGGCGCCACAGCACTCACCTCCCTCACCACCGCCGTCGACACGGCGCGGGGCTATACACAGCACGCGACCGCCACCGACCTGGGTCCGGACGACATCGCCGATCTGGAAGTAGCAGTCCACCAGCTCGGGTCTCTCTACTCGGTGCAACCGCCCGAGGAGCTCCGGCGCAAGGCGTCCGCCGACCGCCATCACGCCTTCGTCTTACAACACGAACGCCGACACACCATCAAGGAAGGCCGCGAACTGGCCAGACACGCGGGAATGCTCAGCGTCATCCTGGCCTGGATCGCCCACGATCGCGGACAGACCGAAGCGGTCGCTGCCTACTGCGATGACGCGTGGGAACAGGGAAAACAAGCCGGCACCCTGGAAGTCGGTGCGTGGGCGGAAGACGTACGCTGCACCGACGCCCTGTACGACAACCGGCCAATCGACGCCCTCGCAGCTGCCACACGCGGCCTGAGCGCAGCGCCGCCCAGGAGCGACGTCGCGATTCGCCTGACGTCCCAGATTGCGCGCGTACACGCCAAACTCCACAATCAGGACGAGTTCGCCGCAGCGACCGCGAAAGCACACCAGTATCGGGAGGCCATTCCCCTCCACGGCACAGGGCTGTTCGCCGTCGACGGCGTTCGGATCGTCTCCTACGACGCCTCGTCCTACGGATGGCTGGGCGAGCATGACCGTGCTCGCAAGGCGGCGTTGGAGGCCATCGGCTGCTACCGGGGAATCCGCGGTCCCCATACCGCTCCCACCCGCCTGGCTATCGCCCAATTGGACCTGGCGCTCGCCTACTCCTCCCTCGGCGAACCCGAAGCAGCGGTGCACACTGCTCGTGAAGCCCTGGGGGCCGGACGCCTTGTGCAGTCAGTCCGCGGACGCGCGAAACAGCTGAACCGGAAACTGCGCATCGATCACCCGACGCACCCCGAGGTCATAGCTCTCAGCGAAGAGGTACGCCTCCTGACAGCTCCCAGCCAAACCCGTGAGTCTGCGATCTGACACCCAGAGCCGCTCCCACCTCCGTCTGGGTGAGAGGGCGCATCGTGCCCTCGCCACCGTGCCGGGGCCCCCTGCCAGTTACCTCCTCCGTGCCACACGCGGTCTCCCTCTTACGGAGAGCAGTGTCCGGGGCGTCGGCGTGCTCGTCGGGGCGGTCAAACTGGGTGTGGTGACCGTCGGTCATAGAGTCATCTCCTCATCGGCGCACACCTACCGTCCCACACCAGGTGGGCGGACAGGGACGGAATGCGAATGGGTCTCTCAGCTGGCGGGGGCATCGGGATGGGTGATGCGGAGCGGGAGCGGCTGTGTCCGCCCTGACGGTCAGTAAATAGGCATTGCTGGTGGCGGAAGCCACCAAGTTCCAGCTGAGCGCGGACTGCTGCCGCCCGCTGTCTTTAGGCGTTACACCAGGCCGGCGGGCGGACAGTACCCAGTTCAAGCAAGCAGGTCTTGGAGGAGATCCGCGTTCCGAAGCCTTTGGCCGGGCAACCCCGCAAAGAGCCCGTCAGCGTTGCGGCCGGGCTGGCGCCGAGCCGCCAGCACCTTGCGGAACGCATCGCAGCCGTACTGACCCGGCCGGGGCCGGTGATGGCGGTGATCAAGGCGAGGTGTGCCGATCGCGGATGCCCGCGCTCGGCAGCGAGATCAGCGAAGGTCCCCGGGAGCACCCGGGATCCCGAGGTCTTCCAGGAGGCCCCAGCGGATGGCGCAGTCCACGCCGAGAGTTCGGCCCTGCTTCCCAAACCACCGCTGAGGAACGGCAGTTCTCCTGCACAGTGGTCCTCATGACGCCATCGGCCTTGAAACAGGTGCGGCTCGACCTCAACCTCACGCAGGAGGAAGCGTGCGACCGGCTCAACGCGATCACAGGTGGCACGACACCGCCAACGTTGCTCAGCGCGTGGGAGTCGGGACGAAAGCGGACCGGGCTGCGAAATCGTCGGGCCCTGTGCGAGCTGTACGGGGAGGATTCCCGGGTGCTGTTCGCGCACCAGGACGGACGGGAGGCCACCACCAGCCTCGCCGAGATGGGGACGGCCAATATCGAGCGACTGCTGACGCGGCATGTCGACCTCATCGAGGGCATGATCGAGGTGGTCCTCGGTGCGAAGGAGCAGTTGGTGGTCACAGGCTCGCGGTCGAGGGAGCCCGGCTATCTCGCGGCGATCGAGAACGCCGTTGCCGGCGTCCCGGATCTGATCCATTACCGGGTTCTGTACGGGCCGCCCCGGCATGTGGAACTCCGTGACCATCTGGCACGCCTGCTGCAGCTGCGTGATCCGGCCGCGCGCCGCAACGGAGTCCAGTCCCTCCACATCGGGCTCGTGGAATCGTCCTCTGCGCTGGAGCGCCACTTCGTCGCCTCGGAGAGTGCTGCCGTGATTCCCCTGCCCAGCTTTCATGGCGCGGACGGCTTCGACTGCGGTGTGATGCTGGGGGCCGAGGTGGCGGCCGGGCTGGTTCAGCACGGCCGGGAGGCGTGCGCGTCCGCGCGGCCAGTAGAGACCCTGCACGCCCTGGACCGTCTGCCGGGGCGGCCCGGACCTGAGCTGCTTGGAGAGACGTGAAAGCCGAGTTCGACTATGTGGAGATGGCCCGGAAGAGTGCTGGGTCGGTGGTGCGGCTGGCCCAGGACTTGGTGCGGCTGCCGAGCCGCGGCGGCATCGACGGCTACGGTCCGGTCCTGGACCGGGTTGAGTCGTGGCTGCGCGAGCGGAATCTTCCGCACCGCCGCCTGTACGGTGCGGATGCAGGGCCGGTGGGGCTTCTGGTGGAGATTGAGGGCGGACGGCCGGGACCGTGGTGGACGCTCGACGCATGTCTGGACACCGCGCCGTTCGGCGACGAGGACGCGTGGAGCTTCCCGCCCACGGCCGGCGATGTGGTGGACGGCTGGCTTCGGGGCCGGGGTGCGGCGGACAGCAAGCTCGCCGCGAGCGTCTTCTGCCACATCGCCGAGGACGTCCAGCGGGACGCTGCACGGCTGGCCGGGGGGCTGAGTGTGCTCCTGGACGTGGACGAGCACACGGGGCAGTTCGGTGGGGCCCGTGCCTTCCTGGAGGACGCGCGGGCACGCCGCCCGTCCGGAGTCATGATCGGCTACCCGGGGTTCGACGACGTTGTGGTCGGCGGCCGTGGTCTGTGGCGCGCGGTCCTGACCGTGTACGCCCCGTCGGGGCACTCCGGGTCCAGCAAGAGCGTGGTGAGCGCCGTTTCCCGTGCTGCACGCCTCGTGCAGCTGCTGAATATGGTGGAACTGCCCGGCGTTGATGAGGGGTTCCCCCTGCCGGCGAAGCTGTCGGTGACCTCGATCAATGGCGGATCCGGATGGTCGGTGACCCCGGACCGCGTCGACCTGAACATCGACGTACGGCTGACTCCGGCTTTCGACGGGCCCGCGGCTGCCGGCCTGGTCCGGGACGTCGCCGCACGGCTGGATGCCGAACTGCCCCCTCCTCGCCCGACGGAGGTGGCCGAGGTCGCGTGCTGGCCGCCTTTCCGGCTCGCGCCCGAGCAGGAGCCCGCCGCGGCGATGTTCCGCGCCGCAGACGCCCTGGAGATCCGCCTGACGGCGAAAACAGCGGGGCCCTCCAACATCGGCAACCTTCTGGCCGGCCACGGTGTCCCCGCGACCGCCGGGTTCGGCACCCCGTATGAGGGCCTCCACGGAACGGACGAGCGTGCCCAACTCGCCCAACTCCCTCTCGTTCACGCCCTGTACCACCGCACGGTCCTTGACCTTCTGAATGACCTGCCACCTGCGTAGATACCACTTCTGCACCAGGTAGGGACCAGGAATGGAGCAGGAAGAGCGCAGCTCCGGGCCTTCTTCAGAGTGTGTGTTCGGCGGTGTGATGGCGGAGTCGAAAGGCCGCCCCCCAGGCGGCCTCCGCACGAGGAATCAGGAGTGCGCCATGTCACAGACCCAGACCGTCCCCTCCGTGATCCAGACCATCCCCTCCCTTCCCGCCTCCGCCGAGCTGGGTGGCGGCAGGTTCTCCGCGCCCGCCCCGACGCTCGCGCTGCCCGAGACCTTCTCCGTCGAGACGGCCACCCTCGGCCGTCAGCCGAACAACGACGGTGACAACAGCGGCGCCATGTGGTTCGAGTGACCACATGCCGCTGAGCGGCTTCGGCCGCAGGTGAGTCACCCCCGGGGGTCCGGCGCTGCTGGGCCCCCGGGGGTTCGTCACGGATGGGGAGAGGCTCATGAGCGAGGAATGGATCAGTGGCGGACCTGCCGCCTTGGCGGGTGCACAGGGGAAACCCGTCGACGAAGTGCCGGGGTTGCGGGTGGGGGCATGCCGCTACGAGGTGTTCACCAGCGACCGGGCACGCGTCGTCCTGGCGGGTGACTTCCCCCCGCCTTCCGAGCAGGGCTGCCTGCTGTTGAACGCGGCGGTGCAGCACCGCTGGGCCGACCTGACGAGGATGCCCGGGTCGTACTGGGTCTTCGCGCAGCACGGCGCCACGGCCTTCGTGTGCGGGGATGTGTCCGGCTTCCGGAGCATCTTCTACGCGGAGAGCGGCCCGCACACCGTGTGGTCCACCAGTGCCCGGCAGCTCCCCGACCGTCACAGCGCGGACCCGGACCTCGCGATGGTCGCAGCCCGGCTCGTGGCAGGTCCGGAGCACTGGCCGGGACACACCGTCTACCAGGGAGTCTCCGCTGTTCCCGGCGGCTTCGGCCTCCTGCTGGACGACGGCCGGCGCGAACTGGTCGACGTGAGCGGCATCGTGCCGTCCCAGACCCTGGCCGGGGGTGCTGAAGCCTTCGGCCAGGCACTGCGCCGAGCGGTGCACTGGCGGATGGACACGGCGGGCGGCCCCGTAGGCGCGGACGTGTCCGGCGGACTGGACTCCTCCTCGCTCGCGATCCTCGCCGCCGAGAAGGGCACGATCCGTGCCGTGACGTACAGCGACGCCCACACCAGCCGCGAGGACCTCGACTTCGCCCGCCGGGTCGCCGAGCACATCCACACCCCCCTGGAAGTCGGCGAAGGGACCCCGTCGCACCTGCCGTTCGGATGGTCCCCGACGCAGCCCGCTACGGAACAGCCGGCCGCGGCGAGCCTGACCATGGCCCAGCACCACCTTTACCTGCGTCCGGCCAAGGGGCTCCCCCTCCACTTCACCGGCAATGGCGGCGACGTGGTCCTCGACTCGTGCAGCGCCGCCTGGATCGGGATGGTGCAGGACGGGGAGCGGCGGGCCGCACGCCGCGAGGTGACCGGCTGGGCCAGAGCCCGCAACCGGGCGCCGAGCGATCTGTGGCGAGCGGTGACGCGCGCCGCCGCAACCGGACACGCCGGAGCCCTCATGGACGCTGCGACAGCCCTGGAGGAGGGCCGGTTCGAAGCGCGGCGACCGGGGGTGTGGTCCTGGTGCCACCTGGGCGTCTCTGCCACGTGGCTCACCCCCGAGGGGAGAACTCGCGTCGCTGAACTGCTGCGCCAGGCCGCGCAGTCCAGCGTTCCGGCGCGTGCGGATCTCGCCGAGCAGAACATGTCGCTCCGGCTGGTCGGCGCGGACGCACGCGACACCGCGCCCCTCGCCAAGTCGTGGGGAATCCGGCCCGTCCACCCCTTCCTCGACAACGAGGTGGTACGGACAGCGTTCGCGATCCGTCCCGCCGAACGGCACGGCGTCGCCACGTTCAAGCCCCTCCTGGCCGCCTCACTGCCCCACCTGCCACCCTGGCTCACCAGCCGCCGCTCCAAGGGCAGTTTCACCCGCCAGCTCACGGCCGGGATGCGTCACCACGAGCAGGAACTCGCCCACCTCATCCGCACCAGCGCCCTCGTGAGCGCCGGCCTGGTGGATCCGCAGCCCGCCCTGACCGCACTGTCCCGCATCACCGGCACACACGCCGGATCCCTCTACGACCTCCAGCGGCTCGCCATGTCCTGCCAGTGGCTCGCCTCGCACGGCCATTCCGCCCTCCCACGCCTGGAATCGGCATGCTGACCCCCGCCCCACACATCCGCTGGGCCCGCTGCGCCCCCGATGCCGTCGCCGTCCTCGATCTCCGCAACGGGACCTGGCGCATGTTCGAGGGCACCGGCGCCCGCATCTGGGCCGCGATCGTCGCGCGCGGCTGCACCGACGGACTCGCCGACGAAATCGCGGTACCCGCCGGAGCCGACCCCGGGGCCACGCACACCGCGCTCGACTCCTACGTCCACGAACTGCGGAGCACTGGACTGCTCACCGACGCCGGCACCCATCTCCGCACAGCGGGCCGGGCTCGATGGTGGAGGCGGCGGCGATGACGCAGATGATCCACGCCCCCGGCCGGCCGTCGTGGCGGCTGCGGCTGCCAACCCATCTCGCTCTGGTCGCCGCCCTCGCCGTCCGGATCCTGCCCGAACGGCACCGTATGCGCGTCCGGCTCGCCCTGGCGGGCACAGTCCGCCGCCTGCCGCCCGCCGAACCCGATCGCGTCGCTGAGCTCTACGCGGCGGTGGTTGCCTGCCAGCCCCGGTGGTGGCGCGGGCAGATCGACTGCAAGGAACGCTCCCTCGCCACCGTCCTGGCGGCCGCCCTGACCGGCCGCCGCTGCCACCTCGTGCTCGGCGCCCGGCCCCTGCCGACCGCTTTCCACGCCTGGGTGGCCTCAGCCGACGGCACCCACGTCGGCAACGAGGAGGCCGGGGGCGCCGATCACCCCTGGACTCCCGTGCACACCGCCCCTTGACCGCCGGGGCGGGGCCCGGAACAGAGTCTCTGCGACCCCGCCCCGACTTCACTCAAACGAGTGAATCGCACTATCACCACATTGACGGTCCGAGGGTGTGAACACGGGAAATCCACGGGTGATCCCCTTAACGAGTTGAGGGCGAGCACACCGTTGCCCACCAATGGGACGAGTGACCCTCTCGACTCCCGCAGCGCCCAGCACGACGCCGGCCCCGCCCGCCGCCGCTCCCGCACCGCCCCCCGGGGCGCCGCCCGTGATGCGGCTCCAGGAGGACACCCACGTCGCCGAGAAGACGGCGGTCAGCACCCGCGCCATCGCCGCCCGCCTGCCCGCGACACTCCGGCACGCCTGGGTGCTCAGCTGGCGCGCCGACCGCCGCGCCGTCCTCACCCTCACCGCCTGCACGCTGGCCTACGCCATCCTGACGGCGCTCGCCCTGCACGCCACCGCGGCCCTCCTCGATGCCCTCCTCACCCCCGGGGCCGCCGCACACCGGCTCGACCAGGTCCTGCCCGCGCTCCTCCTCGTATCCGTCGCGGCGTGCGCGGCCTACCTCGCTGACGCAGGCGCCCGCCTGACCGCCGCCCGCCTCGCCCCGCAGGTCAACCGGGACGCCGACCTCGCGGTCATCACGGCTTCGACAGGCGCCGAACTCGGCGCCTACGAGGACCCCGCCTTCGACGACGCCCGTTTCGCCGCCACACAAGGCGCCGAGAAGACCCCCGACCTGATCAACGGCGCGCAGACCCTCGTCTCAGCGTGCGCCCAACTCCTTGCCGCTATCGCGGTCGTCGCCACCCTCAACGCCCTGCTGCTGCCCCTGCTGCTCCTCGCCGTGTTCCCCCGAGTGTGGGGCGCCGTCCGTGCCGCACGCCTTGACCACGACGCCGCGCACCGCAACATGGCCGACAACCGGCTCCGCAGAGTCCTCGCCCAGTACACGACCGACCGCGGCACGGCCGCCGAGCTCCGCTCCGCCACCATGGCCGACTTCCTCACCGACCAGTACCGCATCATCTCCCGGCGCCTGGAATCCGAACAGCTCACCGCCGCCCGCCGCGCCGCACTCGCCCAGGGAACGGGCGACCTCATGGCGACCGTCGCCCTCGCCGCCGTCTGGGCCGGCATCGCCTACCTCGTCCTCGGCGGACACATGGCCATCGCCGCCGCGGCCACCACCGTCCTCGTCGTCCGCACCGCCAACGCCGCGCTCACCGGCAGCGTCCGCGCCGCCGCCCGGCTCTTCGCGACCAGCCTCTACGTCGCCGACTGGGTCACGTTCCTCGACAGGGCCGGCGCCTGGGCCCTGCGCCGCGGACAGAAGACCGCCCCGGCCGCCGGTCCCGGCATCATCAGTGCCCGCAGCCTTACCTTCACCTACCCAGGAAAGGAAAGCAGCGCGGTCACCGACGCCGACCTCGACATCAAACGCGGCGAGATCGTCGCCCTCGTCGGCGAGAACGGCTCCGGCAAGACCACCCTCGCAAAGCTCCTCACCGGCCTGTACCTGCCCACGAACGGCACGGTCACCTGGGACGGCCACAACCTCGCAGAATTCACGCCAAGTTCCCTATGGAGCGCGACGGCACTGGTCCCGCAGGACTACACGCGCTGGCCGCTGGCGGTCCGGGAGAACATCACCCTCGGCCAACCGCGGCCAGGCGGCGACGACGCAGTACGGGAGGCCGCACGGCAGGCCGGCGCGGACACCGTCCTCGCCGGCCTGCCCCACGGCCTGGACACATCCCTCGCCCGCTCGTGGTGGGGCGGCCACGACCTCTCCGGAGGACAGTGGCAGAGGATCGCCATCGCGCGGGCCTTCCACCGCGACGCCCCCGTCATGATTCTGGACGAACCCACCGCGGCCCTTGACGCCCGCGCCGAGCACCAGGTGTTCACCCGGCTCCGTGCCCTCGCAGTAGGTCGCACAGCGCTGTTCATCACCCACCGCCTGGCCAACGCCCGCGTCGCCGACCGCGTGATCGTCATGAACAACGGACGCATCGTCCAGAGCGGCACCTACGATGAACTCCGCCGATCGCCTGGGCTGTTCGCGGAACTCCACGATCTCCAGGACGCATGACACAGAGACTCGATCAAGCCGTAGATTCTGCGGTTTCGTGGGCAATTCCGTGTTACCACGAGCACTGTCCGAGCAATTCCGAGTTCAGTGAGCAGGCATTGGTCCTGGGTACGCAGTCGTTCTACCGGTACGAGAAGTGCCGGTGACCGAGGCAGTACAGCTGCGGGCCGACGCCGGTGTCGTCGGTGACCATGGCTGCCTGCGTACACGCGGACCTCGTGCAAGTCAGCACTCGGGGCTGGTGGCGTTGAGGTCACGGAGCGTCTCGTCGAGTCGGGCCATGTCCCGCGGGCTGTGAGCGGTCCCGTACAGCTCGAGGGACGTGGTGAGCAGGTCCCGGGCCTCCTCGGGCCGGCTGTTGTCCCGGGCGGATTCGCCGAGCCATTCGAGGGTGCGTGCACGCCAATGACGCGATCCGGCTTCGGCGAATTCCTGCCCGGCCTGCCGCAGATGGGCTTCGCCCGTGGTGACATGGCCGTCGCGGATATGGGTACGGCCGAGTAAGGCCAGAGCGCGGGCGGCCTCGTATGTGTCGCCGATCCCGCGGAGGGTGGTGCACGCCCGGGTGAGGTGATCCAGGGCCTGGTGTAGTTCCCCCTGGTCAGCGAAGACTTCAGCCAGCCGAATCCGGGTCAGCCCTACCCCGCGCTCGTACCCGATCTCCTCTCGGATTCTCAGAGCATCGAGTAGCCGGGGGACAGCCTCGTCTGAACGGTCGGCCTGCTGGAGGCAGCCTCCGAGGCCGTCAAGGGCTTGGGCCTCGTCCCTGCTGTGTACGTCCTGACGGGCGCTGACGAGCGCCTGCTCGTACCGGGCGAGGGCCTCATCGAACCGGCCGGCGCTGCGCAGACCACCGCCGAGAGTGGTGAGCATCCTCCGTACGACGTGAGAATCACCGTCCCGCTCTGCAGCGGGCAGACCGTAGTTCTGGTGGACGCTGATCCAGTCCTCCGTGTGACGGCCCCGTAGGAACAGTGGCCACATCGCATCGGTGAGCTGCCAGGTCAGGTCGTACCAGCCTGCTGCAAATGATGCGCGCACGGCCGACAACAGGTCATCTCGGCGGCGCTCCAGCCACGCCAGGACGTCAGGACCAGGCGCACCGTCGAACAGCGGCCGCCCGTCGAGGATGTGGATGGGGCTACGGCGGAGGGACCTGTGGCTCGGGGTCAGTCGTGCTTCCGCCTGGGTGGTGGCCACCAGGTACCACTCCACCCAGCGACGCCGCGCTTCCTCCTGTACGGCGGGAGTCTCCCTGTCGGCCTGGTCTTTGGCGAGGTCGGCCACCACGTCGTGGAAGGCGCACTCCACCTCAGCACCGGACTCACGCAGGTCGTCGGAGCGCTGGTCCTGAGCCAGCTCCACTGCTACGAGCAATTCGAGGAGCCGAGTCGCTTCAGTGCGGTCGACCGCACTGACGGCGGCCACCACGTCCGCGTCGAAGGTACGTGAGGGGAGACAGCCGAGCAGGCGGAAGGCCCTCGCCGCGTCGGGACTCAGGGCCCGGTAGGTCTGCAGAAGGTTGTCCATGACCGCTCCTTGGCTGTCGTCTTCGTGCTGGTGGAATGAGGGCGGATCGAGCGTCCGCGCGAGTTGGGTCAGCGTCATGCCGGGGTGCAACACGGACCGGGCAGCGACGGTCCGGACGGCCAGGGGGTTACGAGCGCACGCGTGGGCGATCCGGGCGGCTGCTGCGACGTCTCTGTCGCCGGTCGGCGGACCCGCGCAGCGCGTCAGCAGCTCGACTGCGGCGTGCTCCGGCAGCGGGGGCAGACGGTGAAGGGCGGCGCCGTCGACGATCAGGTCCTCCAGGGGCAACCTGCTGGTCACCACGACCAGGCTGCCGGGTCCTCCGGGCAGAAGCGGGCGGACCTGAGCGGCACTGCCGGCGTTGTCCGCGAGTACCGTGACGTTCCGCTCCGCAGTCGCCGACCGCCACCAGGCGGACAGCTCGTCCACGTCGGAGGGGAGCGTCGTGCCGTACCCGAAGGACCGCAGGAAACGACTCAGGATGTCCGTCGGCCGCAGGGGCGTCTGGCCGGGGTGGCCGCGCAAGTCGACGTAGAGCTGAGCTTGGCCGACGGCGCTGCCAAGAAGCCGCACAAGCCGAACGGCCAGGGCGCTCTTGCCCATGCCGCCGGGCCCGCAAATGGCTACGCAACGAACACCTTCACCCTCGCTACGGCACATCTGCATCAGCGAGTTGATGTCGTCATCGCGGTCCACCCACACGTGAGGTGAGGCGGGAAGTTCGCGCGGAGCTGGTGGAGCCCCGAGGGCCTCATGAACGTGGAGTGACTGGATGGAGCCAGCTTGGATGCTCGCCCCGTACACCGTGCCGGCCAACTCGTTGCGCAACGCACCAATTCCGGGCGTGCCAGCCGGGTGGGAGGAGGTCACCGAGCGCGCTCCCCTGACCCGGGCCGCTCGCGCCGGTTTCCAGCGAGACAGTTGTGGCCGATGATGAGGGTCCGCGCGAGCGTGTACGTGTGCCGCCGGCTTCCAGCTGCGCGCGTGTTGGTGCAACGGACGTCAGCCATATGTTGGTTCATCGTTGGTCCAGGGCGGCCAGGTGAAGGCGGACGCGCTGTTCGTCTCGGCGGCTGATGGGCGCGTAGATGCGGATGGCCTGCTGGTAGAGGGCGCGGGCCTGATCGCGGTGGCCGCCAGCTTGGAGGGTCTGGCCCAGCAGCTCCAGGCTGTGCGCGCTCCAGCGCGGCGTGCCGAGCGTGGCGAACTCGGCAGCGGCTTCCCGGCCCTCGGCTTCGCCCTTGGCGAGGTCCCCGTTCTCGGCGTGGGCCCGGCTGCGCCAGGCCAGCGCGCGGCCGGCGTCAAGGGGGTCGGGGATTTGGAGCAGGGTGTCACGGGCCGAGGTGAGGGTGTCGATGGCCTCGCCGGACCGGCCGAGCCCGATGAGGACCTGGCCCAGGCAGATGTCGGTCAGTGCGACGCCGCGACAGTAGGCGAGTTGCTCACGCTCGTCTCGTGCTGCGGCGCCGAGTTCCACCCGCCGCTCACGTGCCTGGAGCAGGAAGCCCTGTGCCTTCTCCATCCGCCCGGCGGCGAGGTGGACAGAGCCGAGTTCGTGGAGAGCCTGGGCCTCACTGCGCTCGTCTCCGTCCTCTCGGGCCATCTCCAGCACCCGGCTGAAGGCCCGTTCGGCGTCGTCGTGGCGGGCGGCGCTGCGCAGGCCGACCGCCCACGTTCCGAGCATCTCCCGCTCAGCGGAGCGATTGCCGCAGCGCACCGCGGCAGCGAGTCCGAGTTCGTGGCTTTCGTCCCACAGGTCGTAGTCGTGCGAGGAGCGCAGCAGCGGCCAGATCGCGTGGGCGAGCTGCCACACCATCGTGTCGATGCCCGCGGCGGCCGCAGTACGGATCGCGGCGATCAGGTTGTGCCGCTGGGCCTCCAGCCAGGCGAGCGCAGTCGCGTGGTCGTCGGCGAAGGTGACCGGCTCAGCGGGCGGGTAGGAGTAGTCGCGTTCCAGGTGCCGGTGGGCCGGGGTGAGCAGCCGTTCTGCGGCGGTGGCCGCCGCGAGGTAGAAGTCCAGCCCTCGGCGCCGGGTCTCGTCCTCCTCTCCCGCGGCCGCCTCCGCGCCGGTCCTCTGGCGGGCATGGGCGCGGGCGGCGTCGTGGAACCGGTAGACGCGTCCGCGCAGCGGGTCTTCGCCGTCGTTGACGGCCTCGATGAGGTGCGCGTCGTGGAGCACCCGTAGGGCCGCGACGGCGGCCGGTTGGGTCAGGTCGCATACGGCCGCGGTCAGCGCCGCGTCGAAGTCGAGAGCGAACAGGGCTCCCATGCGTCGGTAGACGGCGGCGTTGTCGCGCCGGAGCGCCCAGTAGGCGTGGTCAAGGGCGGCGGTGATGGCGGCCTCCTGGTGGGTGAGCGTCGTCCGCCCGGCCCGGAGCTGGGCGTGGTTTCCGGAGAGTGCGGCGGTCGCGTCGAACAGTGATCGGTCGGGGTGTGCGGCGAGTTCCTGTACGGCGAGGGCCATGGCCAGCGGCATTCCCGCGGACAGTTGGGCGATGTGGTCGGCGGCCTGTGGCTCGCGGGCGATCCGCTGGGGTCCGAGACAGAGGGTGAGGTACTGCCGGGCGGCGGCCGGGTGGAGCGGGCCGAGACGGTGCAGCACGGCGCCCTCGCCGGCCAGATCCGCCAGCGGTTCGCGGGAGGTAACGACGACGAGGTGTCCGCCGCCGCCTGGTAGCAGTGCCCGGACCTGCTCGGCGCTCGCCGCGCTGTCCAGAAGTACGGCCAGTGGACGGTTGGGATGCTCGGCGGTCGCCGACCGCCACCAGGCGCCGAGCTCCTCGGCCGAGGTGGGGTGGGCGCCCGGACGCAGGGCCCGCAGGAACTGCCCGAGCACGTCGCCAGTGCGGGCGGGGCCGTCGGCCGAGTCCCCGCGAAGGTCGGCGTACAGCTGGCCGCCGGGGAACCGGTCGGCGAGTACGTGGAGGACCTTGGAGCCGAGCGTGCTCTTCCCGATTCCGCCGGTTCCGCTGATCACCACAACGCGGACGGCGTACGGCGGCAGGCTTCCCAGGCGGGCCATCATCGCGTCGAGATCTTCGGTGCGGTCGGTGAAGGACGGCGGGACGGGGCGGAGTTGGCGCGGGATGGGCGGGACGAAGGGTGCTTGGTGGATGGTGAGGGTGTCGATCGTGCCGGCCTGGATGGTCGGCCCGTGCACGGTGCCACCCGACATGGTGTTCTCGACGGTCCGGTATCCCCCGGCGGCCGGCCGCTCGGTCGGGCCGGTGCCGGTCACAGGGCCTGCTCCAGTCGGGCGATCCGCTCGGCGTCGGCCGGGCGGATCGGTGCCATCAGTTCCGCGGCCCGCTGGTAGTACGGCCGGGCGGCTTCGCTGTCCCCGCTCTCCTGATGCGTGGTACCCAGCATCTCCAGGACACGGGCGAGCCACCGGGTACTGCCGGCGGCCTCGAACACCCCGGCGGCAGCCTTCATTTCGCCGATGCCCGTGGCAGGATCGCCGGCGAGCGCGCGGGCGCGCCCGTACAGCGCCAGCGCCCGAGCGGCATCGTAGGAGTCCTCTGCGGCGAGCAGCGTGCAGCGGGCGTTCGCGAACAGCCCCTGCGCGCGTTCGGGATCGCCGTCTGTTAGGGCGATCTCGCCGAGCACGATCGTCGCCAGGGCGGCCCCGCGCGGGTACCCGCACCCGTCCCAGAGCGCGATGGCCTCGTGCAGGTACGGGTCCGCCTGCCGCGGCCGGGCCGCCTCGTAGTGGCAGGCGCCCAGCCCCAGCAGAGCCTGTCCTTCGTCCCGGCGGTCTGATCCGACCCGGGCGGCCTCCAGCGCGGAGGTGTACCAGGTGATGGCCTGGTCCAGTCGGCCCGCCGAGCTCAGGCCGATGGCACCGGAGTTGAGCATCTGGCGCACCGCGGCCTGATTTCCTGTGCGGCGGGCCGAGTCGAGAGCGATCTCGTGGGTCTCGATCCACAGGGCGTAGGGGTGCCGACGCAGAAAGAAGGGCCAGTAGGCGTCGACCAGCCTCCACACGATGTCGTCCCATCCCTGGGTCTGTGCCATGCGCAGCACTCCGAGCACGTTCTTCTCGTGGGACTCCAGCCAGGCCATGGCGCCGGCGTCGTCGGAGAAGGGAACACGGTCCGGAGGGGGTGGTGCGTCCTGCTGTTGAAGGGTGGCCTGAGCAGGGGTGAGCCGAAGCTGTGCCTGGGCGGCGGTCGCGAGCATCCATTCACACAGCCGCCCGACCAGCCTCTGCCGCTCTCCCGGCTCGTCGTGCCGCTCGGCGAGAGCGAGGGCGTGCTCGTGTACGGCCGAGGCCATCCGGTAGCACGGTCCTGGGCCCACATAGGACGTGCCCAGGGTCAGCAGCTGCTCATCAGCGAGGATTTCCAGCAGCCGCTCGGCGTCGTCCCTCGCCAGACGGCAGACGGTGCTCACCATGTCCGGATCGACGGCGTCGACCGGCAGGAGGGCCAGCGACCGGTACACGTACTGCGCGGCCGCCCCCAGGGAGGCGTAGGTCTCGGTCAGTCCAGCGGAGATTGCCATGCGTGCGGGGTCCTCACGACGAGGGTGGACAAGGGCGTCGGCGGCCGCGGCGAGACTGCGATGGGGCCGGGACTTCAGTCGGGCACCGGCCAGGACGAGCGGAAGGGGCAGGTGCGCGCACCGGTTCGCGAGGACGGCGGTGGCCTCGGGCTCGGCCGCGATCCGCTCCTCGCCGGTGAAACGCGCCAGCAGCTTGATCGAGGAACGCGGGTCGAGAGGGCCGAGCGAGAGGGCCGCCGCGCCGTCCACCGCCAGCTCCCACAACGCCCGGCGGCTGGTGACGACGGTCATGCTGGAGGCTCCGGCGGGCAGGAGCGGCGGCACCTGATCGGCGTCGCTCACGGTGTCGAGCAGGACCGAGACCGGGCGGGCGGCCGTGACCGAGCGCCACAAGGCGCTCAGCTCCCGCAGCCCCGCCGGCGGCCGGTCGATCCCGAAGGCGCGAAGCCACGGCTGCAGCACGTCTTCGGGCCGGGCCGGGCCAGCCAGTCCGCTCAGCTCGGCGTACAGCTCCGGCCGTGCTGCGTCGGTGATGGTGGAGAGCCACCGCGCGGCGAGGGTGGTCTTGCCGACCCCGACGAGTCCGCTGATCACCACCAGACCGCTGCCGGCGCGGCGTGCCTCGTCCAGGGTGTTGATCTCCTCCGTGCGATTCACGAAGTGCGGTGCGAGGCGCGGGAGTTGGTGCGGTGTGGGCAGCTGCTGCGGAGCCGCGTGATGGTGGAGGCCGCCGTGGACGTCGCGGGCCTGGACGACGAGACCGGACAGCCAGGCATGCCCGCTGATCTCATTCGACGTCGTCACGGTGCTCCTCCGTGCCGGACGCCTTCTTGCCGCCGCGGCTGCGCATGGTGACCTTGGCGTCCTTGAGGATGCGGTGGATGCTGCCGTAGGACCGTCCGGTCTTCTCGCAGATGGCCCGGATCGCCATGGGCTCGGGTTCGGAGTACAGCGAGACGACGTAGGCGCCGAAGCGTTCCGCGCGCTCGCCGGTGAGGCGCTGGTGGGGCTTCACCGACGGCGCCTTCCCACTTACGGCGGGAGCGGCGTCAGACGCGAAGGAGTTCGTGGTTTTCGTCATGAGATGTCCTGTTCAGATTCGGGTTTCGTCGAGGGCGAGGTCGAGGAAGCCGCTTGCGGCCTGCAGACGGTGAAGTTCCTGTTCGTACACGGAGTCGCAGGAGGAGATGTCGACCTTCGAGGCGGCGACCAGACCGTGGATGTCACCGCGGCGAAGCGCCGCGTAGGCACGGCCCAGGGCGAAGCCGGCCCCCGGGTCGCTCTGCCACTCGTCATCGACGTAGGTCTCGGCGACTTCGAAGCCCGCCCGCCCGGCGTGGGCGAGCGCTATCGCGCGCCGGTCAGTGGCGCTGCTGTTGTCCCTGACCAGGACGTACAGGGCGACTCGCGGCGGGCCGGAGATGCCCGTGGTGAGCGAGCGCAGGATGCGCAGGCGCAGGGCGCTCAGGCAGCGTGAGCGCTCCACCGCCGAAACGGGCCGACTCTCGTCGGCCGCGGCCACCGGCGGCGCCGGTGCGGAGCGGCGAGTGAGCAGGAGCGACTCATCGACGCCGGCGGCGAATTCCAGGAGTTGGCTCATGCCGGCTCTCCTGCCAGCGGGTGCGGGCGCAGGGCGGGCGGTCCGTCGGGGACTCGGATGGTCCCGTCGTCCCGGAAGGCGGCGGGCGGGTGCTGCACGCCGTACTGCCCAGGGCCCTGGAGGCGGACGAGCACGGTGTAATCCGGGACGGCGAGCAGCCGGAGGTGGGCGGCCGCCAGGAGTTGGCGGGACATCGGGAGGAGTCGCCCGGCGCGGGCGTCTGCCCGCGGGCCCGGGGGGCCGCCGGCGAGATCGGCATGGCCGGTCGGGCGGTCGGGCGTCCGCGGGCCGCCGTTCAGATCGGTGAAGCGCGGCGATCGGACAGAGCGAAACGGTGGGAGCAAGGCATTCACGGGGCATCCCTTCTGGGCGGGAACGCAGGGAGGAGACGGGCTTCGGCGAGGGCCTGGCCCTCGTCGCGGGAGGGAGGAGACGGCTTCGCGCCGACCGCGGTCAGTGGACATGTCGCTCGCCTTCCTTCAGCGGTCGCCCGGCGGGGGCGGGCAGCGCCGTGGCGGGGACGGGCATGACCTTCAGATGTCGGACCGGGGAGACCCACAGCAGGGCCACCGGGCCGAGGAGCAGCACCATGCCGGTCAGCAGCGCGGCCCACACACCCGCTGCGTCGGCGATGGCGCCTGCCGTCAGAGCTGCCAGGAGGCGGGCCCCGGCGACCAGCCATACGGAGGTCTGCTGGACGCGGGACTGAAGGCGGGGCGGGCACAGCCGCTGGCGGAGCGACCTCTGTGTGGATGCGGCCGCCGTGACCGCCACCGCCTGAACGACGCTGGCGGACGCCAGAGCGATCAGCCACCCGGGGCCCGGACGGGCAAGAAGGAGCGGCATCCCGCACATCGGGTACGCGGCGAAGCCGACGAGCAGGACCACACCGGGTCCTATCCGGTCCGCCAGCCGACGGGCGACCAGGGCGCCCCCGAGGCTGCCGACCCCGACGGCGCCCAGCACCAGTCCGAGACCGGCACTGCCGAAGTGGAGTTCGGTCAGCAGGTAGTAGGCGAAGTAGGTCGTGACGATCCCCTCGGCGAACGCGTGGTAGGCCATCGTCAAGACCAGAGGCCGCTGGAGCGGATCGCGCAGGACGTGCGCGATGCCCTCACGGATCGCCGTGATCACCCCGGGGCGCGGCCCGGCCGGATGCCGGACTGTGCGGACGGTGGGGATGCGCGAGGCACACCAGGCGCTGATCAGGTAGGACGCCGAGTCCAGGAGCAGGCAGCGGACGGCGCCGAGCAGGCTGACGGCGGCGGTCCCGCCGTAGGTGCCGGCGGATCCCGCGACGGCGAAGGCACCCATCACCTGGGCGTTGGCGTCGGGCAAGAGGTGCGGTTCCACCAACTCCGGCACGATGGCGATCGCCGCGGCCTGGTGCAGCACGGTGAGCGCCCCCAGCAGGAGGGCCACGCAGTACAGGACCGGCATGGAGAGCGCTCCGGCGGCCCAGCAGGCGGGGACCACCGCGACCACCGCGGCCGACGTCAGGTCGGTGCCCACCATCAGCCGCTTCTTGGAGCAGCGGTCGCCCGCTACCCCGGCGGGCAGGGCGAGGAGGAACCCGGGTGCCATCACGGCGGCAGCGAGGGTGGAGACCTGGCCCGGAGTGGCATCGAGTTCCATCGCCGCGATCACGGGAAGGGCGACGGCGGAGACCGACGAACCGGCCAGGGCCGTGGCCTCGCCCAGCCAGTACGCCTGGAAGCCTCGCTGAGCGCGGAGTGAGCGGAGTGAAGGGCCGACTGGGCGCAGCTTTGTGCCGGCAAGGTCCGGGATCGAAGTCGCGGGTGCGGAGCGCGTAGTCGGGCAGTGGTCCGAGAGGGCGGGCAGGTCCTGGTTCTCCACCACCACGGGGACGGGCGTCGTGCCGCGCTTGGAGCGGTGGGCTGGCGTATTCACTGTGCCTCCCCGTCGCCCGCCGGGGCCCAGAGGAAGCCCTCACGAGCGGCGTAGGCGACTGCCTCGGCACGGGTCGCTACGCCCAGCCGGTTAAGGGCCCTCTTCAGCATGTATTTGACGTGCTCTTCTTCTCGGCCGAGCTTCTGGGCGATTCGCCTGCGTTTCAGGCCCTGTGCCGTGAGCACCATGACGTCGACCTCCTGGGGCCTGAGAAGGACGCCGGGCTGGCCGAGCGCGTGCCGGGGGCGCGTGGGGCCCGATGCGGTCGTGGCGTTCCGAATGTGGATGCCCAGACTGTGCGGCAGTCGGTATGCACCCGCAGCGGCGAGGGCCTTCACGCCTTCGAGGAGGTCCGGGTCGCCGCGTAACTCGGTGGAGCACACGACCGCTGACAGGCCGTACGGTGCGATGGCACTGATGTCGTGCGGGGTAACCCGATCGGCGACCAGCACGACTGTGGTCTCGGGATGGCGTTCGTAGTGGGACTTCAGAGCGTCATGGCAGGCTCGGTCCACCCGCGCGGTGGTGAAGACGGTAACGGGCCTGGACCCACTCGCCTCGTCGATGGGCGCCCTCGGCTCGTCCGATAGCTGGTGCCGTGCTGCTACGGCACGGCTGGTGGCGCTCACGCTGTTCCCCGGGGCCGGTGTCGGGCGGTTCCCGTGGCGAGCGAGTCGGCCAGGTCGGCCAGCGCGGACGCCAGGACGGTGAACCGGAACTGCCGCTCATGGAGCGGGACGTTGCGGGGCAGCGTGTTGCAGGCCATGGTCCGGGCAGCGGCGGAGCGCAGCCGTGGGTGCATCCCCGGAGGCTGGCCGGCAGCCCGGTCGTAGGCGGTCAGGACGAGCCGGCACAGCACCTCCGCCTGCCGTTCCTCCTGCTGGGCCATCGCGTCCGGGGACAGGCAGACACCGCTTTTCCAACGCTCCCTTGCCGCGGCCCGGATACCACGGAGGGTTTCCCGGTCGTACGACGCGCCGGGACGCCGGCGCCGGGGCAAGGCGCGCTGTACGGCGGCGAGATCGGGCGGCCACGCGGCCCGGGAAGAGCCGGCGGACGAGGAAGGCAGGACGCGAGGGCGCGCGTGGCCCGAAAGGTGCAGGACCCCTTCGTCGCCGAGCAGGCACAGCGCCCGGGACAAGGTGACGGGGGTGGCCAGCAAAAGGGTGGCGAGTTCTCCGCGGGCGGGCAGTGAGGTGTTGGCCGGGTAGGCGCCATGGTCGATCATCGCGGCGAGCAGGTCCCGCGTACGGACCGGGGCGTGGTTGTCCGGCCGGTGATCGGGGACGCGCCATCGGCCGGTGACGAGATTCGTGGTGGCCAGTTGGTCCAGGGCCGGGCGAAGGGTGTCGGCGCTGTAGCCGGTGGCGCTGTGCAGCTCGGTCATGGTGAGTCGGGCACCGGGTACGTAGTACCCGGTGGTGAGCCGCTCCCGTACCGCGGCGACCACCTGTGGATCCGCCGGCGGTGGGCGTCGTGGCAGGGACGTGCCGGGGCCGGCGGGCACGGGGGCGGCGGGCCGGGGCCCGGTGGCGGGGGTGGCGAAGGAGGTCACGGGACTCCGATCTCAGTAATGGGGAGGAAAGGACGCGGCGAGGATGATCACTGCAATGGCCAGGAATCCGACCAGAGCGCTCAGCCAGAGGGGCGTCTTCATCGGCGCTGAAGAGGATGCCGTCGCTTCGGCGTCCGGAAGGTTGTGAGGAGCCCCGGACGGCTGCGGTGGCTCTCCGTGGCTTCCCGTCGGGAGCTCGTGGTGCGCGCGCGGGCGCAGGTCAGCGGACATCGGCTTTTCTTCCTTCGATGCTGGTCTGCCAGGAGGACTGCGCGGTGCCGGTCTCGGCGAGGGCGCGGTGGGAGGCGGCCGCCTGTTCCAGGGCTTCGTATGTGGAGGTCCGGTCGGTGACGGCGAGCGCGGCATCGATACGGGCAGCCAGGCTGTCGCTGCGGTGGTAGTCGACGCCGCTCTCGCCCGGCCGGGCCAGGACGCGCCCGGCGGGCAGGTCCAGCTCCACCAGATGCCCAGGCGGCTGCGCTATCGGGTGCTCCTCGCCGACGACGCGGATCCGGGTGCCGCTGTCCACCAAGTCCAGCAGGTGCTCCACCTGCTCGGCCATGAGCCGGGCAGTGGCGCTGCCGCGCCGGATGACCCGCACGTCCAGGACATAGAGGGGGGCAGCAGTACCGGGCACAGGGGCGCCGTGTCGAACCGTGGAGCGCTCGGCGACGGCGCGGGCGTAGTCGCGGGTCTGTAAGGCGGCCGGTAGCAGCACGGTCGACAGCCACCGGACGCTGAGCGCGGAGCCTGCGCACGCGGCCAGGCGGCGGGCGTAGCCCGGTTCGCTGTCGCGGGCCGAGTCCCCGCCGGCGGTGCCCAGGGCCAGCAGCCGCCGCAGCGCCCACGTGTCCTGCCCGCACCGGTACAGGCCCGTGAGTGCCGTGAGCTCTGCGGTGCTGACGCAGTGACGGCCGCTCTCCAGGGCGAGAACCGTCTCCGGGGCGACGCCGAGGAGTTCGGCCGGCTGCTCGGGGAGCATCATCCGCCGTTCGCGGGCATCGCGCAGGATCGCGCCGACCACCCGGGGTGTCGGCTCGGTCGTCACCACCGGTCACCCCTCGGCGCTCGGGGAGAAACAGCCGGGACGGGCAGGTGGTTGAGGAGCTGCTCCAGGTGGGCCGCAGACCACAGCGGAGCCCGGCAGGAGACGACCCAGTGCATGCCGCCGGGGCCCGGATGGTGTTCCGGTGGCAGCTCAACCCGTGCCCCCGCCCGCCACAGCCGCCCGTATCGGGCGCGCCACCCCGGCGTCAGAACGCCCGGCGCGGTGACGAACAGGGCGGTGTTGGCCTCAGTACTCACGATGACCGGCCCCCACCGTTCGGTGGGAGTACCGGCCAGCAGCTGGCCGCAGGCATCGGGAGTAACCCGCACGAGGTCGTAGTCCTGCCCGGTGACGATCTCGGTCTCGGGCGGTGCTCCCTCGCAGCCGGAGAACTCGAAGACGGGCAAGTTCACTCCGCCGGGGAGCAGGCGCAGGAGATCCGTCCGGGATACGACTGTGCGCTGTGGTGATACCGCCGGCTGCCGGCTGCGCGCTGGGCGCGCGCTGAACTCGTTGAGTCGAGGAGCACGGTTGGGGAGGACGACCTCGTCGCGCGCGGTGATGACGCCGCACGCCCACCCTTGAATGATCAGCTGCCAGCCGGGCTCTTCCTTGAATCTCGGCAACTGCTCCAGCGCTGCACAGACCTGCCCGCGCGACAGGCCCGTCGCTCGGGCGATCTCCGCTTCCAGTTCGTGGTCTTCGACATCGAGTACGAGATGTCTCCACACGGTTCGCGCTTCTGGTGTGAGGTCGGTGGTCACGGGAGCTGGAATATGGGCAGGAACGGCAAGCTGACCGTCCTGAAGGGCCCGGTGCATGAGCGCACGGACGGTGGTGACGCTCGCAACCTGCGCGATCTTCTTGAGGTGCCGGCGAAAGCTCTCCGGCGAGACGCCAAACTGCTCGGCGCCCTCCTCCAGGCTCCGGCTTGTGACCAGCGCGTCCATGGCGTCGCCCTGTCGACCGGTCAATCTCCACGGGCCGGTTCGCGCCGGGCCCGGCCGCGGTGTGACCTCCGCTCCCCGCATCGGCTCCCGATCCGTCCCCGGTGCTGAAGCGCCCCAGTCCGGGGAGGCGTCGCGCGCGGTGCGCCGGGGGAGCCGGTGCCCTTCGAGGCCGGACAGCAGACCCTGGGCGTACCCGATCCTGATGAGCCCGCAGCGGGTGACGCTGTGCCGGTCTTCCAGCGTGCGCAGGACTTCCTTCACGCGTTGCTCCGCAATGCGGACGAGGTTGGCGAGCGTCGGGACGAGCCGGCTCTCCCGTACGTCGAGCCTCAGCCCGGCCCAGAGACACGCGGTTTCCTCGTCGATCTCTACCGGGCTTTCGTGCGGTGCCGGGCGGGGGATCCACTCGCGGGCCAGGCACACGTAGATCAGACCGCGCCGTGTGGTGACGCCGGCCTTGTGCTTGGCGATGCTGATGTGGCGGCTCACCGAGATGACCTGGAGTTCCTCGGCCACGCGTTTGGGCGTCATCCCTTCGGCGAGCAGGGTGACTACCTCAGCCTCTCGCGGGGTGAGGTTCGGGTTGGTGCTCATGCCATCCATTTCAGTTGCGGAGCGGACGAATTGCGGTACGGAGCGGGCGCGGCACGCCCCGTTGAGATCGCTGGCGCGGACCGGCGCGGTACCTCTGCCGTGTCGAGTGCCTGAGAGGCAATCCGATGATCCGGACCTTGCCGTGAGGTGACGGGGGCGGAGGGGCCGAACTGCTTCTCCCCCTGCTGGCCCTGGAGCGCCGCTTCACGGTGCGTTCATTGCAACGTGTGCCGTTGCTGGTTGGCGGCGGGAGCGGACGAGGGCTGCACTGCACTCCCGCAGCCGCTCCCCTGCCGACCGGAAGCCGCTGCGGGGTTCGACGCTGTTGAACGAAGCGAATGGCCCCATATCGCCGAAGCCCGGAAGCGGCACGCGGCCAGCGAGCAGGAGGTGCGCCAGCACGATCGACACACGCAACCAGCGATCGGCGCTCAGCAGAGGCAGCATCCTCACGCCGTCGCCTCCACCGTGGAGAACTTCTCTGCGAGCCTGAGTGCCGTGTCCACGACTCCGCCGTGGACGAACGCCTGCGGAAAGTTGCCGACCTGCCGCTCACGCTTGGAGTCCCATTCCTCGGCGAGTAGTCCCAGGTCGTTGCGCAGCCCCAGGAGCCGTTCGAAGAGGTCACGGGCTTCGTCGTGGCGCCCGATCATGGCAAGGCCGTCGGCGAGCCAGAAATTGCAGACGAGGAAAGCTCCCTCGTCGCCGCTCAGGCCGTCGATCCCTACCTCGTCGCCTTCGGTGAGGTAGCGCATGACGAAGCCGTCGGAGGTCGTCAGGTCGCGCTGGACCGCTTCGACCGTGCCGATGACCCGGGGATCCTCCGGGGGAAGGAAACCCATCTGCGGGATGAGCAAGGTCGCGGCGTCGAGCTCCTTCGAGCCGTACGACTGCGTGAACGTGTTGCGCTCCGGGTCGAAGCCACGCTCGCAGACCTCTTGGTGGATCCTCTCGCGCAGGGCTTTCCACCGCTCGATCGGGCCGTCGACGGCCCCGGTCTCCAGCAGTTGGACGGTGCGGTCGACGGCCACCCAGGCCATGACCTTGGAGTGCACGTAGTGGCGGCGCGGCCCGCGGCTCTCCCAGAGCCCGTCGTCCGGCTCCATCCAGTGCTCCTCCAGGAAGTGGATCAACTTCACCTGAAGGTGGTCGGCGGGCCCTGCGGGCAGCCCTGCCTGTCGGGCGCGATGGAGGGTTTCGGCGACCTCGCCGTACACGTCGAGCTGGAGCTGGCCCGCGGCGTCGTTGCCGATGCGTACCGGGCGCGAGTCCTCGTATCCGTTCAGCCAGGGCAGTTCGCTCTCCGGGAGCTGGCGTTCACCGCCGAGCCCGTACATGATCTGGAGCTTCTCCGGATCGCCGGCCACCGCGCGCACGAGCCATCCCGCCCAGTCGCGGGCCTCGGCCCAGTAACCGGTGCGCAGCAGCGACGAGAAGCTGAGAGCGGCGTCGCGCAGCCAGCAGAACCGGTAGTCCCAGTTGCGGATGCCGCCCAGGTCTTCAGGCAGGGAAGTGGTGGGCGCGGCGACAATGCCGCCGGTCGGCGCGTAGGTGAGTGCCTTCAGCGTGATCAGCGAGCGGACCACGGCCTCCCGGTACGGGCCGTCGTAGGTGCAGTGGCTCACCCAGTCCGTCCAGAACTCCTCGGTCACCTTCAGCGCCGCTTCGGCGTCCGGCACCGGAGGCGGGCTCAGGTGAGAGGGGTGCCAGGTGAGGGTGAAGGTGAGGCGCTCGCCCTCGGTGACGGTGAAATCGGAGCAGGTTGTCAGGTCCTCGCCGTACGTGGGGGCGGTGGTGTCCAGCCACAGGCTGTTCGGCCCGGCGACGGCCTGCGTGCGATCGCCCCAGGTCTCCACCCAGGGGACGACGGAGCCGTAGTCCATGCGCATCCGCAACCGGGAGGCCATGGGTACGCGGCCGCTCACTCCCTCGACGACGCGCACGAGCTGCGGCGCGCCGTGCTCCCGGGGCGGCATGAAGTCGATGACCTTCACGATGCCGAACCTTGTCACCCACCTCGTTTCGAGAACGAGGGTGTCCTCGCGGTAGCGGCGGTCGGTCGAGACAGGATCGGCGCCACCGGCCGGCCCGATGCGCCAGAAGCCGTTGTCCTGATCGCCCAGCAGGCTGGCGAAGATCGCGGGCGAGTCGAAGCGGGGCAAGCACGCCCATTCGACCGTGCCGTCCCTGCCGATCAAGGCGGCGGTCTGCATGTCGCTGACGAGTGCGAAATCCTCGATACGCCGGGTGGCCAACATAGAAGAAATTCCGTTCGGTGCGGGTGCACGCCCGCCGGCAAAGCCGGGCCGGAACGTGCCGAAGTCGGGGTGTCGTGGTCGTGCTGAGTTCTGTACGAGCTCGCGTGCAGCCAAGTGCGTTCAAGCCGGCACGGTCGCTGCCGCGGCCAATACGTGATGGCCGAGCGGCAGTTGGGCGGCGGTGACCGCGGTGTCGAGGGCGATCACCTTCGTGGGACCGGCGAGCCGCAGGATCTCCGTCACTGGGCCGGAGTCGACGTCACGGACCGGGCGTCGCCCCAGAGAATCCTGCTGCTGTCTCCTCGGCCTGCTCCCCGGGCGTGCGGACATCGGTGCTCGTCACCGGGCCTGGCTACCGCGAGGGTGGTCGTGTCGCGTTGCGCTCCGTAGAGCTTGATGACCATCTGCCGGGCGACCACCCGGTCCATCCGGCTGTCGTCGAACTGAACGAGCTGGTCGGCCTGTGGCGGCCCCGTCGGCGAGTACACGGTGCCCTGCACGCCGATCAGCTCGGCTTCGCGCACTCGAAGGGCGATGAACCCCTCCTGCAGTTCGGGGCAAAAGCGTTGGGCCTTGCGCGCATCGTCCAGACACATCGGAGGGGTGGCGGTGACGATGTCGCAAGGGAACGTCAACTGCGCGGTGCGGGCGTCGGCGTTGAGCAGCCAGAACATCCCGCGGGCGTCCACGTCCGCCTCACCGGTGCACCCGCCACATCTGGGCGGATGCCTCATGACGTCCCGCTGCCGGACGGGGAGGTGCTCGGCCCAGCGCTGGCCTCCGGTCTGTGTTCCCTGCCACCGCTGCCACAGGTAACCGTCGACGCAGCGGTCAGTGGGTAGCTCGTCGGCGAAGCGGACACGGCCGTCGGCGTCGAAGACCACCTCGGTGTCGCATACGGCCTCATCCACATAGGGAGCGATGAAGAGCCGGGTCTCCGCCCGCCCGGGGGTGTTGCGGGCCGAGACGGGGTGAGGGAGGGGCTGCACTGGGTCTCCTGGGAGTGCCGACTGGAATCTGGGTCGCCGATCGGCGAGGGGCTCTGGGCAGATGCGGCGTGGCCTCATCCGGCTGGATGAGGGCCTCGGGTGCCTCCGGGTGAGGCCAACGCCGCTGTACACGCTCGCGCGGATATCGCCCTGGGGTGTGGTGGGCGGGCTACGCGGTGAGGCGTACGGGAAGGTGGGTGTGGCCGTTGGAGACGAGGCTGGGCAGGGGGCGGAGCTGGTCGGGTTCAACGGCCAGCTGGATCGAGGGGAAGCGGGCGAAGAGCGCGGCCAGAGCGATGCGGCCTTCGAGCCGTGCGAGCTCGGCACCCAGGCAGTAGTGGGCCCCGTGCCCGAAGGCGAGGTGCTCGCGGGCGGTGGTCCGGGTGATGTCGAACGCGTCGGCCCTCTCGCCGTGGTGCTGCGGGGCACGGCCCGCCGCCGCGTAGTTGATGATGAGAGCGTCGCCCGCCGCGAAGACGAGACCGGTCTCGTGGTCGGTGATGTCGCGGGTGGGAAAGCGCATGAGGATGCTGGCGATCGGCGCCTGGTGGCGCAGCGCTTCGTCCACGACCTGCTCCCAGGGCACCTGCCCGGAGGTGGCCATCGCGAGCTGTTCGGGGTGGGCCAGGAGGTTGGTGATGGCCCAGTCCAGGAGGTTGACGGTGGTCTCGTGGCCGGCGCCGATCAGCAGGACGAAGCTGTCGGCCAGCTCCTTCTCGTCGACCTGCCCTGCCGTATGGGCTTGGACGAGGGAGGAGGTGACATCGTCGCCGGGGTTGTCCCGCTTGTGCTGGATCAGAGCCTGGATGAGGGCGTAGACCTTCTCCTGCGTGGCCTGCGCCTCCTGCGGAGTGAGGTCCGTGGAGAAAAGGGAGCCGACGGCGTCGCGGAAGTCGTCGTGCATGGTCTCCGGGACGCCGAGCAGCGCGTTGACGACCAGCAGGGGGAGCCGCCAGGCGAGGTGTGCACGGATGTCGACGACCTTCGTGGCGCCGGCGGCTTCGACGTCGTCGAGCAGGGTGTTGGTGATCTGCTCGATCTGCGGTGCGAGCGCGCGGACGCGGCGTGCGGTGAACGCCCCGGCCAGGGGGCGACGCAGGCGGCTGTGCTCGTCCCCGTACGCGGACAGGGCGTTTCGCACGTCGACCCAGATCCGCCAGGGCCAGTCCTTGGGTATCTCGTCGTTGATGTAGGCCGGCCAGTGCCGGGAGGCGTCCTTGGAGACGTCGGGGCTGGCGAGCAGACGGCGGATGAGGCCCGGATCGGTGACGGACCAGGCCGGGATCTCGCCCGGCAGGAGCACACGGGCCGCGGGGCCGAGGGCGCGCAGCTCGGCGGCCTCCTGCTGGATGTTCGAGCCGGACGGGTCGAGGCGGTAGGGGCACCCGGTGGGCTGACTGGTCATGGAGGTCACTTTCCGTTGGAGGGAGATCGCGGGTTAGAAGCGGACCGGCAGCGCGGTCAGGCCGGCCAGGAACGTGCCGGGGCGGTTTCGGAGGTCGTGCTCGGCCACGGCGAGTTCGATGGTGGGGATCCGGTCGAGGAGGCACTCGATGGCGGTCTCCGCGATGATCCGGGCGAGGTCGGGGGCGGGGCAGGCGTGCACTCCGGCCGAGAAGGCCAGGTGTCCGCGGTTGCCGGTGCGCCCACCGGGGGTCGCGACCACGAGGTCGGGGTCTCCGTTGGCCGCGGCGAAGGAGACCAGGATCGGGTAGCCGCTCTCGAGGAAGACGCCGTCGAAGGTCTGGTGGCCGATGGCGTAGAGCGGGGAGTAATTCGGGACAGGCGGGTTGTCCCACAGCACTTCGTCGAGGGCGTCGGCGACGGGCCGGACACCGTCGTGAACGGTGCCGGCGAGCCGCGGGTCGGTGAGGATGCGGCGCAGGGCGTTGCCGATGTGGTTGCTGGTGGGGGGCGCGGCCGCGCCGATGACGAGGAGGATCGTCTGGATCATTTCCGCGTCGGTGAGGCCGGCGGCGATCAGGTGCGTCGTGACGTCCCGGCCCGGGTGGCGCCGCTTGAGGCTGGTCAGCTCCAGGCAGGCGGCCTCCACCTCTGCGTTGGCCTGGGCGGCGTCCGCTCCCGCGTCGAAGAGACGTGTGAGGGCGCCGACGATGCGACCGCCGAGCTCCTGCGAGCAGCCGAACATGTCGATCACGGTCCGCATCGGAAGCGGTTCGGAGTACTGGGCGACCAGGTCGGCGGTCCCGGCCTCGGAGAAGGCGCTGATGAGCTGATGGGCGATCTGGGCGACGGTGGCGGCCAGGGCGTGCGTGTTGACGCGGGCGAGGCTGGTGGTGATCGCGCGCCGCAGGCGGGTGTGCTGGGGGCCGTCCTTCCAGAGCGCGTTGTCCCGAGGCTGCATCATGGCCCGGGCGGGGCTGTCGGCCGGGACCTGGCCGCGGCGAAGGGCCTCCCAGTGGGCGGGGTCCTTCGCGAACCGGGTGGGCGTGTTGCGCAGGAGGTAGACCGCCGCCCGGTAGGAGACGGCCAGGTAGCCGTAGACATCGGGGGAGATCTCGACCGGCACGATGGGCCCCTGGGCACGCAACTGGCGGTAGGTGGCGTGCGGGTCGGCGGTGAAGGAGCCGCCGTAGATCGGCAGGGGGCCGCTGCGCACAACGGGCTGCTCTGCGTGGGAGACGGGGCATGCGGGGGTGGGCTGGGGCTGGGTCATCGGGCGGCTTCCGGCGTGTGGGTGGTCAGCAGATGCTCGATCAGGGCAATCAGGGCTTGGCGCGAGCTGGATCGGTCCCGGGCGTCGCACGTCACCAGGGGGGTGCTGTCTTCGAGGGCCATGACCTCGCGAAGCCGCTGATCGGGGATGACAGGTGCGCCGTCGAAGGCGTTGACCGCCACGGTGTAAGGGAGTTGAAGGTCTTCAACGACCTGGAGGAAGGGGTAGGTGTCGCCCAGCCGCCGGGTATCGACGAGCACGAGTGCGCCGAGCGCCCCCACCGCGAGGCCCTCCAGGACCTCGAAGAAGCGGGGCTGCCCGGGAGCTCCGAACAGGTAGAGCACCAGGTCGTCGCTGAGGTGCAGACGGCCGAAGTCCATCGCGACGGTGGTCGTGGTCTTGAGCGGCAGGTCGGTGCTGTCCACGTCGGCGCCCGCGGTGGTCATGATCTCTTCGGTGCTGACCGGCTCGATCTGGGAGAGGCCGTGCACCAGAGTGGTTTTGCCCGCGCCAAAGTGCCCGGCCACCAGTATCTTCGCGGTGCGCTCGTCCCCCCGCAGCTTCGGCGCGGGTTCAGAGTTTGTGTAGGCCGGCAAGGACGTCCTCCAGCAGCTTGCGAGTGGGATCGGCGGAATCGGTGATGCGTTGCCGGGTGGCGATGTGTCCGGAGGTCATGAGGTCGGCCAGCAGGATGCGCAGCACGCTCACCGGCAGTCGCAGGGCCGCGCCGAGCTCGGCGACCGACTGCGCGCTGCTGGCCAACCTTCCGAGAACGGCGTGCTGTTCGGGGTTGAGCTGGGCACGGCTGAGGTGGCTGGCGGCGTCCGACAACGTGATCAGGGTGATGACGTCGAAGTGATTTCGGCTGGCGTGCGACCTGCCGGAGGTGACGACGTAGGTTCGCACCAGCGGGTCACCACCTCGCCGTGCCGGACTCATGCGGTTCCGGCCTGCGAGTGCCGGGGGGCGACTGCGAGTTCCGGGCCCAGACGCTTTACCGTCAGCGCCATCTGGTGGGAGAAGGCGGCAACGTCCACGTCGCGGCCGGCGGAGGCGATGAGGAAGGAACCGGCGGCGGCGGCGATCGTGAAGAGGTATCCGTGCTGGTAGAGCGCCATGGTCTGCTCCCACGGCGAGCCGCCAGGCTCGACGAACTGTGCGCCGCTGCGGCTCAGGGACTGCATGCCCGACGCCATCGCCGCCATCCGGTCGGCGAGGTCCCGGTCGACGTTCTGGGAGGTGGCCGTCATCAGGCCGTCCGCCGAGAGCAGGATGGCGTGCCGTGCTTCCGGGGCGGCGACCAGCTCGTCAAGGAGCCAGCCCAGATCGGGGCGGACTTTGTGGTTCAGCGTCATGATGTCGACTCCTCATCGGTGGTGGGGGTGCGTGCGGACGCGACGCCCTGGACGAACGCGGCGAGCGCCTGTCCGGCCTCGGGCGATGCCGGCGCGGCCTGCTGACCTGCAGGGGCGGCCCGGCGTCCGGGGGCACGCTCCCGGACGGGAAGGCCGTCGGGAGCGATCGTGTACTGCGGCTGCTGGTGCGCTGCGGACACCGCTGCCGTCCCAGGACCGGGGGGCTGGTGGTGGGGCGCGGATGACTCCTGCTGCAGGGTTTCCGGGGGCGCGGTCAGCAGTGCGCGCGGCAGGTAGAGGACCGCACGCACTCCGCCGTGGACGGAGTGCTCCTCGTCGACGGAGGCCCGGAACCCGTACCGCTTGGCCAGCGTGCCGACTCCGAAGTGGCCGAAGCTGGGCAGGGCGCCCAGCTCGGTCAGGCGGGCCTCGCGCCGTCCCGACAAACGCAGCTCAGCCTCTTCCCGCACCTCGGGCGGCATGCCCGCACCGGCGTCGTGGATCTGGATGCTGATGCCGTGATGCGTTTCCAGGATGCTGACCTCTACCGGGGTGCTGGGCGCGCTGTGCCGGGCAGCGTTGTCCAGCAGCTCGGCGACCGCCAGAACTACCGGCTCGACGTACCGGCCGGCGACGTAGTGGGCGGACTCCTTGGGTACCTGGACCCGCTGGTAGTCGCGGATCCTGGACACCCCGCCGCGGACCACATCGAGCAACGCGGCTCCGTCGCGCTGGCGTCCGGGCCACATCCCGGTCAGAACCCCGAGGATCTGCAGACGCCGCGCCAGCTGGCTGCCCGTGTGGTCGATGGGCTGAACCAGTTCGAGGACCTTCTCGTCGTGCTCCGTGGCCAGCAGGTGCGTGATGGCGCCCTGCTGCTCGTAGACCAGGGCCTGGACGGAGCGAGTGACAGCCAGGACCGCGGAACGAGCGGCGTCCTCCGCGCGGTCCCCCGCTCCCTCAGCGAGGTCTCGCACCTGCTGCAGCACCGCCCGGTGAGCGTGATCGGTGGGAGTCCCGACCAGCGACGAATGCCGCAGTTCTCCCTCGGCATGTCCGTCGCTGCTCCCGTTCAGGACGGCTTGGACGAGTGCGGGAAGCCGGGCCTCAGCCAAGTGGAGGGCCTCGGCGTCCCTGACCGCCACCTGCCCCTCCACGGTGCTGAGCCACTGATCCGCCTGCCGGAGGTCGCGTTCACGCGCACCCAGTGCGCGCCGCAACCGGACAGCGGCGACGGACACCGCGATGGTGGACGCCACGCCGACCGGGGCGACGTACAAGGCGGCATCCTGTATGAGAGAAGACATCAAATCCCCACGAAGCTTTTGGCGGCCGAGACCCTCTGCGGATGCTCGGGCGGCGCGAGAAACGGGTCGTGCTGCACGGTGAAAGCGCTCGGAAGGTCCGAACCGCCGATCGCGTGGGGCCTGTGGCCCAGTCGAGAGCTGTCACGCATCTGGGCTCGCGCCAGGCTGAGACGGTGGTGGAAGGCCATCGCATCGGTGGTCGGATAGGCCCGAGGTTCGGGCGGCATGACCCAGAAACGGTCGTGGCACATCGACGGAGTGCCCTGCCGTGAACACCGCAGTGCCAGCCCGGTGTCGCACACCGAGTGCGAGGCCCTCCACAACGAGGCGGTACCGGAGTCGACCGGAACGAGCAGTCGGCGGTGGGTGATGCAGCACAGCAGCGGCCCGACCCGGTTCTCGAAATCGATCATCGCGTCGAGCGCAGCCATGCCAAGTCCCATGCTGACGTGGACGACATCGCTCTCGCGCGGCAGCGTCGCAGGCAGCGGAATCTCGCTGAATTGCAGCCGCCATGGGTGTCGGGGGCTCAGTAAGGGAGTCATCGGATCTCCGGTCAGGACGGTTGTTCTGTCAGGGGTGGGGGGCCGCTTCGCGAGCGGCTAGGGGAGCGGTCGGCGGGGAGGGTCGCACTCGCCGTCCGGCTTGAGGTATCCCGTGTCGTCGAACAGCACGATCCCGTTGCACAAACGGCTGTAGCCGATCTCCGGGCATTGAAGGACCACGCGGGCGCTCTGGAAGTCCGGGGCCGCGGCGGACGGGCACTCAGGCTGGTGAATGCACACGAGGCCGGCCTCACACATGGCGGTGAGGAGCCCCTTCACGGCAGTCGCGGCGCTGCGAACGTGATCAGCGCCCCGTACCAGGCCGTCAGGCAAGTCACGGGCGATCAGCGCCCCCGACGTTCGCAGAACCTCGCTCACGTGGGTTGTCAACGGAGCGGGGCCTCGTGCACCCGCATTCTGGCCGAGCTGGCTGTGATGATCACGCAGCCTGCTCAGCAGGTCGTGAGCGTCCTGGACCGTGGCGGGAACGGCGGCGCTCTGATCGAGCACCAGAGCGATGGTCTCCATGGCGGCCGACGCTGCCGAACGCCCGCAGGGCGGCGACATGTGAGCGGGGGTCCGCCGGGAGATGCTGGCGCGAACGAGTCCGGTGAGGCTCATGCCGCCTCCCTCCCTGCTGGAGGCGTACAGGCCATCTCCATCCAGACCGTCTTTCCTGCGCCCCCCGACGGGGGCCGTACACCCCAGCAATCCGCGAAGATGGCCACGATGAGCAGACCGCGGCCGCCCGTCTCTTCGCCCAAGGCATCGCGTACATGAGGCTGGGCGTCGGAGGGGTCCTCAACACTCAGCCTGATCCGGTGCCCGTCGCAGATCACCGCCACGGTGATCGGCCCCTTGGGGAAGTTGCGGCACCCGTGGACTACAGCGTTGGCCATGAGCTCTTGAGCGCTGAGGCCAAAATCGTCGGCGATATGCCCGAGTCCCGCCTGGTGGAGTTGCTTTTCCAGGTCGTGCCGGACAGGGCCAATCGCCTCGCGTTTCACCGGCAGGTCGGCAGCGAACGCGAAGGGGCGGGGCTCAGCCGCCAGGGGCTTTGCGGCGACGAGTCGGGGGGAATCTGCCATGGCGCATGCTCCTCGGTCTGCTTCACCGCGCGGCCACAGGCGAGTTGACTTCTTTCGCGTCAGGTGGCGCACGGTCGGCTCCTTGTCTCGACCCATGGATGGATCGGTTTCGGACACAGCCCTAGCTCGTATGCGTGAGGTGGCCAGATTCCCTGCGCTGACAGGAGGTTGGAGGAATATCGTCTTGACGAGAGAACCGCTTTCCGGGCTCGGGTGGTATCCCGAACGGCACGCGGATCCGATGAACGTGATGAAAGATCGTTTCAGGAACAGGGGCGCACCATGGGGCGCACGCGCAACGTCAAGCTGGCCGCCGTCATCACTGAACTGGGCCTGTCCCAGGGCCGACTGGCACATCGCGTCAAGTTGGTGGCGGAGGAACACGGCACGGCCGGCCTGGCGGGGGTTGGCCAGTCTCACATCGCCAAGTGGATCGCCGGGGTGGTCCCCGAACCACAAGCAGCCCGTATCTTGGCCGAGACGCTCTCCCGTGGCCTTGGGCGCATCGTCACGCTCGCCGAGCTCGGACTGGCGAAGGACACAGAGGCACAGCCGCAGCCACCGGCGTGGAGCGACGACACCTTGACCACGCTGGTGATGCTCGGGAGCACGGACATGGACATCGATCGCCGACGGCTGCTGACCACCTCGGTCTACTCCGTTGCTGGCCTGGCACTCCCCGAGGAACGCTGGTTCGAACAGGCCATGGACCGGGCTCGGGCGCGAAAGCCCCTGTCGGGCCACACCGTCACGGACCAGGACGTCGAGGATGTACACGAAGCAGCCGACTTCTTCTCTCGGCGTGACCAGAAGCGAGGCGGCCGGGTGGGCCGCGCGGCGCTCGTCGCGTACTTGCGCACCGATGTCGCCGACCTGCTGAATGGTCGATTCCCTACCGAGGACATCCGGCGCAGCATGACCTCGGCCGCAGCTGAGCTGAGCTACCTCGCCGGCTGGACCGCGTTCGACGCGGGCGAACACCCAGTCGCCCAGAGCTGGCTGACCGTCGCAACGAATCTCGCAGAGGAGGCCGGAGACGCGCCCCTGGCCGGCCACACCTTGCGGGCCATGGCCCACCAGGCCGTCGACCTCGGCCAACCATACGAAGCCGTACGACTGGCCGAGGCTTCGCTGTCCAACCGCCGCTACTCGCAAGCTTGCTGGCGCGAGCGCTCCCTGCTCGGGGTCGTACACGCTCGCGGCCTCGCAGCCGCTGGCGACAGGAAGCGTGCAGCAGCGGCTCTGTTTCGAGCGGAGAGCGATCTCGGCCGAGCCAGCGAGGGGGACCAGGAACCGAACAGGGTGTTCTTTTTCGGTGAGGCCAGTCTGGCGCACGAGACCGGCGCCGCTCTGCGTGACCTCGGGGACCTCAAAGGAGCCGAGAAGCAATTCCTCCACAGTGCCCGTACTCGCCGTGCGCAGTTTGCACGGACTCACTCTGTGACCCTGGGCTACCTGGGCGCCGTCCAGGCGCAGCAAGGACACCTCGACATTGCCTGCGGAACCTGGCACCAGGCGCTGGACGCTATGAGTGGGGTGCAGTCCGCCAGGGCCAGGGAGACAGTCGTGCAGATGCGCCGGGCTCTGTCGCCGTTCCGAGGCCGCGTGGGTGGACAGGCCGACGAACTGGACGCCAAGGCACGAGAGATGCTCCACGCCAGCTGACACGTACGGTAAGACAAACAGCCCTCGGAAGATCCCGTTCCCGGGCCGCCAGATACTTACGAAAGGCAGAACGTGTTCGACGAGCCCGGCCGCGTGTGGTTCTTCGGCGAAGCCAGCCTTGCCCACGAGACCGCCGCGACTCTGAGGGACCTTGGCGATCTGAAAGGGGCGGAGAAGCAGTTCCGGCACAGTGTGCGCACCCGTCGTGCCCAGTTCGCGAGGACCCACTCGGTGACCCTCGGGTACCTGGGCGCAGTTCAGATTCAGCAAGGCCAGCTCGAGGCCGCGTGCGACAGCTGGGGCCAGGCGCTTGATGCCATGAGCGGGGTGCAGTCGGGCCGGGCCCGGGAGACCGTCGTCCAGATGCGCCGAGCGCTCAGCCCGTTCCGAAACCGCGGCGGGAGTGCCGCTGTAGAACTCGATGCCAGGGCACGTGCGGTGCTCGGCGTAGGCTGACGGCGCCAGGAGAGCCTGCATGGTTGGGGCTGCTTGCCCGGCTGCGGTCCAGAACAGGATGAGGGAGTGCTTGTGTCCGACCAGTTCATCGAAGTACCGGTGGTCGGTTGGGTTATTGGAGGCCACACCGGGTGTCTCGACGACTTCAAGAGCGGCGTGGAGTCGATCATCCGGCTTAAGCCGGACTTCCCCGAGGAGACGTTGAACGGTGTCCAGGAGTTCAGCCACCTTCAAGTGGTCTGGCATTTCAGTGAGCGCTCGCCCGGTGATGTTGCTCTGCACGCCCGGAGCCCACGCGACAACCCTGCCTGGCCCGAGACGGGGACCTTCGCTCACCACAACCACCGACGACCGGCGGGGCTCGGAGTCTCCTTCCCGCAGGTTCTGCGGGTCGACGGCCTCGATGTGCACGTGACTGACCTGGACGCTGATGCCGGCACGCCCATTGTTGACCTGGTTGTGGTCTTCCGAGAATTCTTGCCCCGCGGAGAGGTCACACAGCCGGCGTGGCCCGGCGAAATGCTCGCCAACTACTGGGCCGACTCCCGAGAGCGGCCGTAGAAGGAACCTCTGCACCACCGGCTTTCGCCGGTCATCGGCCGGGCGTCGTGTGGCACGCCCCGTATCGTTGACGACGCCGGGGACCTTTGCGCGGGCATGTGTACCTGACACGGCATCCACCCACAGGGCACGGCAAGCCGCGGCGCTCATGGACGCCACTCCTGCATCTCCGGAACGACCAAAGCCACGAACCCGAAGTGAGCGCCAAACCAGTTGAGTTGTTGCTTGTATGCGTCAATATGAGGGCTGACGACCGAGTGAGTGACCACCACGACGCCGTCCGCGTACCCGGCTCTGATCTGCTGTCGCACCAGGCACCACCCCGGCCTCGTCAGAGATTCGGCCGCGCCGTGGTGGTCCGTGTAGGACTGCCCCACCCCGATCCGCCAGGACTGGCGCACAGCGAACGCGGCGGCCGCGTCCAGGGAGTGCCGAGGCTCCTGTCCTCCGACCGCGAGGGCGTATCGGCACACTCGCGGCACGCGGCCTCTCGCCCGGAGCTGAGTGACGATGCCCTCAAGGATTTCGCGCCGAGCTGCCGCGATGGGTACGTACGGGTCTGCCTCGACTCGAATCTTCTCGGGATGTAACCCCGCGTCGAGGGCCTTCTCCCGGTGCATCCATGCCTGAGTCCTGCGGGCGGTGCTCTGGCACATTTTGGCCTCGGCTTCGTCGGAGGGCGGTAGGGGCTGCCAACCGCCAGAGTGACGGTGGACAGCGGCCTCTCCCCCACGGGGGCGGGGGACAGGCACGCCGAGGAAAGGTGACCTGAAGTCATCACTGATCCAGATGTGACGACCGGTCATCCCGTCCTGCTCCCAGCATGCTCCTATCTGTCGATCCTCCGCAACATTGCGAGCCGAATCCGCAAGAACTGGGACTGACGTTCGGCTCACAACCCCCTCGGCAGAACTGCAACGTTGTGCCAGACTTCGCACATGGCCACTACTCACACGACATTGCCGGTGATGCGGCGGCGACTTGGGGGCTTGCTCCGCCGCAACCGAGGGAAAGCCGGGATGACTCTGGCGGACGCTGCGAAGACTCTCGACTGGGAGAACACCCGGCTCTCCCGTGTCGAGACCGGCCAGTACCAGATCAAGGCCGAGGACGTCTCAAGGCTCCTGCGGACCTACGGCATTACGGAACCTGACACGATCGCAGAGGTAACTCGCGTGATCGACTCAGGACATCGCGCGTGGTGGGAGGCGTACGCAGACATCCTCCCTCGCACATACGCGGACGTCATCGCGCTGGAGTCCGAGGCGGTGACGATCCGCGCCTACTTCCCACAGCTCATTCCGGCCGTGCTCCAAACGCCGGCCTATGCGCATGCGATCATCTCCAGCTCTCCTCGGGCCGAGACGCAGAAGACGGCTTCCGCGCTCGTACAAGTACGACAGGCCCGCAAGGAGATCCTCACTCGGACGACCGGGGCCACCGTTCTTCACACGGTGATCGATGAGTCGGCGTTGTACCCACGAGCGGGATCCACCTCCGACTTGATGCGCGATCAGCTCCTGAGTCTGCTGGACGTGGCGGAGCGCGAGAACATCACCATCCGGATCATGCCGCTGGACGCACCTGTGCATTCCGGCCTTACCAGCAACATGACGATTATGGACTTCCGGCACCCCTGGCCCTCCCTGGCGTTGGTCGACCACACCAGGGGCGGGGTTTTCCTTGAGGAGCCGGAGGACGTGGCCGCTTTTGCAGAGGTGTTTGATGCCGTCTACGAAGCAGCCCTTCCTGTTGACGAATCACGTGACGTGATCAAGAAGTATTCGAAGGGAAGCAACCATGGCTGACAAGCCCGTGGTCCGCGCCACTGACCTACTGGGGGCCGCCTGGTACAAATCGTCTTACAGCGGCTCTGACCAGTCATCATGTGTCGAGATCGCGGACCTGAGTGCGGGCCTTGGCAAGGTCGCCGTCCGGGACTCCAAGGACCCTGACGGTGCGGCATTGGTGTTCGACCCGGCTGCATTTGCTGCCTTCGTCACCGACGCGGCAGACGGCACATTCGATTTCTAACCCCGCGAAGAGAGAAGGGTTGTCCAAGCTCGCCTCGTTCTGAAGAGTGGCCCGTCTCCCCCCGCCCATAACAGGGGGAGACGGGCCACTCTCATACGGACTACCCGTAGGTGCAGTCGAATGTACCTGCCCCGATCATGAGCCTGAAGTGCCGCTAATGGAAGTCGCCCCACCAACTCTAATAAACAATCCGGAGCCTGGAAAAACAGTCCACACCCAGGGTCCTCGGCAGTACCCCGGTGCTTGGTCCCGAGTGTGGGCTGGGAGCGCTACTCCCTCAGAACCCGAGGACGGCACCACCAGGGCCGGTGCGTACCAGCGCCTCGCCGGTGGAGCTGCTGTCGGCCGCTGCCTCGTAGTTCAAGCAGCTGCCGGGGCGGGGGCGGCGCCCGGCGTGATCGAAGCGTGGCGCATTCTGGACGCCTTTGAAGACGACAAGTGTGAACCGCGGGAGGTGGCCCTGCCCCCGGCACTTCCGGTTGGGCGTATGTCTGGCCAGGCGGAGGCATACGGGCGGAGGACTGGGACGCCTCTGAATTCGAGGCCCAACACCTGGCTGATTACGCCGCACGGCGTACCCGGATTGCTCCCCGACTGGCCGTCGGTCAGTCGAAGGGCGAGTGGACCCCACCGCCGCCATCCCAAAATGTGGGGCGGGGCCCAGCTCTCATACCCCCATAGTCGAGCTACGAGCCTCTTCCGCCGTCGCCTAACCCAGCCGCAGGTTCGCCGACTCCACTTTCCCGGTAGTACGTAACCAGCGCGGCACGTTGCCCCTCCCCCATGGCAATGGCGATCCGCTGCATCCGGGGACCTGCGAGATCGCCGGCCACCAGAACCCGAGGGTGCTGAGCGTCAGGGGCGCAGTAGCCGTCCTTCGATGAGAACAGCCCCGAAACGGCCGACGGCTTGGATCCGACGTTCATCAGGACGACCTCAGTATGGATCGTGTTGCTCTCCCCGGCGGCGTGGTGCGCGACCACCTCGAAGCCTCCGCGGAGCGGCTCGACAGAAGCCTGCGTCACCGCCGTCAGATGTACTCGGTGATCGCCGGCAACCTCCTGTGTCTTATACCTGTCGCTCGCCGGATGGAGCACACGAAGGCTCACTTGTTCCTCTACATGAGCGCGGAGCCATGTGCCCAGTGGTCGGTCAGCGCCGAGTACGACAGCAACGCGGCTTCTGAGTAGATCGGTTGGTTGAGCCTCCCAAAGTGGTGGGAACTTCAGGTCTTCAGGAGCCCTGAGCCACGACACATCTGGAAGACTCATGGCCCGCACGCCGGTGGCGACCACAACAGCGGGGGCGTTGAGTTCGCGGCCGTCGGTAAGGCGGACGGTGGCCCTGTCATCCTGAGCATGGATTTCTACGGCGCGCTGGTACTCGACGCAGCAGAGGCCAGTTGCTACCGCCCTTGTCACGTCGCCGACCAGGGCCTGCGCCAGTTGCGGACCGGTCGACCATCCGCCGGCCAGGTTGTCCAGCGCGCCGATCGCGTACAGCTTCGTGCCTACGCGGTCCCCTTCGATGAGAACGGTCCTGAGCCCGAGGCCGGTGGCGGTGAGTACGGCGGAGACGCCCGCGGGCCCGGCGCCGACGACGAGGAGATCAGCGTCCGTCCTGAGCGTCACGGCTTACCCCTTCCAGCGGGCCCGCCCTGCCGGCGAGCAGGTCATCCACCGTGAGTAGCCGCTGTGGGCTGATGTTGCGTCGTGCGAGGAGGAGTGCGGCCTCGTGGTACTCCGGGCCGCCGGTGGATGCGCAGGCATCGGTCACGATCCAGGGCAGGATGCCGGAGTGGTACGCGGCGATCGCGGTGTCGTAGACGCATGCGTCGGTGTCGATGCCCGCGAGTACCAGCTCCGTCCAACCGGCGTCCTGGACGACTCGGACGAATTCTGGGGTCAGTGCACTGGAGCTGGGCTTGTCGATGACTGCGGCAGCGGTCGGCACGTATGGAGCGAGCTCGTCGACAATGCGCTGTTCCTCCGGGGTCCTCAGATCTGTCCACCCGGTCACGCGCTCGTACGGCGAGCCAGGGGGGTTGTAGAACCGGGTGAACACCACTGGCCGGCCAGCGGCTGACCAGGCGTCGACCAGGCGCACGACCGTCGGGACGGCGTCCTTGCTGTGCTCGTTGATGAAGCCGGCCTGCACGTCCACGATGACGAGCGCGGCCGTTTGGGATGTCGACACTCAGGTCCTCCTCGTTGAGGGTTCAGATACCGGAATCGCGCAGAGCTTCCTGCGCAGCTCGGAGTCGGTCGGGCAGCTGGCTGGTCGCGAGAATGGCTTCCCGCATCAGTTGATGCTGCGCCGTCTCCTGCGGGCGGGCCGCCGTCAGCCGGGAGTAGGCGCCGCGCAGGAACCGCCACCCGTAGTCCTTGGGCATGACGGGGTCTCGGCCGGCTTCTACCTCGTCGAGGACGTAGGTGCTGAGAGCCCAGAGCGTTTGGACGTCCAGCTCAAGGGCGACCACCGAGCTCATGGGAAGGGCCCGTTCGGGGGCGACGGGGTGGTAGGCGACACCCGACCAGCCTGCAAGTCCGAGAGCTACCGCTCGGCTGCCGAAGTCGATGACGTCCGCGTGCTCGAACCCTTCGACCAGGAGCTTGCGTTCGACCTCGTCGCCCAGGCGGACCGCGGCTTCCGGGACCTGCCGGTCGACCAGGACCGATGGTGTGGTGAGCAGTTGGAGTGCCGATTCCAAGTCGGGCCCCCGCCAAGGCGATTCCTCCAGTAGGTAGGCCGACAGGACGTAGGTCGGAGCAGGGGCGTGCGTCTGGGCCTGCGCGGAAAGCAGCTCCCGGATTCGGCTGCCCGCCCAGACGAGGTCGGCAGCGTAGGTGCGATAGCGCCAGGCCGCGAGCTCTCCGAGGTTCTGTATGCGGAGGGGCTGAACAAGATGCGCGATGACAACACCACAGTCATACAGGTGCAGTTGGGAGTCGGCTTCGGCGTCTGGATGCGCTGCTGGGGTCGATCGGTGCTCCAGCCCGCCGGGGCCGAATTCTCTCGGTGTGCCCGCGATCGCCTGGGCGCCCTCGCCGACGTAGATGGGGATGAACTTGTGGCTCACCACGGTTGCCGGGCCGAGAGCGGGCGAGTCTTCCGTACCCGGTTCGACGGGCTGGCCGTCGGCGACCGGATCGCCTTCTCCTTCGGCGAGGGAGGCGTGGAAGGTCTCCAGCACCTCCGGCGTGCAGCGGAGCTTCATCGCGTCCAGCATCTCCGCCGTTTCCGGGCGGAGCGTTATGGACCGCCCGTGCCTGCGCCACTTCGTGACGGTTTTCGGGTTCACCCCGAGCTGCTCCGCGTATACGCGGATCGGCAACCTCATTGCCTGTCCCAAGAGGGCGGCTTCTCGCCCTGTCCACTGCACCACGGCTGCCATTTGACACTCCCTCCGCAGGCGTGAGTTGCAGATTACGTCCCTGGGCCCACACCAGGCCCACGTCGGGCCCACGGGCGGACCTCTCGCTGGCCGCCGCCGGTCGGGATGCTGGATGCAGATTCCGATCTTGCTCGGACCTGCCGTCCTGGGAGCACCACCGTGGAAAGAAACGTTCAGCTCGGAAGCGGCCTCGATGTGCCGCTACGCCTCCGGCATGTCGTTTTTGGTGGTTTACAGGTCGTATGCGTATTCCACGACGTACGAGGTGCTGTCCATCGTCGTCTGCTCCACGCCGAGCGCCTGTCCGTCGCCGGTGAAGGCGACGCGGTACGTGTCCAGGACGAATCGCCCGACGGGGATGCCGAGGCGACTCGCATCGCTGCTGGAGGGCGCTCGCCCTCGGATCTCCTCGCGAATGTGCCCGGGGGAAAGACCCAGTTCGGCGAGCATCGACCGCAGGTCGCCCGGCGCCGAGTCGGCACGAGCAACGGCGCTTCCGGCGCAGAGCTTGGACGGCAGGTAGGTACGGACGAGTTTCACCGGCCGGCCGTCGGCGAGAAAGCGGGAGTCGAGCACCCGCGCGGTCTCCTCGGCGCCGAGGCCGAGGACTTCGGCCACGCGGGGCGGAGGCGGTACCTCAGCGACGGCTACTTGGTCGATCGTCGTCGTCTGCGTCTCGTTCGCAGGCCAGATCCTTGGGCCGGCCGCCCACTGGTCGCCGGTTGGGCGGGGTGTGCCGTGGCGCCTGAGGAGCTGCAGGTCCTGTACGTAGACGCCCGATCCGCGGCGCCCGGCGAGGAAGCCGTCGTTCTTGAGCAGCTCGACCGCACGCTGGATGGTCACCGCGCCGACTCCGTACTCCTTGGCGAGAGCGTCCTCGCCGGGGAGTCGTTCACCAGCACGGTGGCGGCCCTCCGCGATCGCAGCCCTGAGCTGGTCGGCGATGCGCAGGTACTGGAACTTGGGCTGCGCGGAGCCCGGCGCGTCGGTCATGCGTCTCCTCTGGCTTTCTCCTTAGCGACCTGATCGTACGGGTGACCCAGCCGCGCCGACCATGACCCGCGAGCGGCTCACCTTAAGGCTTCCACATGGACATTCCAAAGTTCCCCATGGAACCTCTTGATCTCCATGTGGAACTTTGATTCACTGAGTGCGTCATCAACGAGGGCTTCACAGCCTCGGGTTGACGCCTCGTCCCGCCTTTTCTGCCTTTCAAGAGCGCCCCGCGACGGGCCGAAAGTGCCGAGAAACACGGCGGGGTGATCTTGAAAACTCCACAGCGTGATCCACCGCAGCACCACAGCCGTGAACACACCGGCTGAGGCGTGTGGAGATCAGCCGGCCGAGAAAGGGCCTTGCCCACGACGTATCGCGCAACCGGCTTAAGAAAACGGTGCGGCGACATTGACGCTGCGACGACCGCCAGGGACTGGCCTCCCAGGGCGCGAGCAGTCCGCACCGACTGAGGTCAAGCGCGCTGGAAACGCGCACCGATCACCAGTAACCGCAGCCGCCGACGCTCAGCGGACCACGCCGCGCGTCGGCGGCCGCGGCCACTCGTGACACAGACGGAACACCGCACAGATGCCTCAACGGCTGCGGCCCCGGGATGCACCCCGGGGCCGCTGTCGGTCGTACATCCACCGCGAGAGAGGACCACGACCATGACCTCCAGCATCGCATCGACCCTGCTGAACACCGCACAGGGCAGCGACAAGCCGTACGACCCTCAGATCGAGGAGGCGCTGCGGCGCGTGCAGCAGAACGGCCAGGGCGGCGGTTCGAGGTGAACGGCCGGACGATCTACGGGACCGGACACATGGTCACCGAGCGGCCGGCACTCCCGGCATCCGAGCCCGGCCTGTACCTGAGGCACCGCGACCGCGGCTTCGTCGCGCACATGCTCGCCGGGCCGTTCCGGCTCAGCCTCGTCCGCCGTCTGACGGCGAAGTCGCTGCTGGCTCACGGTGCTTCGGCCGAGACCGCGGGAACGGCGCAGCTGGTTCTCTCGGAGCTGGTCGGCAACGCGATCCGTGCCTGCGGCGACGACGTCCCGCTGGTCGTCGAGGTGTACGTCGGCGACACCGGGACCGTGGTCAGTGTCCATGACCCGGCGCCGGACCTGCTGCCCCGGCCCGCCGAGTCTGCGATGGACAGCGCTGACGCCGAGTCCGGACGCGGCTTACCTCTCCTGAATCTGCTCTGCACCGATGTCACGGTCACCGCCTCGCCCATCGGCAAGCAGATCCGCTGTCTGCTCGGGCCCGCGTAGAACCGGCGGTCGGGGGCGGGGCCGCCAGGTAGGTCAGCCGCATCCAGCCGCCGGGATCACCAGGTCCCTCCCCCCTTCCGCCTCCTCCGGGGCCGCCTGGTCCCGGAGCTCGCACCACCACCTTCACCGAAAGGAAGTCCCACCATGGACTGGCGTCACAACTCCGTTTGCCGCGAGGAAGACCCCGAGCTGTTCTTCCCCATCGGCAACACCGGCCCCGCTCTTCTCCAGATCGAAGAGGCCAAGGCCGTCTGCCGCCTCTGCCCCGTGATGGAGCAGTGCCTGCAGTGGGCGCTGGAGTCCCGCCAGGACTCCGGCGTCTGGGGCGGGCTCAGCGAGGACGAGCGCCGCGCGATGAAGCGCCGCGCCGCTCGCAACCGGGCGCGGAACGCGACCGCCTGACTTCGGTTGCGGCGCGCGCCCCGTCGAACGCGCACCGCAACCGGACAGCCGCCGTGCGCTGACGCACGGTCGGCACCATCCGGCCCGAACGGGCACGGCCCCGAGCGCGGACAGGCGCATCGGGGCCGCATAGCCACCAACTCGAACTCTTACCTCACACAGGAGTTGATCGCGTGCACACCAGGATGCCCGATACCGCACCGGGCCGCGTCACCGAGGCCGATGTACGGCCCACCGCACGCGGGACCGCCTTCGCTTCGCCCCAGCAGCACACTGCCGCGACCATGCGGTTCCTCGGCCGCCTGGCGGTTGAGTTCCTCGACGGTTCGGGGCGGGACCGGGGGCCGCTGGACCAGCGGCCCGCCGGCATGCTCGTCTCCGCGACCGGCAGGGTGACCGCGCTCCACATCTCTGATGCGGTTGAGCTGCTCCGCCTGGTCGTGACGCTCAGCGACCCGGCCGGCGGATCGGCGCTGTGCTCGGTAGACGCCGATCACTACTTCGACTTCTGCTCGTACCTGTACGAGGGCACTGAAGTACAGGTCAGCGGTAAGGTCCGGCGCCCCGCGAACGGTCGGTCGCCGCTCATCGACGCGCTGGCTGTCCGTCCGGCCGGCAACGTACGGCAGCCCGACCACCCGGACCGGACCGGCGGCGGCCCGCCCTTGCTCGGGCGTGTGTGCGCGGCGATGGGTGACCAGCGGCATCCGCTTTTGCGTGCGTCGATGGTTATGGGGGGTGCTCGCTGATGTCCGTCACCCCCACCGAGACACCGGTCGCCGACGTGCCGAGCGAGGACGATGCCCCGCTCTTCGCGGAACTGAGCCGGAGCGCGGGCATCCTGATCATCATCGTCGCCTTCGTCGGGACGATCGCCAGCATCATCGACGTCTTCGTCAACGGATGGCTGCCCGCCATGGCTCACATCGCCTGGTTCATCGGCGTCTTCCTTCTGTTCAGCCTCTTCCTGGCGACGCTCGTGACGCTTGTCGCAGGACATCGCGGCGGAGGCCGGGAGCCGCTCCCCCTCGGCGGCTCGTAGCTCCAGGGGCCAGCCGGTCAAGTGGGCACCTGCCGGGGCCGCGCGGCGAATGCAGTCGACGTGCGGCCCCTTCCGAGTGTCCGCAACCGGCGAACCTCCGGCCGCCCGCTCCACCGGGAACCGACGCGAGCGCACCCCGATGTCGGCGGGCCAGCCCACCCCCCTTCCTCCCCTGCACCCCCAGCACAGCCGAAAGGAACCGCCCGTCATGGCCGCACAGAACGGCCGGAAGCAGAACCGCCGCGGCGACCCCGCTGCGAAAAAGGCCGCCGCGTCCCGGAGTACGCCGGTGATGACCGAGGCCCGCGCAACGGCCGACGGCATCATCGCGGACGCGGAGAAGCTGGCCGGCGTCCGGGTCGAGGAAGCCGTCAAGGAGGCCGAAGCGGCCGTCGAGGAGCTCCTCGACGAGGCGCAGAAGACAGCGGACGCACTCCAGACGGATGCGGAGAAGTCCGCTGAACAGGTGCGTGGCAGCGCCCAGGAGACTGCCGACAGGCTGCTCGCCGAGGCACGCAGGGACTCCGAAGAGCTCCTGCAGACCACCCGGACGGAAGCCGAGAAGCTGAGCGCTGAGGCCGTTGCCTCTGCCGCGGAAGTCCGTGAGCGGCACGAGGCCGAGTCGGAGCGGCTTGTCGCTGAGGCGTCCACGAAGGCTGAGAAGCTTCTCGACTCGGCCTCCCGGCGTGCCGAGGATGTGCGCGCGCAGGCACAGACCTCCGCGGACGAGCTGCTGCACGAAGCGAACCGTCAGGCCGCCGCCGTCCTGGGTGAGGCCCGCGCGAAGGCGGACCAGATCAGCACCGAGGCGGAGGGCGCACTGGCCCGCGGCCGCGCTGACGCACAGAAGATCCGGGCCGAGGCCGAGGCCGAGGCTGACCGGGCCCGCCGTGCCGGCGCTGCCGACCGCGACCGGGCCAAGAACGAGGCCGTCTCCGTACGTGCTGAGGCGGAACAGCTTCGCCAGCACGCCGAAGGGACGGCCCAGGCGCTCCGCAAGCAGGCCGAGGAGACGGCCGAGCGAATCCGGCGGGCCGCGACGGACGAGGTCGCCCTGCTGCGCAAGGACGTTGCCGAGGAGGCCGAGCGCACCCGCCGAACGGCCGAGGACGAAGCGGGCCGTCTGCGGACCGGTGCCCGTACAGCGGTCGTTGACTCGGAGAAGCTCGCCGAGCACCTGGTCGGCCAGGCCCGGGAGGAAGCCGCCGGCATCCTCGCCCGGGCCGAGAACCAGGCACGCGAGCTGACCTCGCAGGCCGACACCGCCGTGCAGGACGCCAGGGCTGCCCGGATCCAGACGAACACCGAGGCCGACACGCTGCGAAAGGAGGCCGCTCAGGACCGGGACCAGGCCGCTGCGGAACTGGAGCGGGCTCTGTCCCGGACACTCCAGAAGCTGCAGAAGCGGAATCTTCGATACGAGGACGCCGAGCGCCGTCGAATCACTAAGCGGAACGAGAAGGAGGAACTGGCCGAGCAGCGGCGTACGCGCCGGGAACAGCGCAAGGCCGGCCGGCCCACCGTCCTCGACCGGGTGCAGAAGTTCTTCCGGGACAACGCGCGCCGCCTCATGGTCATCGGGCCGATCAGCGCACCGATGGCTGTCGCGTGGAGCTCCCAGACCAGCTACGCCATGGACGCGTTCGGCTGGTGGCTGATCGCCGCTCTCGGCTTCGCCGCCGCCTGGGAGTTGACCACGACGTTCACAGCGTGGATGTACCACCAGTCCCGCTCCCAGGGCGACAGCGGCCTCATCTACCGCGTCATGACCTGGGTTTTCGCAGCCGGCGCCGCGGCGATGAACTACGCCCACCACTGCGGTCCGAACGGCCAGCCGACCCAGGCCGCAGTCGCCTTCGCGACCATGTCGATCGTCGGCATGATCCTGTGGGAGTTGTACGCGTCCCTGCTGCACCGCGAGCATGCCCGGGCCGAGGGCCGGGTCGCCAAGGCTCGCCCGCGTATCGGGCTCATCCGCTGGGTGCGCTACCCCCGGCAGTCCTGGACGGCGTGGTCCCTGACCATCAACAACCAGGCGTTGGACACGCTGGAGAAGGCGTGGGAGGCTGCCGGCCGTCACCTGGCCGAGACGGACATGATCCGCCACGCCAAGAAACTGGGCTCGCTGCGCCGTGCCGTCGCCGTCCTCATCGGCGTTGGCCAGTGGCGTCCCGTCCGCAGCCTCCCCCCGGTCCCGCGGTCCTGGCGAGTGCTTCCGGTCTCCGGTACGGCGAGCCCGAGCGGGATCCCGGCCTACGCACTTCTTGAGCGGGTCTCGGCGAAGGTCCCGGTGGTCTCTGCCGAGGCCCTCGAGACCGAGACCCGTGCGGCATTGCCGGTCGGCGAGACCACGGTCTCGAAGCAGTCTCACCCGGTCTCTGAGACCGCTGAGACCGGGTCTCACATTCGTGCAGCCGATGAGACCGGGACCGCCGAGACCCGTGAGACCCGGTCTCGCGAGACCGCCCGAGACCAGTCTCATCAGTCTCAGGAGACCAGGGAGACCCGTGAGACCGGGTCTCGGGAGACCGCCCGAGACCAGTCTCGCGGGACCGGGAACGGCAGGTCTCAGCCGCACGAGATCAAGGCCGCGAAGGTCTCGCCGCTGAGGGACAAGGCCAGTGAGACCCAGAAGCTGCTGGACGTCATGTGGAAGCGGGGCGGCCCCTTCACCGTGCAGCTCGGCTCCAAGTCCCAGGCCGGGGAAGCCGAGGCGATCACCGGTCGCCCGCGGTCCACGGCAGGTAAGCGCCTGGCCGAAGCCCGCGCGCTCTACGAGGCCGGCCTCCGCACGTACCGCGAGACCGAGACCCGGGCCACCGGGACCGACGGCTGAGACCGAGACCCCGGGCCATCGAGACCCGGGGAGACCGAGACCCGGGGCCACCGAGACCCCGGGTGAGACCGAGACCGGCCGGGGGCGGCAGAGACCGCCCCCGGCCGGTCTGTACCGCGAGACCACAAACCCACGAGACCCGGACCGAAAGTGAGACCGGTACATGGCGATCGAACCCCCGCTCTACCAGTGGAGCGCCACCACCGCGCAGGAGGCCGAGACCTTCCTCACCGCGGCACGGAGTCTCATCGACGCCCACCTCATGACCCTCGTCCCCGGTCACGCCTACGTCAGGAACGAGACCCGGCGCGAGACCCCGGTCACCCTTCGCATCTCCCTTGATCTCGGCCCGGTGATCGCGGCCATCAACGAGGCGGGCCAGCGCGATGAACAGGCCGCGCCGGGCGAAGACCCTGCCGATTCCTGAGCCGCAGAGAGGCACTCCCGTGACCACCGTCTTCTTCATGACCTCTCGTACCCAGGACGCGCTGGGCCGGCTCCAGCCGCATACGGTTCCCGGCCCGGCCGCCTACATGGTGCACGTGGCCACCGAGACCGCGCGCCGGCGCTGCGCCCTGAGCCAACCCGCCCAGCTGGAAGCCCCTCAGTTCTTCCAGGTCGTTCTGGACCAGGCCCCCTTGGCGGACAGCCTGGTCACCGGGCTGGTCCGCGCCCGCAACAGCCCTTGCCCCGATCTGCAGCGGGAGGAGCCGACCGTCGCCCGCACCTACGGCGAGCAGTTGGCCTGCGTCGGCGAGTTCTACGCCTTGACGGAGACCCCCGCGATCGCCCACTTCGCGGCAGTGCATCACCACCTGGAGCAGGTCCTCGCCGTAGTCTCCCGGGCCGATCGGCGGGACTGGATTTTGCGGAATATCGTCCGTCTCCGCAAGGATCTCGACCTCCTGGAGACGGCCGTGGTGACACGCGCAATCCCCATCGACACCACGGAGCGTAATTCTCCGACGCGGTTCCGCCCCGCGTTCGAAGGTATCCCCTACGGGCTGCTCCATCCCGCGGCCACGGGTTACCCCAACTCCCGGCCAGCGAGCCGGGAACGCGCGCCAAGGCGCCGCCGGTCGCTGCTCGCTCGCCTTCTCGGCTACTGACAGCCAGCAACACAGCGTGACGTGAAGCTGGCGCGTCAACGTCAACGTCCACCTCCCGGACTTGACGCAGAAGCCCTTCTTCCTGGCCCAGACCCCAAAAAGGGCCGCCTGAGCAGCGAAATTGACGTTGACGAGAGTTCTTGACGTTGACGTTGACGCTCCGGCTTGACGCCACGAACACCACGCACAGTCACCGACTCTCGCCGCCCCTGAGTGGAGGAAACACCCCCGTGAGCACCCCCGACTACGACGTGGCGCTGCCGGCCGCCACGGCGCCCGCGCCGTCGCCCGCCGCCGTGCAGCCCCCGGCGTCGGGTTCAACAGCAGCTGCCGACCCTCAGGGGCAGCGCACCCCGCGCCGTCACTCCACGTCATCTAGTGACGGCAGTCTTGCCGGGGTGCTCATCCCTGGGGGCGCTCTTACCGGACTCATCTCGCTGTGCTGGTTGATCCACCAGTTCGGTCTCCCCGTCGTGATCTTCGCGATCCTGGCCGCAGCGGCCACCGCCACCACCGCGCTCGTCATCAAGGTCGGCCGCCGTGTGGCGAAAGGCAGTCGTGCCGGCCGCACGGGACGGGGCACCGGTGGCGCTGGCCCCGGAGGCGGGCGCAGGAGCGGGGCCGGCGGCGGCCGGGCCGCCCGCGGTGGCGGTTCGCTGAGCCAGAAGAACCGTTCCGGCAGCGCCGGGCACTCACCCCGCCGGACCGGCGGTGGGAAGGGCTCCACAACGCCCGGTGCCCTGTCCCGCAAGCCCGCGGGCATGGGCTCGGTGAAGACGCCGAGTGGCCGCACGGGTACGGGGCCCAAGAACTCCTCCACGCCCACCCCGGGCAAGGGTCTGGGCAGCGCCCGGTCGGGCTCCGGGGCGAAGCCGTACAAGGGCAGTCTCTTCGGCGGCCGTCCGGGCAGCGGCCCGGCAGGTGCCCAGGGCGGAGGAGGCAAGCACCGCAAGCCCCGGACGCCCGGTACGAACAGCCCCCGCGGCGGGCTGCTGAACCGGAAGACCCCTGGAAGCGGAACGGGCATCGGCACCACCGCGCCCGGCTCGCAGAAGTCGAACCGGAAGGGCACTGCTCCGGCGGGCAAGGGTGGTAGCGGTGCTGGTGCGGTGCCGAAGACGTCTGCCGGCGGCGGCAAGGGCGGGGCGAAGATCATCCCGTTCCCGCGTCGCGGCAAGGGCTCGGGCAAGGCAGGTTCCGGCAGCGGCAAGGGCAAGACACCGAAGGGGCCCGGCAAGAAGAAGACCGGCAAGGCGAAGGCGCCGCGGCACCGCCGCTACACCTGGAAGAGGCCGCACCGCAAGCTCGCCGCGGTAGTCGGCCGGGGCTACAAGAAGATCACCAGCAAGAAGTTCCGCCGCGGCGTGCGCCGGGCGGGGACGCCGTTCCGGGCCGTCTACCGCGGCTCCAAGAAGCACGGCGGAAAGCTCCTGGCCAACACCATGCGCTGGGGCGGCCGAGCGATGCTCAGCCTGCACTCCGCGCTCGGCAGCGTCCGCTACTCCTCGGCAGGCCCGAACTGGGTCCGCCCGCTGTCCAAGGTCATGTACTGGGCTACCAGTCCGCTGGCCAAGCTCATCACCGTCTCCCGGACCTGGTCGTGGCTGAACTCCTGGGTCTACCGGACCGCGACCGCCCGGCCCGCCCCGAAGCCGGCCGCCGCGAAGGCCCCGGCCGCGGGGACCGGCACGTCGGCCACCCCGCCCGCCGGTGGGCACACCCCCGTGCCGTCACCGGCTGCAGCAACCGCACCGAAGGGAACACCCGTGGACAACAGCCCGGTCCAGCACACCTACCCCCTCATCTACGCAGCGGACGCCATCCGCACGGCGGGGCAGGCTTTCGCCGCCGCGCCGTCCGACTCGATGAAGGGCTACGAGGCCGTGATCGAGCACCTCGGGCAGGTCAACTACGCGATGTTCGAGCTGATGCACAGGGTCGCGACCGTCACCCAGGACGACTTCAAGGTGAACACGCACATCCCGGACCAGTTCCGCATGATCGGCGTGCACTTCCTCGCCCTGGGTCAGTTCATCGACTCGGCCCACGCGCTCTACCGGCAGATCCACGCCGAGCAGCTGGAGAACATCGAGAATCCGACCTGGCAGGGCCGCAAGTGGGACGTCAGCGTGAACTGGGCGCACATCATGCCGACGTACGCCTGGGCCAACCCGCTGGTCCACGCGATGCCGCTGCTCTTCGCGTCGGCCGCGGTCCGTGACGCCGGAGCCCACATCCAGATGCACCCCTCCGGCTCGATGGTCGGCTACGAGATGACCATCGAGCACCTGGCCCCACTGGCCGAGGAGCTCTACGTGCTGATGGAGACGGTCGCCGCGGTCACCGAGTCCGAGTTCAGCGTCAACCCGGCCGTCACCGCCATGCACCGGGACGCGGCGCAGCGCTTCCGCGACCTGGGCGGCGCCATCCAGGGCGTGCACCAGATGTACCGCGTCCTGCACGCGGAGCAGCTGAACAACCTGGAGAACCCGACGTACCAGGCGGCGAAGTGGGATCAGTCCCGCAACGCGTAGTGCCTGCAGCGCCTGCGCTGCTTTCTTCCCGCGGTCTCGCTCACGAACTGAAGGAGCTCACCACCATGTCCCGCTCGAAGGACCGCGAGGTCACCCCCTGGGTGCACGGCGTGTTCTCCACACCACTGTTCACCTCGGGGGTGATCTACCTCGGCGGTGTCGGACTGGGCACCGTCGAGGACCTCGGGCACACCGTCCCGCTGGAGTTGCTGGGTCTGGGCTCGGTCGGCGGTGTGATCGCCGCCGCGGCCGCCCGCTACGTGCGCACCGGCGGCCCGGAGGCGAGCAGGAAGGCCCGCTGGTTCCACACGGCGTTCACCGGCGTGTGGACCGGCGCGGCAGCGGCCTGGCTGAACTACACCGCGCACGGCACGCCGTGGACGCTGGCCTCGGCCGCGGCGGTGGGCGCGGTCACCGTGTGCCTGGCGCCGTTCTACGGAGTCGACCGGTACCTGCGCGCACCGGAGATCGCGGAGATGTGGCAGCGTGAGGAAGCGTCGATGGCCAGGCCCCTCACGGACTGGGCGGACATGTTCACGGCAGCCGGAGCCCGCGGTGTCTCCGTAACGAAGCGTGACAAGGCGCACAACGGGTTCACGCTGACGCTGCGGCTGACCGAGACCGACTACGAGGGTCTGCAGCCGCTGCTGAAGAAGCTGGAGATGAAGGCCGGGGTCCGGCCCGGCGCGCTGACCCTCAAGCCGGGCGAGATGGCCGACGAGGCGTTCCTGTCGGTGTCGACGCGCAACGTCCTGGCAGAGCTCGTCGAGCTCGACGAAGGCCACCACCCGATCACCATCAACGAACCGCTGACGCTGGGCATGCTGGAGTCAGGTGAGCCCATCGAGCTGCTGATGCGCCAGAACTCGGTGTTCATCGCGGGCAAGAAGGGCAGCGGCAAGAGCGTGCTGCTGCACGTCCTGATTTCCCTGCTGACCCGCTGCATCGACGCCGTCATCTGGATGGTCGACATGGCCGGCGGCAACACCGCCAAGCGCTGGATCCGCCCGTGGGTGGAAGGGTGGAAGGACAAGGACGGCAAGGTCGTCGACCGGCCGCTCATCGACTGGGTGGCCATCACCGAGGACGAGGCCGTGCGTATGTACAACGCCGCGCACGACATCGCCGATGAGCGGGCGAAGACCATGCGCGGCGGCAAGATCGTCCCGGAGCGCCGCCGCCCGGCCATCATCCTCATCACCGAAGAGGGATCGGACCTGATGGCCTGGTCCCCCGCGGCCGTCAAGCCCAAAACCCGGGGCATCAAGAAGGGGAGGAAGGCGGCGATCGACTACGTCGACGTCGCCCAGCGCGGCACCGGACCCAACACCGGCGGCGGCGAGATCGAGTCCCAGTACGACACGGTGATCGGGCTGAAATTCCCGCGCCGCGGTGAAGGGCAGTACGTCTTCCCCGACTTCTACCACCAGGTCAACCTGGCGGCGCTGCCCGGCAACGGCGCCTGCTACTGCAAGACCCCGCAGATGCCGACCATGGACCCGCCGGCGAAGGGGCGGATCGCGTTCGTCAACGACGACGAGGACCGGGACGACATCGAGCAGATGGCCGTGGAGCGCTGGGAAATCCGCCCGGACCTCGACGACGAGGCCGTGGCCGTCGCATGCAAGTGGGGCTACGAGGACCGCTGGTCGGACCCCGAGCGCATGGGCTGGCTCCTGGACGCTTACGGACTGGACCGCCCGGCCGTCGCGGCGACGGCGCTCTCCTCGGGCGGTGGCACCGCCACCATCCAGACTGCTCCCGCTCCCCCGGCCGCACCGCCCACGGGGCTGCCGGGCAACGGTGGCGGTCCGGGCGGCGGCTCGCTGCCCGGCAACCTCGGTGACCTGCCGTCCGCACAGGACTACCTCAAGAAGTACGGCGGGCAGCAACCGCCGGCCGACGACCCGTCCGCTTCTGCGAGCGGCCCGCCCGCAGACGACGCCGAGATCGAGGCTGCCGTCGCCCGAGCGGTCGCCGAGGCAGAGCGGATCACCGCACAGGCCGCGGAGAACAAGGAGTTCGACAAGCCGAAGGAACCCGAGACCCGGCCCCGTCAGCATCCGCGGCGCGACGAGGTCATCGCGATGGTGCGCGACGCCGGCCCCGCGGGCACCACGATCGAGGACTGCCGCACCGAGCTCGCCGCTCGGTACCCGGACGAGAAGGTGCCCTCCCGGCAGTCCATCTCGACCTGGTTCGCCAGCATGAAGGACATCGTGCAGCCGGGCGGGCACAAGACCCCGTATGTGTGGCGCGACAACGCGGCGCCGGTGACGGACGAGGAGGCCGAGGACGACCTCGACACCCTCGAAGGGGAGGACCTCGACCTGTTCCTGCACGCCGTCGAGCTGATCGTCAGCACGCAGTTCGGCTCAGCGTCGATGCTCCAGCGCAAGCTGCGCGTCGGCTTCGCCAAGGCCCTCTGGTTGATGGACCAGATGACCGCCCGCGACATCGTCGGCGCCCGCGACGGATCCAAGGCCCGCGACGTCCTGTACCGCGCCGACGACCTGGACGACCTTCTCCACCAGCTCAAGAACGAGGACTAGACACATGGCCATCAGCATCTCTGTCGTCCTCCTTCTGGCGGTCATCCTCCTCATCCTGCTGCGCGGCGGCCACCTGCGGCTGATTCCCGCTCTGGTCGCCGTCGCCTTCGGGTTCTTCCTGGCCTCCACCGGGGTCGCGCCGGCCATCACGAACGCCTTCAACGCCGTGGCCGACGCGGTGCGCGGCATCAACTTCTGACAGAAAGGTTCCGATGGACGTGTTCCTCGTCCTGGCCGGCGTCCCGGTCGGCGCCCTGCTCGTCGTGCTGGGGCAGCGGATCGTCCGGCAGCTGCGCCCCCTGCCCAGCTGCACCTGGTGCGCGACCGCCTCGGGGTGGCCCGTCACCGGCCACCCCACCCACCACTGCCGGGGGTACATCGCCCTGGTCCGCGAGCGTGATCCGTCCTACGGCGACAACGCCTGGCGCCAGCCCGGCTCACGCTGACCTCCGGCCCTGCGAATCACCGGGCCGCCGCTTCACCCTCCGCGCCGGCCCCGGGCACCTCCCCTTGTCCTTCCGGGAGAGGTGCCTTCCTCTTTTCACGAAGGAGCCATCCCGTGTCCCCCGACACCACCCAGCACGACGCCCTCGCCCGCAAGCTCCTCGATGAGGTGTACAGCGACTCCGCCCCCATCAGCCGGGACATCCCCGCCCCGGCCCCGGTGGCACCGGGCACCATGCCCTTCGTCATCCCCGACGGCTGCACCTTCCGCGAGACCCACCGGACCAACGCCGACGGGTCCACGGAGTTGATCCGCGAGACCCTCCCTCTCGCCTCACCGCCCGCCGCCGTGGAACACCGCTCCACCGCGCCTGCCACCGGGACGGCCGCTTCGGTCGGGGCCGGCGCCGCTCGCGGGAGCCTGCCGTCCTGGCTCACCGCCAACCGGCGCCGCATCAAAGCCGGCGCGTACCTCGGCGCCGGCACCGCGCTCACGGTGGCGGGCGGCGTCTACGGTCCGCAGATCGCCTCGGGCATCACGACGGCCGCCGCAGCGGTGTGGGCCGCGACCCTGACCGTCCTGAAGGTCGTCGGGCTCGCCGTGGCCATCGGTGTGGCCGTGCGCATCGCCTGCGGGGGCGGCAAACGTGGCCGTACCGGCACGTTCGAAGGGACGGTCAAGGGGACCTGGCGCAAGGACTGACCGCCGGCCAACCAACCGAGCCGGCGGGGGCCGGGCCGCCCGGGGTACGGCGGCGGCCCGCCGAGCGGCCTACCGCCTCCTCGACGAGGCGACGAGTCCCCTTCCTGGTTCGTCACGGATCTTGTGAAGCTCAGGAACACGCGAATCGGTCAGAGGAATGGTCCTGCCGTGGGTCCATCGCGACAACTCGCCCCCGAAGTGCAGTCCGTAGACGAACGCGACGTGCACGGGGCTCGCCTCGGCCGCCGCGACTGCACTCAGAAGGCCGGCGATGAGCTCACCGCCGCGCTCTGCCCGACAGGCCGCTACCACCGCCCACGCGTCCTCGACGCCATCGACGCACGCCATGATCCGGGCCTGCTGACCCGCTTCCGGGCGGCGCTCCTGACCCGGCCCCCACAGATCGACAGCTGCAATACGACGTGTCGCGACGAGCCGGTCATCGGCCATCCGAAGCCAGGCACTTGCACGCATAAGCACTCCTCGCGATCCAGGGGACACGAACGTACGAGCGCCAGCCTGTGGACAGTGCCGAGGGCCCGGCCCCGGACTCACCCCGACAGATCCGAAAGGCCGGCGCGGCGGACGCGGTGACGTCACTCCAACTCCGGGCCCGTCCGGGTGCGGCCGATGACACCCGCGGCGGTTCGCGCTGCATCCACCGACCCGGTGCACCACCCCGAAGGGAATGTGGAACTGAGATGACATGGATGAGACTGATCGAGCGAGTGCGGGTGCGCCGTACAGCGCGAGACCCGGCCCGCCAACCCGTACGAACGGACCCCGGCCCGCGAAGGGCCGCGACAGCCGCGCCCACACCCGGGTCGAGGTCCACGGACCTGCGTCCGCTGGCCTGGTACGAGCTGTCCGCGTGGCTCTGCCCGGCCCCTGAGTGCGGGCTGCCGGCGGCCTCGGGTACCCATCACTGGGACGACCGCGGGCCCTACCAGCAACTCAGCAATCACGCCCTGCGGTGCCCCGCCGGACACCGCTGGACGAACAGCACCGACGGCGGCTGACGCATGGACACACGAGCGCGAAACGATCATCGTGACGCGGGGCCGGACCGGCCCCCTGCAGAAGGGACCTCATGACGATGCACACGCCCGGCCGTTGCCAGCAGTGTGGCAGCACCGATCCGGCGGAACTCTTCGTACCGTCCTGGGACGACAATCCGACCTGGGAGGGCAGCGAGCTCTACTCCGACCTCGCCACGGCGCAGATGCTCAGTGCGGACGCCTACGTCCTGGAGATGTATCCCGTCCAGGACGAAGACGACCGCCCGGGAGACCTCGCCTGGGTCCGCGCGAAGGGCGGCTGGGAGCTGACCGACGGCGACAACCCAACCCCGGTGTCGATCAACGTCCGTCCGGTTCGCGGCCGCCCGTCCGCGGCTGGGACGATGACGACCGCCCAACAGCTGTCCCTGGCCAGCGAGTTCCGGGTGCCGCTGCCGCAGGGCAGCGCCGGCGGCTACGGCGAAGTCGTGGTCAAACAGGACCTGGCGGGGGACGCCTGGGGCGTGACCAACGGGGCGCTCACCGGCCTGCAGGCGTGGATCGACGGCGAGGGGTGGAGGTACGTCTCGGACGTCGGCCGGGCGGCCGCCTTCCGGCGTACAAGGGAGGAGGCTCTGCTCCTGGCCCACCAGGTCGCCGAGCTGGAAGCGGCCTGTTACCAGGCGGAGATCGCGGCGGCGCAGCCGGAGGAGGGCGCCGGCCCATCGGGCGGTCTGCCGGGTTGAGGACCTGCGCCAGATGAGCAGCCAAGAAGGGCCGGCCCGCTTACGCGGGCCGGCCCTTTTTTGCTTGGTCGAACCGGTGAACCCGGCGTCAGCGCCGGGTGCTCTCCTCTGCCGGCGCGAGGTCGAGTGCCCGGTCGAAGCGTTCTTCGCGGTCCTCAGCGAGGAGGTCGAGGAAGGACAGCTTGTGGCCGAAGCGGTACGACGCCCAGTCGGGTCGGATTTCCAACCCGTCTGCGGTCCGGGCCTTCAGCGCCTGGAGGGCGCGCCTCCACTGCTCCGCCGCGGGGAGCGCTTCCCACACCTCGATGAGCTCGTCCTCGTCGGCGTCCAGAGCGCCGAGATCCGTACCGCGGGCGCTATAGAAGTCGGGGAAGGTGTCGGAGAAGGACATGACGACCGGCTGGTCGTCACACTGACGGAGAAGGTCAATCACGCCGTCCCAGCCGAGCCCGGACCTGAAGGACCCGTCGTCCAGGCCGCCCTGGACGACGTCGGCGAGCCAGCTCCGGTGTGCCCCGTTGACCCAGCAGTTGACCTCGCACTGGCCGTGCAGACGCGCGGCGAGCTTCACCGGGTCACCGCCCAGGACCATGGCCGTGTTGAGCTGCATCGGGAACAGCGCGAGCTCGTGTCCCCGGTAGGTGACCAGAGGGTCGTCGAAGATGCTCTGTGCGGCGTGGACGTACTGCCGCTGCCAGGCGGCCGTCTGCCGGCCATGGGGTACGGGAAGGTCGCGGAGTTCGTGGTCGCGCGGCAGCAAGTCGTACAGGGTGGGCGCGATTTCAGCGGCGCGGCTGCCCATGAGCAGGGTCGCGGACGTCTCGTGGACCAGGCCGAGCATCCGGTGCCGCTCGGGGCCGCGGAGGCTGGCGGTGCCGTGCTGGTCTTGGAACTGGATGAAGCTCAACGGTGGTCCTTCGTCTTCGTCAGGGTCACGGTCTGGGGGGTTTCGTGCGGTGGCAGGCTGAGCCGGGTGGTGTTGGCCAGCTCGGCGACGGCTTCCTTGGGGACGTCGATTATGTCTTCGATCAGGCGCATGGCGCGCCGGTATGCGAGCTGACGCTCGTGGCTGTTGCCGTCCTCGTCGAGGGCCGTGGTGAGCAGCAGGCGTGCTTGCTTCACGGCGCGCCGCTCCGGGGCTGGCAGGAGGTCGGTCCCCTGCTTGCGGGCGTGCCGGTCGGCTGCTTTCCAGGCGATTTCCAGTTCCGTCACAGCAGCGCGGTAGTCGGCGCCGGGGTTGGTCCGGGCGTCGCGGGCGGCGTCGAGGGCGTGAATGAGCCGGACCGTCTCGGCGACCGTGATGTCGGCGAGGGCGGGCCGGTCGAGGACGGCGAGGATGTCGGTCACGAAGGCGGCGTAGTCGTTGAGGACCTGGTCGTGTCGGGTTTCGAGCTCGGTGCGGCGCAGCTGGTCCTTCACCCGTCGCTGGTGGTGGCGGTGCAGAAAGTAGAGGAGGGCCACGACTGCGGCCAGGGTGAGGAGGAGGCCCGCGCCGGAGACGATCGTGCCCCAGGGGATGTTGACCGCGGCAGGGTCGGGGTCGTGCTTCGGCTGCGGCGGGCTGGGGGTCGCGGTATCGGCGTCGTTCGGCCCGAGAAAGGTGCCGGCGAAGTCGTGGAGGAGGCCGGTGAGGGCTTCGGGGAAGAAGACGACACCGGCTATGGGGACTGCACCCAGCAACATACTGACGGCGGCGCCCGTTTCACCGCGCGCCATCCGGGCGAAGGCCGCGACGGCGATGGATATCAAGGCCATGTTGCCCAGGACGAGGAGGATCCATTGGAGTTGCTCGTGCATGGTGCTGTCCTTCACAGGGTTCACCGCTGGCGAGGAGTTCGCTGCTGGCGGCGGTTGGCCGCAGGACCGACACTGCGGCGGGCTGCCTGTGGACAGAGTCCGGCGACGAGCGGTGGAGGGGCCGGCCGTCGGGCCGCCCCTCCGCGCACGTCGTCAGATGTGGTCGCCCTTGTTCACGTCGTCCCAGACGTCCTTGCTGACCCGCTTCCACCCGGTGCGCTTGCCGTCCTGGAGCTTGAGCTCCCAGCGGGCGTCGACGTAGTCGCACACACGGCGGCTGGAGGTCTTGCCGGTGTCCTTCTGCTTGTTCTTGGACGTTCCCGTGCCGTGGTTGCCGGTGTCCTTCTGGAGGTTCTTCGGCGCGGCGGGCCTGTTGTTGCCGGAAGAGCCGGAACTGCTTGAGTTCTTGGAGCCGCTGGACCCGCTGCGGCTTCCGGAGCCCGAGGAACTGCTGCGGCCGCCGCTGGAACCACCGGTGAGGGAGAGCGACTGGCTGAAGGCGTTCGAGGTCACGTTGCGGCAGTTGGTCGAGGTGTATCCGCCGTGGCCGCGCTTGTCCTTGACGATGCCGTGCTCGATGGAGCCGGATCCGGAGCAGGCCGTGAGGAGCAGTGCTGCGGTTGCCGTGGTCGCGCCGGTCAGGGCGATGCGGCTGGAAGATGTCTTCAAGGGGCGCCTCTCGTCTTCAGTCTGCGGAGCGTGGTCGGACGCGCGGATTGCGGGTCCACCGGATGGGGCGGAGCGGGAAAACGGTGCAGGTGGCGGCCTGTGGACAGCGGACGTCTGGTGTCCGGGCGGGGGTGGTTCTCAGGCGGCCAGCGTGTGGACCCGCCGCAGGACCTTGGGGCCGTCGCCGTCGTCGACGGTGTAGCGGAAGCTGAGGTCGCGCACGTGCAGGGCCTGGTGGACGGCCTTGATGACGATGGCGTCGATACGGTCGGTGGCGGGGATGGCCGCGCCGCAGGTGCAGGAGACCTGGATGCGACGCCCCCCGTGGGCGCTGCACGCGCGGCTGGCGCTGCGTCCGCTGCCGGTGAGCTGGTGCGGTCCGGTCATGGGGCAGGTGGTGCCGTCCCGGTGGACGCCGTTGATCTCGACGGTGGGCGCGTGCTTCTTGATGTCGGTCATGGGACTCCTTAAGTGCGTGGCGCAGCGGGCGGCGCATGGCGAAGCCCGGTGCGAAGAGGGAGGGCGCGGAGGCGCGGGTGTCCTCGCGCTCGGCCAGCGGGGGAGGTCAACTGCCGTTGCAGCCGGTTCACTTCAACCCGTTTGACAAGTAAGAGACTACATGGAGATCGATCATGAATCAAGCCCGGCGGGATTCTGGCCATAGTGGTGTGACAAGTTAGATTTGACTTAATCCGTCAATATCTGTATTATCTTACTTGTCAAACAGTACGGCGGAAGGGGCCCCCGATGACCAGCACGCAGACGGCGACCAGCACCACCGAGGCCATCCAGGCCCGCATGGCGAAGATCCGCACCGAGTCCGCCACCGCCCGCGCCAACGGCGACACCCTCACCGAGAACGCCCTGGACGGCGAGATGACCTACCTGGGCCAGCGCCTGCGCAACCTGCGGCCGACCCCGCAGTACGGCGACGACCGCTGCTGCACCACCTGCCCGTGACGCCCCGGGTGCCGGACCGAAAGGCCCGGCACCCGGCCACACCCGCCCCTCCCCTTCCTTCCGACGTCGCCCACGCCCCTTCGACGCGGACCGCCCAGAACCGACGTCGCGGCACCGCCGCACGATTCCCTTGGAGCCGCATGGATCTTCTCGCCGCCGACCGGGGCCGCACGGCCGTCGACCACTACAGTGCCGAGGGGCATAGCAGCGACGACGCCCCGACCAGCCTCGCCGACCTCATCGCCGACGTGCTCATCTGGGCCGCGCTTGAGGGAATCGACTGGGAAGACGCCCTGGAGAGGGCCCAGGGCTACGCGCTGAGCGGCGCGCCGTGCCCGCGATGCTTCAGCGAGGTCCCCTCCGCCAGTCTCAACTGCCCCGCCTGCGCCGCCGGTGCGCCGGAATCCCGGTGAGCCAGTACCGTGCGCTCGGCAGCCTGCAGTTCCGGGCGCTGACCCACCTCGCGAGTCGCAACTCCGGTACCTGGTACCGGGGATGCGACTGGCAGATCGGGTCGCCGTCCCAGACCGAGCAGATCCTGGACTCCCTCGTGCGGCGCGGATTCGCCACGAAGGCGAGCGGGAGCGGCACCTACCGGATCGCCGAGCTCGGGCTGAACGAGCTGGGCTGGTACACCTGCCACGACTGCACCCGGCTCACCCGGCTGAAGTTCACCGGTGACTTCCGGCGTACGGACCGGCGCGTGCGCTGCGCGGAATGCTTCACGCTCACCTCCTGCGGCCTGTGCGAACGCTGCTCGGGCGAGTGCCAGGGCTTCCGGCCGGGCCCGCGCGTCCATGTACTGCACCTCGCCGTCACTACGGCCTGTCGCGACGCTCTGGCCGGCGCGGCCCCGGCCCAGGACTCGACCCGCGTCCCAGTCCGGGTCGGCAACCGTGACGCCGCCGCCGATGCAGCCCGTGAGCTGTACAACGCCCTTCACTAACCCTCCGCCTCCTGCACGTTCACATCGAAAGGCACCACTTGAGCGCGTCCTCCTCCCGCGGCCCCCGCCCCTCGTCCGGCTCTGTCTCTGTCCCGGCGCCCGTCCCCGTCGCGGACACGCCGCGCATGGTCGCCACCGTCTGCTCATGCGGCGCCGATGCCGAGATGCCGCTCAACGGGTCCCGTCCCCCCTGCACCCACGACGGCGAGATCCGAACCAACGGCGGCATCGTTCTCGGTGGCTACGTCGTCCGCCCGGCCACCCCGGGCACGTGCCACACCGACCGCCACACCGTGCACAACGTCGCCCGCTGGGAGGCCCGCAATACCGTCGCCCGGTGCGGCGAATGCGTCGCGGCGGACCTTGGGGTCACGGTCGACGCACTGCCGGGCCAGACACCGCACGAGAGCGAGGCCGCCTCACTCCCCGACCGAACGAGCGGCACGAACCTCACTTCGTACACCGACTTCCACGGCACCCGCATCGGTATCACCCCCGTGGAAAGCGGCGGAGAAATGTACGTGTCGGTCACGACGAAAGAGCACAACCACGGGCTGTTTCGCCTGAGCCGGTGCGGGGAGAGCCCCCTCACGCCTGCGGGGCGACTCACGGCGAACGCCGTAAGGACGCTGAAGGCATACCTGCGCGACGAGAAGGGCGCCGAAGCCGTCCCGGCTCCCGTCACGGACACACCGCGCATGGCCGCCACCGACGCGCCCACGGCTCCGGCGCCGCACGGCTACACCTGGGCCGACGCCCGGGAGATCAAGGCCCGTGACCTCACGGCGGGCGACGTCTTCGTGAAGCCGGGCACGGGCACCGCGTACACCACGGCGACGGACGGCACCGTACGGGGCGCCGGCATCGCGTTCGGGATGGAGCTGGACGGCACGGCATGGACCGTGGTGTCCCGCACCGCCGACACCGCCACGTGCACCAGCCACACAGGCCAGACCCTCACCGACGCCCCCCTGCCGGACACCTCCCGGGTGCTGCGCGTCCGGGAGGAGCGAGAGGAAACCATGGATGCCGCCGAAGCCGTCGCACGAGTCAAGGAAATCTACGCCGCGTCGCAGGACGAGGCACCCGCTCCGGCCGCCGCGGTTCTGGCGCGCATCATGGACGTGATCAGCCAGGTTGACGCCACCATGGTCATGTACGACGACCGGGCAACGGACGCCATCGGCAGCGCCGTTGACGACACCACACCCCTGGACGAGATGGGGACCGACGACCTGCTGACCGTGCTCCGCGAGAACACCGTCGACATCCCGAAGTGGAGTCTGTTCGCCGAGGCGTGGGCCCTCCTGGACCGCATCCTCACCGACGGCGGGCCGGAGTGCCTGCCCGCCCCGTGGGACGGCCCCGCCGAGGGAACTCTCATCCCCCACGACGCGGACCCCGAGACCCTGATCAACCTGAACGCGCGCTTCACCCCGCAGGCCCCCGTCGACCCCGAGGGCGACACCCACCCGTGCACCCAGGTGGGCACCGCGCAGATCTACACGTACCGCAAGAACGGACGACTCGTCGTCGCCGTGGAGACCAGCGGCATGGACTCCACGGGGGACAGCGTGGAGACGGACGCCGACGGCAACGTGCCCATGACCATCACGGTCAACGGCCACGTCGTCTTCACCGAGTAACACCCGCACAACAACCCCCGGCGGGCTCGGCCGACACAGGGCACCGGGCTTGTCCCACTACACGCAGATACCGCCGCACGGCCACCAGCCGCCCGTCACCGTGTGGCGGTGGGCGGCCGATCTCGACCAGCTGGCCACGGACATCGAGGCCGGACGGGCGCGAGGATCCCTCGATCCCAACGGCCGGCCGATCCTGCCCGCGAACTACCGCGCCCTCGCGGCCAGCTTCCGGGTGAACGCCCTCATCGGCGTCCTGCTCCTCGACGGCGTCCCCGTGGTGGAGGAGGGATGGGCGCTGCCGCCCCATCCCGTGCGGGTGGCGCAGGGCTCGGCACAGTTCTCCTCCGGTCACTGTCCGGACGCCGTGGCGGTTCCCGCGGTCGCCGACGAGGCCGTCTCCTCGTTCTACGAGGCCCTTGACCATGTCGCGCGTGACTGCCGCCGCGGCGCCGGCCTGCTGGAGCCGTGCGCGCCCTGCACCCGTTGGGCCGATCGTCACCTCGCGATGCACCTCCCCGTCCGCTGACACCTCCCGCCCTCCCCGGCGGGCGCCCAGGGCGCCCGCTCCCTGCTGCGAAAGGCACGACCCTGACCGCTCCGCTGGCAGCCTCCTCCGCCGAAGCCGAACGCCCGTATTGGACCACCCGTCTCGTCCGCGCCCGCGATGTCCATGACCACGACGTGGTGCGAATCGCCGGCCGATGGCGCGAGGTGATGGACGTCTACAACGCCGGTGACGACCCGGAGCGCGACTTCGGCGAGGACAGTGACATCGCCCAGGACATCCGGGCGGTCCTCGACCGTGCCGACAACGTCTGGACGGCCCTGCGGTTCGTCGCCGAGGAGAAGTGCTCGGGCTCCGACATCGAAACCCGAGTCGAGGCCGTGCTCTGGTGCGCCCTGCTCGAAGTGCAGGTGAGGGACACCGCACCGCAGTGACTCACCGTCAGGCAACGAATCCGGTGCCCCTGACCCGTGGATGGCCTTCCGGTGGCCCACGTCATCGCGCCAGTTGCCAGCAATGTGCGCCCCATGTAAAGTCTTACTTGTCAAACCGGAGGGGTTTTGCCCTTCCTCGGGCGACGTGCGGCTTTTCCCCGCACCAGCGCAGCCTTTCGCGGACCGTGCCAGTCGCACCCCCCACTACGCACAGGAAGGAGCAAGCCCATGCCGCAGCCCCCGAAGGCCACCGCTTCCCCAGCCCCGTACGCACCGCGTCCCAACGCCCCGCGCTGGGATGTCCGCCTGGTCCGGTCGGTGCTGACCTCACACGCCGGACTCGCCGACATCGACGGCGACGTCACCACGCCGGAAGGATTCTCCGCCGGCGCCGAGCACTCGGATGTCCTGGTCTGGTGGACGCAGGACTACAGCCTCGCCGCGCCCCGGCGCCCCGAGGCCCGAAAGCGCTGGATTCGCGCGCTCGACCGGATCGAAGCCGCCCTCGATGAGGGCGGGTTCACCATCGTGCGCCGCACCCACAAGTCGGTCCTGGTCCGGGCCCCCGTCCCTGCCGAGCCGCAGACCACCGCGAGGGTGCGGCCCACCGGCCCGCCGCAGGAGTTCAAGGACGCCGTGACCTTCGACGGGTACGACCCGAAGACCGCCGGCGGCTTCATCATCCTCTTCTCCAACTACGGCCCCAAGTCCTGGCTGTACGCCGTCGACGCACAGGGCACCCAGATCGGGATCGGATACCGCGGTCTGCCGCATGCCGTGCACGCTCTGGCCGAGCACTACGGCCTGCCGGCGCCGCTGGACATCGTCCACGAACGGGAGGACGGCCGATGACGCCGCAGGTCGACCTGACCTGGGAGCAGCGCGCCGGCCTCGGATCAGCGCTCCTGGACCCCGCCGGCCATCTGCCGGCGGCCGTCCGCGGGGCCGCGCTGGCGGAACTGGTCCGCCACCGTTTCGCGGAGCCCCTCCCCGGAGCCGATGGACAAGACATCGATCTCCCGTCCCGCGTACCGCAGTTCACGATCACCGACGCCGGCCGGGAACGTGCCGCAACAGGCCCGCGGCCGCGGCTGCTCGTGGTGCCGTGCGCGATGCGCAAAAGCGGCCAGGCCGCGGCTTCCGCCGAGGACATGTATGTCGGCAGCTACCACCTCGCCGCCCGCCGGGCCGCGGCCGCGCTGGCCGGGCACGACGGGAGACTGCTGATCTTGTCGGCGAAGTTCGGGCTTCTGCATCCCGGCGACCGGATCCTCGACTACGACCTGCGGGCCGGGCAGGCGGGCACCGTCTCGGCCCCGGTCCTGCGCAGGCAAGCCCGCCACATGGCGGTGACCGGCTGCCAGGTCACCGTGCTGGCCGGCGACCGGTACGCGGCACTGGCACGGCAGGTGTGGAGCGACATACGGCACCCGCTGGCCGGGGCGCGCGGCATCGGTGACCACCTCTCCTACTTCGCCCAGTACCGCCCTGGGCCGCGGCGCGGGAGCCGGGCGGTCTCGGTGCCCGGACCGTATCCACAGGCCCGGCGCGTCAATCTCACCTCGTACGCCCGACAGGGCGACCTCGTCCCTAAGGAGCAGAGCGTGCCCTTCACCCCCGAGCTCGTACAGCACCTGGCGACCGGACTCCTGGACACCGCACGCCACGACATCGACGCCACGCTCATCGATGAGGCCATCACCGACCACCTGCTCAACGGTGAGGACCCCACGGCCGACGCCGGCCGTGCCGAGCTCAGCGCGGCGGACTTCCGCGCGCTGCAGGAGGCCGTCGGCACCGCCGTGCGCACCGCCGAGGTGCGCATCACCTGGCCCCAGACGCCCGCGGCCTAGCCCCCCCCTTCTCCCCTCCCCCGGGCTCCGGCCCGAAACGACGAAAAGCGAGCCCCATGTTCAAGAAGCTGTTCTCCCGCACCACGCCCGCCCAGCCCGCGCCCGCCCCGGTGTCGGTGGAGCGGTCCTCGGTCATCGACCTCACCAAGAAGGCCGCCGTCAGCCTGAACAAGCACGGGCTGAGCGGCCAGAAGGCCGCCGTGTACCTGGTGCTGGACCGCTCCGGCTCGATGCGCCCGCACTACAAGGCCGGCAGCGTCCAGTACCTCGCCGAGCAGGTCCTGGGCCTGGCGCGGAACCTCGACGACGACGGCCAGGTGCCGGTCGTGTTCTTCTCCACGGACATCGACGGCACCACGGACGTCAGCCTCGGCAACTACGAAGGCCGGATCGAGGCCGCGCACCAGCTGCTCGGCCACATGGGTCAGACCCACTACGAAACGGCCATCGAATACGTCACCAAGCTCCACCTCGGCTCGACGGCCCACGCCCAGGGCATACCGGCCCTGGTCGTCTTCCAGACCGACGGCGGGCCCAGCGAGAAGGACGCCGCCGAGGCGAGCCTGCGCACGGCCGCGGAATCCCCCCTGTTCTTCGCGTTCGTCGGCTACGGCGGCAAGATCGACTTCCTGCGCGAGCTCGACGAGCTGACCGGCCGGCCCGTCGACAACGCGAGCCACTTCCCCGCGCCCGACCCGCAGAACGTGCCCGACACAGCGCTGTACGACGGCATCACCTCGCAGTTCGGGCCCTGGCTCACCGCTGCCCGCGCCCAGCGCATCCTGCGCTGACCCGCCTGCCGGGGCCGGCCGCCCTCGCGCGGCCGGCCCCGGAACCGAGGAGAACACCATGACGGAAACGACCACCCCCGCCCCGACGTACGCCCAGGAGTCCCTCCGCGCCGGCACGCTCGCCGCCGGCACGCAGCTACTGCTCGACTACATCCAGCGCGAACCGGCCCTGGGCCGGGCCCTGTCGCTGATCGACACCACCGACCTGCGGGGCCCGCTCGACCAAGCGGGCCTTCACGCGTTGCTGGCCGAGGCCGAAGCCGAAAGGGACCGCTGCGCCGCACTCGCCGAACGGGACGCCCGCCGCGAGGAATCCGGCCAGAGGCCCTGCACCACCTGCCTCTGCGGACACTCTGACACCGCGCACTCCCGGAGACTGACCGAGGACGGCCGGCTGCCGTGCACCCGCTCCGACTGCTTCTGCCATGACCTCACCTTCGAGTGACCGCACGCCCTGGAAGGCCCCCGTGTTCGACAGCGTCCCCAATCACATCGGCCCCGTAGATCAGCCCTGGGCCGTGTGGCTGCCCGCCTCGGAGCAGGTCCTGACGCGCCCGAGCCGCGACGCAGCCCTGGCGACGGCCGCAGCACGCAACAACGGCTACGCCCAGGAGTTCCCGCTGTCCGCCGGCCCGGCCCGCTACGCGCTGGTCCTGCACCACGGCCTGGTCTGGTCCGGCGAGGAAGCCGGCCCCGGAGCGCGGGTGAGCCCCGACACCCGCAGGGTCCATGTGCAGTTGGCCGATCTGCTGCGTGAGCAGATCCGCGCCGGCCAGCTCGCCACCGGGAGCTCCCTGCCGCCGCAGCGCGAACTCGCCGCGACGTACGGAGTCGGGCTCAAGACCGTCCAGCGGGCTCAGGAGCTGCTGGAGGCCGAAGGGCTGCTTGGCCGCGGCGGGAGGGGGGTGGTGGTCACCTCGACCCCGGCCGTGCCGGCCCAGGCGCTGCCGGGTCTGGATCTCACCCCGGTACAGCCGGCGGCCGCACCGGACACCTCAGCGGCGAGCCACTTCGGCACGGCCGCCTACCGCCGGCTGGCACAGCGGTTGACGGAGCTCATCAACTCCGGCGCCTACCCGGCGGGAGCCGAGTTCCCGACCGCCCGGGCCCTGGCCCAGCAGCACGGGTACAGCGTCACCAGCGCGCAGCAGGCCGTCCGCAGCCTCAAGGACCTGGGGCTGCTCACCGACGGGCCCCGCGGGGCGACGGTCGTCGCCCATGGTGTGGCCGCGGCCCAGCAGCGCACCGAACAATGCCCGGCAGGGGACACCACTGCCGTAATCTCAGCCCCGGACATACACATGAAAGACAGGAAGGCACCGTGACCAGCAACAACTCCATGAGCCTGAGCGACATGGCCCGCGAGGTCGGTGTAAGCCGCCAGGCCGCGGCGCGGTGGCACCGCAACCCGAGGGAGCTCGCCCGCTCCACCACGCCGGCCTCCCCGCTCAGGGCCGTCGCCGAAGCCATGAAGATCGCGGTGCCCGAAGCGGACGACGCGCGCCCCCGCTATCCGCGGACCGTCTTCGTCGCCTACTGCCAGGCCGTCGGATTCATGGACGAGGAAGGGAACCTCGTCCCGGAGGTCCAGGAGCGCATCGCGCAGAAGAAGCCTGGGCGCTGGATGCCGGTCAAGCCGACTCTGCACCCGGGCCAGGGCAGCCGACGCCGGCGCTACTACATCCCCCACGTCACCGAGCTGACCGGTCTCGAGGAGAGGTCCGTCAAAAAGTACGCGACGCCGGGCGTGTATGCGGAACGCTCGTTCCCCGCGCCGGACGGGCTGGACGAGATGGACCGGCCCTACTGGTTCCTTGAGACGATCCAGCGGTACCGCACCCGGGCGCAGCGCGCGGAGCGGAGCCAGCCGGCAACCCCGGACGACAGCGCCGGCGAGCAACCGCACGAATCCGCGGCCGAGGAGAGCTGACCGGCTGCATACTTCTTGCCCGCGCCGGCCCCTCGGCACGCGCGGACAGCGCCCGCGGCGAGCAGTTCCTGCTCGCCGCGGGCGCTTTCTGCTTTCGGCACGCACCAGGAGTGCCGCCTCCGCCACCGAGCCGTCCGGCCTCTGGGCACGCCTTCCCGGCCCAGTCCCGCGCCGGCTTCGATGCCGGGCGCAGCGGCACCTGATCCCTGACTCACGTGGGCGGTGCCCGTGACGAGCAGGTCCTGCGCGGCGAGTTCACCAGGCAGACCCTGGACAGTTCGGTCTGCTGCGCAAACGCTGCGAGCGCTCCCCCGTAGGGCCCGGGGTCAGCCGGCCGCCACGTGCCGGTTGTCGTACTGGGCGAGCCAGGGGGCGGCCTCGGCGAGCCGGTTCAGATTGGTGGGTACCAGGGCCGGGTCGGTGGCGTGGTGGTCGAGGGCGGTGGCGAGGATGCCGATGGCCTTGGTGTCGCCGTAGTCGCGGGCGGCGATGTGGGTGCCGCAGGCGCCGCAGAAGCCGCGGGCGGTCTTGCCGGGGTGGGTGTCGAACCAGGTCGGCTCGGCACCGGTCCACTTCAGCCCGGCCATCGGGAAGCCGAGCCACCACTGGAACGGCGCGCCGGAGCGCTTGGCGCAGTGCTCGCAGGCGCAGACGTGCGGGTCGTCCACCGGGCCGGTGACGGTGAAGCGGACCTTTCCGCACTGGGGAAGGCAGCCGCCGGAGCGAATCTCGGGGCCGGAGCCGGTGTTGGCGGCGGGGAAGGTCTCGGACACTAGTTCAATTCCCTTGTGCGATAGGCCAGTTGGGTCCACCAGTGTGCCATCGCGTTGAGGGCAGGAAGCCCTCCAGGGCCTGCGGCGGGTCGAGGTGGAAGAGGTCGCCCTGACGGCGATCGCGGCCCCCGACCGTCTGGGACACAGTGCTGGCGCCGGCGGTTTTCGGGCGGTCCCGCCAGGCTGCGAGAGGTCTCCCCCCGGGACCCCGACACCCCTTCTGACCTGGCCAAACAGGCCCACCTATGGTAATATCTTACTTGTCAAAGGGGGTGGGTTTCCCGCCCGGAGCACCTGGGTCCGGACCTCTTCCGGACCGCCTGGCTCCCGGCTCGGCGTCGGCATCCCGGCCCGCCCCTTCCGGACGCACTTACGCGCCCGGCGCCCTGTCCCCGCGAGTGAGGATCTCCGCTTGGCCACGACTATCGACTTCATCGGCGAAATCCATAAGCTCATCGCGCCGTACCAGGAGCAGGCCGCCCGTCACCAGGCCGTGCTGGACCGGTACTACGACAGCAATGGCGTCTGGATCCCCTCCAAGTACACCGACCGTGGGGAGCAGGTCCCCTACGAGTACGAGGACTACAAGGAGGACCTGGACGCCGAAGCGTACGACGCCCGCAACATGCTCGACGAGGTCATGGGCCGCCTTCGCGAACTGGCGGGTCCGCCGGTCGCCGGGCAGGTGTTCACCCTCTCCGTCGCCGGAACCGAACGGCACGACGGTGAGGCGCCCTACCTGTTCGTAGTCAACGGCGAGGACATCGGCGACGCCCGCCGCCGTCTCGAAACCCTCCCGTTCTTCCGCGAGTGGTGCGAGGAGCAGCAGTCCTGGGACGAGCCCGACGCCGACCCGGACATTGAGTTCCTGGACGAGGCGCGTGACAGCCACCCCGGGCTCCCCGTCGCAGGCGCCTACAACGACCTGCGCCGCGAGCAGGCGGTGCTGGCGGAGGCCGAGAACGTCGTGGCCGACCTGGCCGCCCGCCTCCCCGAGCAGGAAGGCTGACCATGATCACCCTGCTGCTCGCCCGCCTCACCGACTGGACCGCCCGCGCCCTGCTGGCCACCGCCGACGCCGTCGTCTCCCGCTCCAGCGTCCCCAACCCGATCCTGCTGTCGCGGATCACGCTCAACGCTCTGGCGCTTCCGGACGCCTCCGGCGGAGACTTCTACGCGATCGTCATCGCAGCCACCGACGACCACGGATTCATCTGGGGCGTCTGCGGGGACTGCGGGGTCGACCTCGGCCGCAACCCGCACGAGGAATGGCCGCAGTGCGAGGACTGCGAGCCCTGGTCGTGCGCCTGCGCCTTCGAGAACGTCAGTACCGACAAGGACTGCGGCGGCTGCCACCTGACCCGCGCCGGACAGGGCGAGCCGATGCCGCCGTGCACCTGCGGCTGCGATCCCTCCCCCGGGCACTACGGCGACTTCGACACCGAATCGTCCCCCTCGCGCCAGCACTTCATCGACACCGGCCGGTTCCTGCGCCCGGGCGAAATCCTCACCACCGCCTGACCCACCCCCGTCACGACCGCGCCGGGGCCCGCCCCGGCCCCGGCGCGCTCCGCCCTGCCCCCGAACGAAAGAGACGCCCCTTGCCGACCCTTGAACTGTCCGAGCTGCTGGACAACGCCACCGACGACCAGGCAGAGGCGATCCGCGCCGCCGTTTACGCGGCCGGCGTGCTGTGGAAGTGCCGCAACGTTGACTGCTGCGCCGAAGACCTTCCCCGGGAGACGCGGCGGTGCGACTTCTGCGGCTACGACCGCAAGGGCAGGCCCCTCGGCGAGCCGATGTCGCTCACCTACGGGCCCGTTCCCGACGATCTGCTCACCGCGCTGCGCGAGGCCCTCGTCGAGTGGTTCACCGACCACGACCGGCCCCAGCCCGACGCCGTCACGTTCCACTACACCAACGAGAACGACGGAGCCCACGACTGGTCCGACTGGGGTGAGCTCCACTTCGGCGGCCGCACCGAACCCAACTGCGACTTCTCCTACAGCACCGTCGCCGAGGCCCTCATCGAACTGACGGACTTCGAAGCGCCCTCCTTCTGCGAAGAGATCACCATCGCCCTGCCCCGCTGACACCGCACACCCCCACGCCCCGGCCGCGACCGGCCGGGGCCCCACCATCCCCGAGCACCAGGAGCAGCACTTGACCGACCTCGGCACCACCGGACAGCCCCTGTATGACGACGCGCTGCTCGAGCGCCTGCGCACCGCGCTGATCGAGCACTTCTCGCCGGGAGAGCGGCCGGACGCTGTCGACTTCCGCATCACCGAGGAACACGACGAGATCGAGGGACTGGCCTGGGCCGGCGACGGCGCCCTGCTCGTGTTCGGCCCGCACACCGTGGCGGCCGGCGATCTCACCGGCGCCGTCGGCGACGAACTCGACGATGTCTCCGACTTCCACGCGCCGAGGTTCGGCGACACCCTGGTCATCGCCCTGTCCCCCGACTTCGTGCCGGAGCAGAAGAACGACGACGGCGAGCCGCCCGCCTTCGACCCGCAGGACCCCCAGCCCGCCCTCACCGCGTACGACGACAAGATCCTGGACGGCATCGAGCGCGCCCTGAACACGGTTCGGATCCAGCGCACGCAGACGGCCCTCACGCACGCGGTTGTGGCTGCCCTCCCGGCCATCGCCGAGGAAGAGCCCTTGGCGAGCAACGCACCCGTCGCCCGTGTCGTCTTCCGCACGCTGTGGGACGAAAACGGCACCCACTTCTCCGAGTTGGCCAGCGCCCACCACGCCGACGGGGCGGTGACGCCCGACCTGGACTTCGAGGGCTTCGCGGACGAGCAGCTGGATCACCTGACCGAGCTCCTGCGCCCGATGGACGGTGAGCAGCTGATTGCCTCCCTGCCCGGAGTGACGATGCTCGTCGAGCCCTGCACGGTGTGCGACGACACGAACTGCCGGAACAAGGGCGGCAGCGCGTTCGCGACGTGCGCCGTGTGCCCGGAGGCGTACAGCGTCGAGCACTGCGCCCACCCCCGCAGCGACTGCTCCGGATTCGCGCTGCTGCCCGCCTCCACCCCCTTGTCCACGTAGCGCCCTCGCGCGGCGGCCGGGCGCCGGCTCTGGAGACGGTTTACCTCCGCCTCTCTGGGACTGGCGGCCTGGTGGCTGTGGATCACTCAGCCTCTGCCGTGCGCGGGGTGACCGGGACAGCCGAGTGGGGCCGCCGGAGCTCGGCGGCCCCACGGGGGCTCGGTTCAGCGGGCGGCGGCCGGCGCCGCGGGGGCGGCTGGCGGGGTGTCCGGGTCGGGACGCTGCTCCTCACCGCCCGGCGTGATCGGGCGCCGCTGAAGGGAAGGGTCTCGGTCGCTCGCGGGCCAGGGGATGTTGGTGAACTTCGCTGTCATACCTGCTCCTTGTCGTGGAGAGGGCCCGCCGACGGATTCGTGGCAGGTGTCCGCAGGGCGCGAGCCAAGGGGCGGCAGGCGGCTGCCGCGGTCAGGGCACTCAGCGCCAGGATCGCCGCGACCAAGGGCCGGCCGCCCAGGTTGAGGGCGAGGGCGATCCCGAGCGGCGGGAGGGACGCAGCGGCGGCCGCGGCGCTGAGGACGGCCTGGTAACGGCCGGTCGCGCCGGGCGGAGCAGCCTTGGAGACGTAGGCGCCGATCGCGACGCTGTAGCAGATCTCGCCGGGCACGATCAGAACGGCCGCGATCGAGTACCCCAAGGTGGTGTGCTGCAGGGCGGCGAACGCCATGCCGGCGCCGAGGATCAGGCTGCCGACCGCCAGGATAGGGGCGAGCGGATAGCGCATCTCCTCATTGCGTCCGACCAAGGCCCGCATCAACGGGGGGCTGAGGATGAGGACCGCCACGGTGTTCGAGATCATCGCGGTGCCGTAGCTGGTGGGCGGGAGATTGTCGTCTGTCATGACCAGGGGCAGGACGCTGACCAGACCGTAGGCGCAGATCATCGCGCCGACCGCAGCCACCGTGATCCACCGCAGGCTGGGGTCGGCCAGGACCTGCCGGTAGGTGAGAGAAGTGGGCCTGGTGGCCGCACGCGGTCGCGGGGCCAGTACGCGTCTGGCGATGAGGGCGAAGACGATGCAGGCGACGCCGTTGGCGACGAAGAGCATCCGGTAGCCGTGGTGGTGGGCGAGGTATCCGCCCAGGCCGCCGCACACGGCGATTCCGACGTTCATCGACCAGTAGACCCATCCCTGGGCACGGGTACGGCCGGCTTCGCTGGTGATGCTGTCGTTGATCGTGGCGGACACCGCGGGCCGCTGGATCTCCATGGTGAAGCCGAGGAAGAGCGAGACCGCCAGGAGCGCCGGCAGCGAGCTGGTGAAGGCCAGGGCGAAGCAGGCGAGTGCGGAGATGCTCATCAGCAGGGTCAGCGCGGCGCGTTGGCCGAGCCGGTCGGTGAGCGCGCCCGAGAACGCCTGGCCCACACACCACCCGATGCCGAACAGCGTCAGTCCGGCCCCGGCCGCGGTTGTGCCGTGTCCGGCGCCGTCGGAGATGTAGTAGCCCAGGAAGTCCCAGCAGAAGCCGCCGGCTTTGAGCAGGAGCGTTCCGCCGATCAGTGCGGTGATGACGGTGCGGGTGGAGGGACTGGTGCGCGCCGATGTCGGGGTGCCGACAGGCGGATGGGTGGTGGCCATGGCCGGTTCTCCAGAGCGGTCGCGCTGGGCGCGGACGGTGTGGCGGACGTACGAAGGCGGCCGATCCGCTGGGGTTCGGCCGCCTTCGAGGGGAGCTCGTCGCCGGGGAGAGCCCGGCGGGATGCTCACTGGGGGTGCTGCTCGGTCCGGTTAGACCGGACGGTTCGTCTGACGGAGCGGACGCATATCGTTCACCTCCTCGTGGTGGTTGTTGTCCCGTGTGAGCGGGACATTCACGAACCTACGAGCGGGCGAGGCCGACGGCGGCCGTCCCTGCCCGCCCAGGCACGGCTTTAGGTTCGAAGTGATTCCGTGGAGGAATCTTCGGGGCCGGCGAGCCCGACGCGGTCGTGTCCGAGGCGCCGTCCGTGCGCTTGCGGAGCGGCGGTTCAGACGGCGTAGAGGTCGGGCCGCGAAGCTGCGGACTTGTCGTGGTGCGCAGTGCCTGGGAGTCCGCGGGCGCCGGCAGTCACAGCGGCCGACGGGGATGGAGCGGTGAAGCGCTGCGCGGCGCGGCGCAGCAGGACGGCGTACTCCTGCACGCGCAACGGTTCGGTGAACGCCGCGGTGTGGCCCAGGACGGTGAGGACAGCGACGACCGCGCCCGCCCGGCGCACGCAGGTCGCCAGGGACTGCGTGGAGAGGGTGCGCGAGGCGGCTACGTGGCTGGATGCGACGGCCTCGCGGATGGCCGCGGGGACGGTGATCGGCCGGTCGTCGGGCCCAGTGGTCATGCCCGGCGGGAGACAGACCAGAGCGGCGCGGCCGGCGGCGCTGTGCCGAATGTCGTCATGCTGCTGGTTGACGGCGTGATGCAGATCGGGGTGGGCCGGGCACAGGGCGTCGACGAGCTCCAGGCGCAGCCCGGTGCCCAGCCGCCATCCCGGCTGGTGGTAGGCGACCGCGAGGCCGGTCTCCTCGTGGAGGGTGGTGAGAACTTCGCGGATGCGGGGATGGACGGGGCCGGGTGCGCGTACGTCCAGCAGCGCGCGGCCGGCCCGGGTCAGCCGGTAAGCCCCGTGCCGGCTGCCGCGCTCGGCGACTTGCTCGGCGACCGCGGCGCCGAGCAGCCGCGAGACGTGGGGTCCGCGCAGTCCTGCGGCTTCGGCGATCTCGGCGACTTGGTGCTCCTCGTAGGGGCCGAGTTCGTGCAGGACGCGAAGGACCCGAAGTCCGCTCCGTACGCTCTGGTTGGGGCGGCCCTCGGCTGGATCGGTGACGACGAGGGCGGCGGGAGGCGGCCAGGGAAGGCGGGGCGGACCTGGTTCCAGGGTGGCGGTGGACATGCGACTCCCCCATCTGACGTGGTGCGGGTGGGACTCCTGTGCCCGAGGGCGGAACGGGGCGGCGCCGCGGTCGCGGCGCCGGAGGAAGGGGCCTTCGGTCAGCGCCGGTAGGTGCGGCGCGGTGCCGCGCCCTCGTCGAACTCCTCGTCGATTTCCTGCTGGATGCGTGGATCGGAGTACCGGGGCGCGAGGAAGAGGTTCTGCCAATGGGGCCGCGGGGACAGTGGAGGGCGGCGCTGGCGAGGCGGACGCAGCTGCGCCGGTGCGGTGCGGCGCTGCTGGGGTGGGGTCGGGGGCATGGCGGGTCCTTCTACGACGTGGGCAGGATGACGCCGGCGGAGGTGTCCGTGGGAAGCGGCTGGCCGGGGCAGATGGCCAGTACCCGGTTCATCGCGTCTCGCTCCGGGGCGGTGACCCACAGACGGTACTTGGCCTTGACCGCGACCTGGCGGGCGACGTACGTGCACTGGAAGTCCTCGTTGGAGGGCAGCCAGTCGGCGGCGTCGGAGTCGGACTTCTGCTGGTTGGCCGGGCCCGAGGAGGCGATCAGATTGAGGGGGTCGTTGGCCAGTGCCTCGCGCTGCTCCTGGGACAGCCGCGCGGCGCCGGTCCGCCAACTGGCGCTGAGTGCCACGACGTGGTCGATCTGCACGGCCGCGGAGTGCGGCCCGCGCACGAAGTTGACGGTGGTCGCGGTGTAGGGGTCGGCCAGGCGGCCGGAGGCGATCACGCAGGTCGAGCCCGTCTTGTGGGTGACGGCGGTCAGATCGCGTCGCAGGATGTCGTCGCGCGTGTCACACGAATTCCGTGATCCGGGAGCGGTGGTGGCGTCCGACCACGCGGACCCGAACTTGGCGTCGCGGTCGTATCCGGTCTGAGGCGCGCGGCCCTTGACCGGGAGGGACTGAAGGGACTGGAGCGCCGAAGTGGAGTCACCGCCGGCCGGGGCCTTCGCACCTGAGTGGGAGCGGTCGCCGAGCTCCGGGGCCTGGGCGGAACACCCGGTCAGCGCGGCTGCCGTCAGGACGAGGCCGGCCAGCAGCCTGCCGGGGAGCGAGCGGTGTTTCACGGATCGTGCCTCGTTTCGGTGTACGGGTCTGGCGGACCGCCGCGGATCACGCGGAGGCCGTGGAGCGTGGGTTGGCCGCGGGCGCGGCGTCGCGCAGCGCGTCGGCGAACGCCCGGACCTGGGCGGTGGCCTGGGTGTGGCCGGACTTTCCGGGGTGTTCGAGCAGGGGCCGCACGAGGGGTGATCCGATGACGATGCCGTCGACGAGCGGGGCGATCGCCCGAGCTCGGATGGGTGTGGAGATACCGATGCCGGCGACGATGGGGTGCTCGGTGCGAGCGCGCAGCCGGCGGGTGAAGTGCTGCATCCCGGTGAGATCCAGGGCTCCCTGGTACCCGGTCGTCGCGGCGACTGCCGGGGCGTATATCCAGCCGGAGGCCGCTGCGCCGAGCTGCGTCAGGTCGGCGTCGCTGACGTCGCGGGGGACGAACTGCGGGGTACTGATGCCCGCGGCGTGGGCGGCGGCGAGCCACGGGCCCGCTTCTGTCAGGGGCAGGTCAGGAATCATCGCGCCCGCGGCGCCCGCGTCGGCCAGTTCGTCGGCGAACCGCTGGACTCCGAAATCGGTCACGCTCGACCAGTAGCTCATGACCACGACGGGCGCGCCGCTCTCGGCAGCGTGCCGCACGGTGGTCATCACGTGGGTCATGCGCGCGCCCTGCCGCAGCGCCCGGTCGTAGGCGGCGGAGATGACTGGGCCGTCCAGGACCGGTGAGGCGCTGGGGACACCGATTTCGAGCACTGCGGCGCCGTGCTGTGCGAAGGAGTGCAAGAGGTCGATGCCCGCGGTCCAGTTGGGGAATCCCGCCGGGAGGAACGCCCCCAGCGCGGGGGCCGCATCCGGGTGGAGGAGGCGGGTGAGTCGGGTGGCGGCGAGGTTCTGCGTGTTCACGAGGCGCCTTTCGCGGGGGCGAGGGTTGGCAGGTACGTGGAGGTCTTCTCCGGCGCCACCCCCATGGCAGCCGGCCTCGACGTGCGGGCCGGCCGCGGAGGGGCAGTCATCGGTGCCGGCCGCGGCTGATCCGCGGCCGGCACCGAGCCGCCCGGGCCGATGCGGGTTGCGGCCCAGCTGAAGTCAGGCCGAGTTGGGGCGCTTGCGGCCGGCACGGTGCTTGCCGTAACCGGTGATGCCGAGCGCCCCCAGACCTGCGGCGACCAGACCGCCGGCCGCGAGACCGAGGACGGTCGTGCCGTCAGCACCGGTGTGGGCCAGGCTCCCGCTCGCCACCGGAGTGACCGACACCGAGCCCTGGGCGCCGGCCTTGTCCGATGCACCTCCGTTCGGCTTGGAGCCGCCGGAGCCCGACGAGCCCTTGTCAGCGCCGCCGCCGGTGCTCGGCGTCGGACTCGGGCCGGGGTCGGTGCCCGGGTCCGTCGTGGGCGGATCGGTCGGGTCCGTCGTGGGCGGGTCCGTCGGGTCCGTCGTGGGCGGGTCCGTCGGGTCCGTCGTGGGCGGGTCCGTCGGGTCCGTCGTGGGCGGATCGGTCGGATCGGTGCCGGGGTCCGTGGGCGGATCCGTGGGATCGGTGCCCGGGTCCGTCGGCGGGTCCGTCGGGTCCGTGCCCGGGTCCGTCGGCGGGCCGGTCGGATCGGTACCCGGATCGACCCCCGGGTCCGGGGTGTCCGGGCCCGGCTCGGTGACGGGCGGCTTCGTCGGCTCGTCCTTCACCTCGACCTTCGCACCGCCCGTTCCAGCCTCGATCGTTACCGCGGTGTCCGGCGCACTCGTGGAGGACGGCTTGGAGGCGGGCTCGTTGCCCGCGGCCATCGCGCTCGGGGTTGCGATCGCTCCGGTCGCCGCAACGACGACGGCCGTCGCGGCAACGCGTCGCAGCACGCTGAGTCGGGTTCTACGCATGAAAGAGATCAGCCTCCGAGGATGCACAGCACATCGAGGCCATCGAGCGGAGCGCCCGGGCTTCTGTGCTTTTCACATCCTCGAAGCGCGGGCCTGTGGATAAAGTCCACGGCTTCGCGGGGCATTTCGAACCCGTTGAGCACTCCTGCCGCCGCCCAGCGAGAGCCGGGTCCGTCGCAGGTCAGGGCGACCGAATCGGCAGCTGACCAGCCTTCTGCCCGCAATTGCCTGGCGGACATCCCCCCACACAACCCGCGGCCCGGGCGGGCGCAGGCTGCGGGGTGGGTCTCCCTGCTACTCACCGTGGGAAGCCGGAGCAGGCGCACGTTGTCTCGGGTGCCGAATGAGCGTCCGCACTTGTATCTGCGGGTTGTTCAGGCAAGTTCGGCACGTACGGAGGAGCCTCGGCGTCCCGCAGGATGCGGCGGATCGCCAACCCGTATTTCCACGAACCCCAGGGTGATCGAGTGCGATACCTGCGGCGGGCGGCGGTTCATGGAGCGGGAGGTGTTCGCTCCGTAGAGGGCTGCTCCGCCGGAAAGGCCCGGGTGCCCAGGAGTTCACTTCCTGAGCACCCGGGCCTTTCAGCTTGCTTGGGGTGGAGGCCCGTTCCGGGGGCGTCCGCCTTGGCGCCGCTCTGGCCACCAGTCGGCGACGGGCTGGTGGAGGTAGAGCGGGTGTCCCCGGTCGTTGTGGTCCGCGGGGTCGGGGGCAGCGGGATCGTTCAGCAGGGCCCGCTGGAGAGTGCGGCGGTGGACTCCGAGGGCCCGGGCGATCCGGGCCACCGAGAGGGGGTAGTCGGGCAGAGGTGGCTGCCCGGATGGCGTCTGGTCCGTCTGCGTCACGGTGCCGTGTCCTCCTCACCGAATTCGGGGTCGGGTGCGGAGATGTCGGCCTCCCACGCCTGTGAGTATGTGCGGTCCTTGTACTGCTCGGCGATGCCGGTGACCGTGCGGAGGCGGGTGACCTCATCGGCGTCCATCCCCAGGTGTTCGCCGATCCACTCGTCCGTCCGGCGCAGCCGGGCCAGCTCGATGACGATGTCTGCCATCTTGGCCGGGGCGTGCTCGCCGCGGGCGCGGTTGTGCCGGATGGTCGAGGCCATCCGGTCGGGCTTGCCGGTGCGGTCCGATCCGATGACCGTGACCGGCAGTCGGCCCCGTACGGCGGTCTTCACCGCCTGGTCGTTCTTGCCGACGAGGTGGCGGTGAAATCCGTCGACCACCTCGTACCGGGATCCGCCAGCGCCGTCGACGGGCCAGGCGACGATGGGCTGGGTGTAGCCGTCCTGGCGGATCGACAGTGCGAGGAGTTCCATCTCCGGGTCGGCGACGTGGTTGGGGTTGTAGGCGTTGCCCGCGATGTCGTCGGACTCCACCCAGACGACGCAGTCGATGGGCTGGTCCTTGAGGGGCGAGTGCTCGTGCAGCGCGAGGCGCAGGCTGTTGACGGTGTCGATCCGTTCGTTCTCGGGCAGGGCGTCGAGCCGGGCGAACAGGGCCTGGGCCTGCGCGAGGATCGCCTCCGTCTCCCCGTCCGCTCCGGGGTCGAGGTCGTCCAGGGTGGTCTGCTGGTGGTCGGTCACGAGGTCCCCCCGCCGGCGGGCCGGATCATGTGGGTGAAGTTGGCGGTGTGGCTGGTCTCGGTGAACCCGGCGGCGGTGTGGGCGGCGACGCGGGAGTGGGAGACCACGGCGGTCAGCTCCCGGTCCCCGGCGGCCTTGACCGCGGCCTTCACCAGAGCGGTGCGCAGCTGGTCGCGGCCGGGGAGGGTGTAGAGGGATTCGATTTTGCCGCGGGCGGTGATGGCGACGAACCCGAGGGCGTGCCCGGTCTCGTCCAGGCGGACGGTCCAGGTCTTGCCCTGGTCGTCCCAGATCGGTCCGCCCAGGGATTTCGCCACCGTCCGGTTGGCGAGGTAGGGGCCCATGACCGGGTAGAAGTCCGGGTCGGTGTTGGTCATCACGCGGGTCTCAGACCGTGCCACGGTAGTCCCACTCCTTTCGCAGGATGTCCATCTTCTTGCGGTACGTCTTGTACGTCTCGCTGCTGGCCGGCGGGGAGAAGGAGAGCCCCTTGCACCAGTAGTCGTTGCTGAGGATCGTCTTGCAGATCCGCATCCAGCTCGGCACGGTCTTGTTGTTCGGGCCGTCGTCGGGGATGGCCCCGCCCGGATAGCCGCGCACGGAGTACCAGTCGAGGAAGACGGCGACTTTCGTGCGGTAGTGGTCGGCGGCGTCCGGCGGCAGTTGGCCGATGATGAAGTGGTAGTAGTCCTCCCAGGTCATCCCCTGCGGGCAGGTGATCTTGATGCGGCCCAGGATGTTCCCCGTCTCCCGGGCGTAGCGGGCGCCGAAGTTGGCTCCTTGCACGCGGGCGACGAGCTTGGACCAGGTCTCGGGCTCCAGGATGTGGTAGAGCCACAGGCCCTGGCGCTGGTCGTCCCCGTAGGGCTGGCACAGCCGGGCCTGGTGGATGCTCACCCCCGCCTGGTGCATCAGGTCGTAGATCCTGTTGTACGGCACCTGCTCGGCGCCGTAGTACGTCCAGATGTCCTCGGTACGCCAGTCGTAGATGGGGTAGGCGTTGTAGACGGCGTTCCCGATCCAGGTGGTCCACTGAAGGCCCTCGTGGGTGCGCTTGTCCCGGCGGGCGATGGTGCGCCATCGGTTGATCGACTCGTCCGAGCGGATGCCGACCAGGCAGGCGGTCATCCGCCCGCCGTGCTGGTCGGACAGCCACTTCCCGAACTCCGGGGTGAACTCCTCGAACTCCATGCCCCGGTGGAAGAAGGGGAAGTAGTCCTCGTCGGAGATGACGCCGGGGTGCTCGGGCAGGGGGCGGGCCCACATGTCTCGGGCGTCCGGGTCCCAGCATGTCCACTGGGGCTGGTACACGGAGACCGCGTTACGCAGGTTCAGCGGGAGGGCGACCCAGTAGACGTCGATGACGTCCTCGTGCCGCTTCAGCATGATGTGCAGGTAGTCGATCGTGTGCGCGTACTGGGCCTCCAGGTCCACGATCAGCACAGCGAGGCGGCGGCCCTGGGCCCGTGCCTCGCAGGCGGCCAGCTCGAACAGGGCCCCGGAGTCCTTGCCCCCGGAGAAGGAGACGCAGACGACGGGGAACTGCTGGAAGACCGTGCGGACCCGCCGCCGGGCGGCAGTCAGCACGTCCATCCCGAGCCCGCGCTTGTGCTTGCTCAGTGTGCGGGCCACGTCGGCCCCGAGTTCAGCCACGCGATGACTTCCTCTGTGCTGATCGTGCGGAGGTCGCCGTCAGCGTCCACCATCAGGTACTCCCGGACGCTGCGGGTCCGGGAGAGGGGGTACTCGCTCTCGTACACCCGGTTGGGCTTCAGCGACCAGTGGTACACCGCGCCCCGGGTCCCCTTCCGGTTGGAGTTCGTGTAGTCGACGTGCGCGGTCTGGAAGGCCCTCTCCCAGCCGAACTCCGGGTCGCGTCCGGTGATCTCCGCCAGCCAGGGCTTGACACCCCCCAGGACCTCAGCGCTGAACGACCCGCGCAGCAGGGAGCCCGCCGGCTCCGCCTCCGCCTCCCGGGCTCCCTCGGCGGCCAGCAGCTCGACCGCCTCGGCGCCGGTGGCGGCCCGGACCCGCGCCCACTGCCGCCGGCCGTCTTCGGAACACTCCAGGACTCGCGCGACCAGCTCGATGTAGGTGGGCGACAGCACCCGGAATCCGGCCACCGTCGCGGGCACCGGGTCGTTGTCCGGGACAGCCCGGCCGAACCGGGCGGGCCTCAGATCCACCTGTACCCGCCGCACCTCACCGGCCCGCAGCCACGGCTCGCCCTTCGGGCGCCGCGCCCACCACACCTGCTCCGGCTCCGGGGCCGGGCACCGGCCGGGCCGGTGGCGGACCTCCCGCTCGTCGATGTCCCAGTATCCCGCCCCGGCCGGCACCGGCTGCTGGCACAGCCCGCACCATCCGGCCTCGCGGTTCGCCGGACCCGGCGTCCCGTCCGGCGGGCAGGCGGTGTGCGCGGCCCGGTATCGGGCCCCGGTGACCACCTCCGGGCTGGTCAGCAGGCGGGCAACGCCGTCCCCGGCGTACACCCACATCCCGCACAGCAGGCATGGCTCCGCCCGCCGGTTCGGGGCGATCACCTCCGGCGGCGGGGGCGGCGGCAGGCAGGCTCCCACGAGGTGTGCGGGGCGCTTGCGCTCGTACCCGTCGACGGCGATGAGCCGTCCCGCGCGGGCGGCGACCTCGTTGCGGCACAGCGCGCACCAACCGGCGAACCCGTTGGGCACCGCGTCCATCCGCACCGCGATGTGGGCGGCGGCCCGTGCGGGAAGGCGGCGGCCGATGAAATCGGTGACCCGCTTGCCCAGCGGCGCCTTCAGCGCCCACTCCTTCTCGGTTTCCAGGCCAGCCACGCCTACACGCGCCATCACGACCTGCCGGTGCTCGGGGTACTCGTCCACCGTGACGACGACGGCACCGGTGCTCACCGCGTACGCGATCCCCGGCTCCAGGAACTTCCCGTCCAGCGCGAACGCGCCCTTCTGCCCCGGGTCGACCGCCTTGATCATCCGGCGCCACGACTTGACCGCACCCTCGGGGCGGGGCGGGCTCACCACGAAGGTGGTCTCCACACCCCCAGCCACGGGGGGACGGTGAACCGGGCGGGCCAGGACGCCTCCCCCGCTTGGGGACGACGGGTCGGGGTTGTGTTCCTGCATGAGTGTGCTCTCCCGAACATGTATGTGGTGACAGCCTCACCAGACGGTGTGGCTGGGTGCCTCGACACCGGCCACGCTACGCACAGACCATGAAACTCGCTACCGTTGTAGCGAGTTTCCCTCGAAAGAAGCCGGACCGGGAGAGCTGTCGAGGCACCCACCGGTCCGGCCCACTCATAGTCCCACGCCCCGGAGGGCCATTGCAGATCACGCAACGGCCCGACCGCCTCGCGTCAGATCACGAGACGCACGCGGTTACGTGGTGGGGAACGGGCACCCGGACGTCCTGTGCGGCGCGAGCCTGTTCCTGTACGGCCCGGACGTTGATCTCGGCGTGGGTGAGGAGCTCGGCTGCCCGTTCACGGGTGTCCTCGCCGGTGGCACCGGTGACGATCGCGAAGCCGATCCTGGCGTCGTCGAGGTCGCCCTCGGGGGGAACAGCAACCGCGTCGCCGACTTCCTTGAACCAGCCCGTCTGGTGCAGCCAGGGCGTGCAGTGTTCGACGGAGGACGGCAGCTGCCGCGCGGTGAGGGTGCCGGTCGCGGGCGGGTACAGGATGGTGATCGCGGCGGCCGAGTTGCGGGTGGGCGTCAGGTCGGGGCGTCTGCCGATGGCGACGTCTGCGGCGGCGCGCGGCAGGTCGATTCCGGTGGCCAGCAGGACCAGTTTCCCGATGTGGTCGCCGCCGATGCGGCCGTTGACCTCGATGATGGCGGGTCCGCTGTGGGTGAGGCGCATTTCGACGTGCTGGACGCCGTCGGTCACGCCGAGGGCGCGGACCGCGTGCGCGGCGATCGGGGCGACCGTCTTCAGGAGGGGGTCCTGCGCGGTGACGGTGTGCCCGATCTCCTCGAAGAGGGGTGCGAAGGCGAGCGTCTTGTGGGTGAGGGCGACGGCCTGGGTGTGTCCCTGGTAGGTGACGCACTCGACGCTGATCTCGGGGCCCGACAGGTATTCCTCGACGAGGACGCCCGTGCCCTCCGGTCCCTGTTCACTCGCGCCCGCCATCGTGAACTTCCAGGCGGCTGCGAGGTCTTCGGGGGAGTCGACGCGGATCACACCGATCGACGCGGCGTGGCTGGCCGGCTTGAGGACGACGGGGTAGCCGATCTCCTTCGCGGCCGCTGCGGCCTCGTGGAGGGCCGTCACGGCCGCGAAGCGGGCGGAGGGCACCGTGCTTGCGGCCATCAGGCTTCGGCTGGTCGCCTTGTCCCGGCAGGCGGCCGCGGCGGCCGGGCTGTTGCCGGGCAGGCCGAGGTCCTCGGCTATCTGCGCGGTCGGCACGAGGGCGTACTCGTCCCAGGTCAGGACACCGGCGACGTGGTTGCGCAGGGCCAGGGCGCGCGCGGCGTCGCGGAGGGACTGGGGGCTGTGCACGTCGGCGACCTCGTAGTCGACGACGTACGGGGCCTCCCAGGTGAGCGGCGCGGGCGTGATCACGGCCACCGGGTATGCGGATGCGGCCAGTTCGAGGCAGTACCGCCGGTAGAGCTCGCCGCCCGGGTTGACGATGATCACGGTGGGCGTGGCAGCGGCGACGGTGTGCTGGTTCATGCGCTTCGGCTTCCTTCGTGAATACGGGTGAGCTCCGCCGGGGCGGGAGATGCGAACCAGGCGCGGCAGAGCCGCGCCCGCCGGGACTCCACGGTCCGTGTGCTCGGTGTCCGCCCATATTCAGAGGAAGTGCCTGTGGACAGTTTCCGGCGCGGCGACGTCCGTCGGCCCATCCGCCGAGCCGACCCTGCCGCCGGGACGACCGGCGTCATGACGGGGAAGGGCCCGTTGACGCGGCCTCCACGGAGCCGCGCGGCACGGGAAGCCGGGCTCCGCCGCCTGCGGGACCGGCGTCGCCGGGTGCCATGTCGCCGGCCGGGGCTTCCTCGCCCGTCGGCGTGACGGTGAGGAGGCGCCGCGGTGCTACCTTGCCCAGCGCCTTGCGGACGGTGTTTCGGGAGAGTCCCGTCAGGTGGGCGCTCTCGACCTCGGAGATGCCCACGCGCGCCGAACTGTGAAGGAGCATGTCGCGGCCGCGAATGGTGTCCCCGAACGCGGCCAGCTCTCGGCGGGCCGTGTCGCGGACGCTGTCGGCGAACACAGCGAAGTCCGCCCTGTCGTCCACGTCCTGGAGGTTCTGCAGCGTAACCATCGGGAAGCCGGCGGCCTCCAGGAGGACGTCGATCTGTGCGGGACGGCAGTCGTAGGCTCCGAGGTCGTGGGGCTGGGCGGGCAGAAGCCGGATCAGCCCCTCCAGAGCCTCACGCATGTCACGTGCCTCGTTCCGGGCCTCGAACCATGCGCCCCACTCGACGGTCTTCATCAGCCGTACGAGGGTCTGCACCACTGCGCTCACCCCCGCCGCGACCCTCAGCTCGGATTCCGTCGACTCGGCGAACGCGTTGAACCGCTCGGTCTGCAGCATGTGCTCCTCCGTCTTTGTCGGTCGGAGGGTTCAACGATCGGCAACTCCTTACGTCCTGTGCAAATTTGCACATATTTGTCACTTCTGGATCGGAGGGGGAGGCGAAGGTTTCTACGCGGGGGCGGTGGTCGGCGGTTCGGGCAGGGGGCTCCCCCAGGCGCGGTCGGTGAGCCGTCCGGGCAGGCGCGGCAGGACGGTGCGCGGGTCGACCGCTTCGAGGGGGGCGTGGGTGCGGTACTCGGTGTCGGGGCTCTCGGCGCGGTCGTGCGGCAGGAGCCAGAACATCCGGCGGTCGAAGCGGCCGGAGTCGCGGGTGGCGAGGGCGCCGGGGCGCAGGTTCGCGTAGCCGACGAGGCGGCCGCGGCCGTGGTAGGCGGGGCGGCCGGCGCGGCGCTTGGTGATGTCGAGGCCCTCGCGGACGTAGTCGAGGTCGTCGAGAGGCAGGAGCCAGACGATGTCGAGCTCGTCGGTGAGCTGCGCCGGCCGGAGCCGGGTGGGCGGCTCCCGATCGTTCGGTCCCTCAGTCCCTGCTTCGGTACCTGCATCGGTCCCTGGCGTATTTGTGCAGGTCAGATGGTGTTCGGGGCGTGGGGCAGGGACTGACAGGGACTGATTTCCGCAAGTGTCGCGCGCTGGTGAAGGCTCGGGGCTCTGCGAGGGGGATAGGTTGCGGAAATCGGTCCCTGTCGGTCCCTGTGCGGGGGCGTCCATGGGTTCTGACCTGCTCTTTCGTTCGGAGGGACTGTTCTCGGGAAGGTCTCTGGGTCCGGTCATGACGGTCCCTGTACGGGGGCGGGCGGGTTGGTCAGGGCGATGCCCTGGTAGATCTTGCGGCCGTTGGAGGTCGGCAGGCTGGTGCCGGTCGGGTGTTTGATGACGCGCCGTACGCTCTCGCCGAGGCGGCGGGGCGTGACGGGGTCGACGCCTTCGTCCTCGCACCACGCCTCGTACGCCAGGCGCAGGGTGCGCTGTTCGGTGCGCAGGGTGTCGCGGTTGCCGAGCTTGCAGCAGTCGGACAGGAACCGTCCGAAGGTGTCCTCGGACTGGGCGTAGTCGCGGGTGGCGGCGGCGACCTGCGCGGAGTTCTCCAGGTGGGGGTCGCTGCCGTTGAGGTATTTCAAGGTGCCCTGGATGATCCAGTGCAGGATGCCGGGCCCTTCGGCCTCGACGAGCACGGTGTCGTAGTCGGTGATGACGCGGGTGACGCTCTGCTCGAAGGGGATCAGGCGCAGGCGCCGCCAGAAGCCCTTGCCGCCGACGGGGACGGCGGGGCGGTGATTGCCCATGAGCCAGAGGGTGTGGGTGGGCCAGAAGCTGAAGAAGTCCTGGCGCACCTTGCGGGCCTTGATGCGGTCGCTGCCGGTGAGCGCAGTCATGCGGGCCTGGTCGAAGCGGGCGCCGGGGTTGAGCTCGCTGCACACGATCAGCCGGCGGCCCTGGAGGTCGGCGAGTTCGGTGGGGTGCTCGGAGTACGGCTTGGCCATCAGGAAGTCGTGCGGGGCGGTGTCGGCGTAGTCGGCGAGCAGTCGCTGCACGACCCCGACCAGGACGGACTTGCCGTTGCCTCCCTCCCCGTGGAGGAAGGGCAGGATCTGGGCGGAGACCAGGCCGGTGATGGTGTAGCCCATGACGCGCTGCATGAAGTCGATCAGGGCGCGGCCCTTGGCCCCGGAGCCGAAGGTTCCCGTGAGGTACTGGTCCCACATCGGGGTTGGCATCGCCCGCGGCGCGCACTGGGCGGAGCGGGTGTGGAACTGACTGGGGTGCGGTGCGCGCAGGACTCCGGTGCGCAGGTCGACGACCCCCTCGGGGGTGCACAGCGCGTACGGGTCGCGGTCGAGGTCCTCGGCAGGCAGGTGGAAGCCGGGCATTTTCTTCGCCACCCGGATCAGGGCGCTGTTGCCCTGGTCGTTGAGGGAGCGGTCGATGTGGCGCCGCATCTGCTTGGCGGTGAAGCGATCGCTGGGGTCGCGGGGTGAGAGGTTCTCCGCGAGCTCGAAGGCGGCCTCGCTGACCGCGCGGGACTCCACGTCGAGAGCCCACCGGTAGCCGGTCCACCGGTACCAGCCGAGGCTGGGGACGTACCGGAAGTCGTCACCGTAGACCCGCTGGAACAGGTTGGCGTTGCCGCGGTCGGTGAGCGTGCGCGGTACCAGCGGCAGGGCCGTGGCCCGGGGTTCCTCGCCGGCCGGTTCGGGCGGGTCCGCGCGGGGGACGGCCGCGGTGGGGGCGGGTCCGCGGCTGGGCGGCACGGTGAGCCCGTCGCTGTCGGTGATCGTCATCGTTCGTCTCTCGGGTGCAAGGCCCGCCGCGCTCCTGCGGCCAGACCGGATCGGATGATGCCCAGCGCCGCGGAGCGCCGGTGGGGACGCGCGGTCAGGGCGGCGTCGAGGAGCGCGGTGTGCGCTGCCGCCTCGCATATGTGACCGCCTGCGACGAGTCCCCCGAACGTGAACGCCGCCCGGTTGACGACCGCCGACCATCCCGTCCCCTCGGGAGCCCGGCCGCAGTCCAGGACCTGTCCGAGCACGGTGTCCGCGGTCCGCTGCGCCCACACACCACCGCCCGCGGCGCCCGTACGCCCGCTGGGTGCTGCGGCGCGCGCCGCAGCAGCTGCCCGGTTCGGCACCGGTGGGTCGGACCGGGCAGGAGAGGCCGGGGTGTCGAGGAGGTGTCCGGTACGGGTGAGCTCGCCGGCCAGCCAGGTCGGCAGCAGCCGCGGCTGCTGCTCCGGACCGAGGACCGTGTACGTGCCGGCGGCGGTGCGGGTGCCGGGGGCGACGATGTAGCCGCCGCTCGCGCGGATGTCCAGCTGCCAGCCCAGAGACCGGCCGAGGTGGTCACCGCCGGCCGAGCAGCTCCAGGAGGTGCGGGCCGGCGCACGGAACCACAGGTGCAATCCGTTCGACGGCGTACGGACGGTCAGGGTGGCCGTGCCCTGGGCCGGATCGCTCTGGCCGCACTGGCAGGCGAGCAGCCGCAGGACGTCGAGTCCGTCGCGTACGCCGGCCGCCTGCGCCGGCGTCACGGGGCGTCCGGGCAGGATCCGATCGGCGCCCGGCGCGGCACCGGGGTGCCGGTCGACGTCCAGGACGAGCAGCCGGGCCGGCCCGGTCGCGACCGCTACTCCCCTGCCGGGCCCCGGCCACCAGCGCCCGATGAGTTCCGCATCGAGCGTTGCGGCGTAGAAGCCGTGGCACCAGCCGCCCCGGCGCAGGCACGGGCATCGCGCGGCGTCGTGCGGCTCGTAGGCGTCGCTGCCGCGCCGGCAGCGCGGGCACCCGGGCAACGGCGTCTTGCCGCCGGGCGCGAGCGGGAAGACGGGAAAGCCCTGTGCCGCGCACCGCCGCGCCACTCCCTGCGGGTCCGAGGTCGTGTTCATCGCCGCTCCTCGCGCACGCCGCGCCGGGTCGCCGACCGGACAGCCGGCACGGGCGTCGCGCTCGCTGCGCCCCTCACGCGCACGCTCCCACTGCCGCGCCACGGCTCTCTGCGACGGGCCTGTCATGCCCTCTCCACACGGGATGGGCCCGGTCCCGGACGTCCCACCCGCTCCACGCCTCGTCCAGCAGCTCACCGGTGTCCGGGTCGAGGATGCCCTCCGGGACGAGTTCCAGGGCCGGCCGCCGGCTGCGCCGCTGCTCGACACGCTCGGCCAGCCAGCGCCGGTAGTTGTGACGGTCGCGCAGGTGCCGGGCCCGGCGGCGTTCGCCCAGGCCCGCGGTGCCGCGGCGCTCAGCAGTCTCGGAGAGTACCGGCCCGTCCGCATGGAGCCGACCGGGCGCGCTGAGTGCCGGCGCGAGGTAGTACCTCCCGTCGAGTTCGACAGCCAACCGGTCCTCGACGAGCCCGTCCATCCGCCGTACGACTGTGGTGCGGTGCAGTCCGGTCGCCCGGCTCAACTGCGCGACGTCGTCCCCGTCGAGCGGGTCGAGACAGGTCAGCAGCCGCGCACCGCTGGTTCCGTGGGCGTAGCGGTGGAATGCGTCGTGTCCCATCAGCGCGGCGAGGGAAGCGGTGTCGGTACGCGACCCATCCGGGCCATCCGGGTGCGCGGGTAGGACAGTTCCTGCCCCCCTCGTACCCGTAGCTGGCAACTGTCCTGGCCGCGCACCGGTCTCCACCTCGTCCTCAGACAGGCGCAGTTCCCACCGGGAACCGTGGTCCTTGCCCGACCCGGAGGACAGCAGGACCAGCCAGCCGGCCTTCTTCAGCCGCCTGTCGCTCGCCTCCGCCGTCGCCTTCGCACAACCCATCAGCTCGGCCAACTGCCGGACCGACACCACGTGCTCGACACCACCGGCCCGCTCACACAGCCCAAGACGGGCGGCGAGGTTCTTCTGGTCGGTATCGGCGCCGCCGCGCGCCGGCCACGTCCGTGCCTCCACCGCTCTGCGGATACCGCCCAGGGCCTCGACCGCATCGTCGCGACCACGGATCACCGGCGCCGCCGCTACCCGATCGGCGGCCTTGTCCAGCATCGCGGTGAGCTTCGCCTCCGCGTACAGCGTGCCCTTGCGTTCCCGAAGGCGCCGCGCCCACGCCCCGCCGGCCGTCGGCGTGTAGATCAACGCGTGATGGAAATCGGCCGGCGACCAGGCACGACCGGGCTGCGAGCACCCCACGGCCAGGGCCATCGTCAGCCGGTAGCCGGCGTCCGAGTCCGTGTGACCGCCGTACCGGCCCTCGGTGTCCCCCTCCAGCAGCAGACGCCGCATCCGGTCCGACAACCGCAACCGGTCCCACACCGGCAATGCCGGCCTTCTCCGCCCGCCGAGCTCCGCGTTCACCACGATCGCGCTCACGCCGCACTCACCAGCCCCCCGGCGAAGGCCACCGTGCCGCCGACCGCCGCGCTCTCGTCCAGCAGCGGGCGGCGGGCGAGGTCGGCGCACCGCCGCCCCCAGTCCGGCCGCTCCGGCGAACTCACCGAACGCCCCTCCGCCAGGCGGGCCAGCCGATCCCGCAGCACGGCCCGGGCCGCCGCCTCACGAGCCTTCTCCGCAGCCTCCTCAGCGGCCCGCAACGCCAACGACCGCGTCGGGTACCGGTGCTGACGGCGCATCCCCGCCTCGAACGCATGATCCGCCTCCGCCTCGGCCTCCTCGCCAACGGCCAGCCGCTCCAGAGCCGAGGCTCTGCGCCCGTCGAGGATCTGCTCCGCCAGCGTGGCCCGCGTGAACGCGAGCACCGCCGCCGGCGTGTCCCCCGACCGCTCGACGGCGCCGTCGAGCAGGCGCCGCGTGTCCGCCGCGACCCGTTGCGTGAACGCCTCAACCGCAACCAGGTCATCGAGATCGGCACGCATCGCAACGGTCACGTCGACCGCCTGGCGCAGCAGCTCCTCCGTGCGCCGGCCGGAAGTGCACACCAGGCACAGCCCCGCCGCCTCCGGAATCCCGCACTCCTCACACGCGGCCGCCGCACGCTGCCGACCGGCGACCTCCAGCTCCTCCCGCCGCCGGGCCACCGCCTCCTGCCGCGCCGCCCGCTTGGCCACCGCGCACTCCCGCCGGGCAAGATCGGCCGCGGCCTGCAGCTGGACCTGCTGGTGCAGCCGCCGCTCCATCTCGCCCCGCCGCGCCTCAACCGGCAGCTGGGGCAGCTCCGCCGCGACCGTCGAGGCCACCGACCGACGCAGCGCCCGACGGTCCCCCACGACGCTGTCGCAGCTGACGCAACCACCGCCGGTGTCGATCCGCACACCGTCGTCGCACAGGTGCGACCAGCATCCGGGCTTCTGCGGCAGACCCCGCCTCAGCAGCCAGCCCTGCAGCTCCGCCACCGGCCGGCCCTCCTGCATCCGAAGCCGCCGCTCCAGGCGCTCGACGAGGACCTGATCGGCCAACTCCGCACCCACCAGCCCCCGCAGCCGGGCCAGTTCCGTACGGACCGCTCCCGCCAGCCAGCGGCTTGTCGACGTACGCCCCACACCGGCCCACAAGCCGGCCACCGGCGCCAGGACCAGACTCAGGTCCTCCGGAATCCTCGAGGGCCGGGCGAACACCGTACGGCCTGCGGCCGAAGCCCCTCCGAAGCTGTCGACCGCGGATGAACTGTGCTGTTCCCCGCGAAGCGGGCCCCCCTCGCTCCCCGTGTCCAGACTCGGATCACCGGCCTCGTCAACCGGCTGATCCTCGCCCGCGCTCGCGCGCTCCGGCTCCGAAGCCCAGCCCTCGACGGCAGAGCCGGAACAACCACCCAACTCAGCAGAAGACGACGTAGATACCCCAACCACCTGCGGGTGGGTGGCGTGGAGGTCTGCACCAACGGGGCGCTCCTCGCCACCGCCTCCCACGACGTCACCAACACCGGCGAGCCCAGGCACAGCAGGGGCTTCCTCAGCCCCAAAAGCATCAAGATCACCGGCAGCAGCAGCGGGGCGCTGCTCGGAGAGCTCTTCCAGGACGTCCTCGAAGGCTCCCTGGACCCACCCGTCGCCGCAGACCGCCGGGTCTTCGACGCCTCCTGTCAGACCATCAGCACACTGCTGACACCTCGCCGCCGGATCATCCGACTGCGGCTCACCGCCGAGGTCCGACACCGCGGTGACCGGGACGGCGCGGCCATGAGCCGCCGCCACCGCCGGCACCCGCATGCGGGCCCGCCCGAAGCATCCCGACGCCGTCTCCCCGCGCGTCACCGTGAGCAGCCCGCCCGTCTCCAGACGGTCCACGACCTTCGCGCCACCCGACACCGAACACCCCAACACACGCGCGACCGTGGCGTCCGCCCGGCCCCGCCCCGCCGCGACGCTGCCGCCCACCATCCGCACCCGGCCGTCCGCCCGCGTCTGCAGAACCAGCAGCAACAGCGCCAGCCGGTCGGTCGAAGCGCCCCTCCCCCGCCGGTCCGCCAAGAGCCCGGCCGGAGTCACGGGACCATCCTTCGGCGCCCACCCCGGGCCGATCACCGCCTCGCACAGCCGCAGCAAGGTCGCCAGGTCCCGCCGGGTCAGCTTCAACGGATGATCACCGGCATCCGCCCGGGCCTCGCGCAGCGGCACCAACTCCACGTCCAGGCCCATCACCTGCCCGGAGTCGTCACTGCGCGCCTCTGATGCCGCGATGCCCGCGTCCTTCAGCACCGGCAGCACCGTGTGCCCGACATGAGACGCAGAACAGCCCAGCCACCGGGCCAAGTCACCGGTACGCGTACGGACCTGGGTTGAAGCGGCCGGCGACTTCGCCAACAGGACGACGGCCGCCAAGCGCACAGCGTCCTTCTGACCGGCAACCCGCGGATCCGCCAGCAAGGCGCGCACCGCGGAGAACAACCGAGCGCGCATGCCCCGGTTCAGCTGCAACGGATGACCCGGGCCCGAAACCGGTACGGGCCCCGCTTCGGCGAACGAGCCGCTCCGCCTGTTCGACCGGCCAGCCGGTCGAACAGGCCGACGTTGAGCTCCGGTCCAAGAACTACGGGATTGAGCCGACTTGCGTGCACTTTCTGGACCTGCGCCAGGCACAACTGAGCCGACCCTCTGACGGGTAGCTATGATCTGCTCCTGTCGAGGAGTAAATGGGAAATCTGTATCGCCACCCGGCCCGCTAGGGGTAGCAGGAAGCCGGGCGCACGTATTCAGCTAGAGATTCAGGTAGTCCTCACCTCCTCCTCGACAACACGACTGGCCCGGGACGCCACATCCCGGGCCAGTCCTCCTTCCTCGGTCACCCTGCGAGAGCGAACCTGTGGACAAAGTCCAGTCAGAAGAGCCGGCGCAGATGGCGCGGACGTCTTCATGCGGCAGCCGAGGGCGACTGGTCGAGGGCTAGTCGCGAAGTAGCGGGGACCTCGAAGCCGGCCGGCAAGCTGGTGATCCAGTCACCGAGGGGCACCATGTAGGCGCAGCGGTTGTGCAGCTCGTCTACCACGAAGGAGGAGCGCTCGCCGAGCGTATGAGTGAGCTTTACACCGTCTTGCATGATCCAGAGCAGAGTGGTCCGGGAGGTTTCGGGCGCGCTGATTGCCTCCCGCGCTGTATTCACGACGAGTGGCAAACCGACTTCGAGCTCACGAGAAACGCTTCGTGAGCGTTTGTCGCCCGGCCATACCAACTGGTCGACGATGGCTAGGACTTGGATGACGATGACGTCCTCCCCATCGAGCGAGTGCTGGCTGATGAGTCCGAGATCTTGGGCCTTCTTGACCCAGATCCGGTTGAGTTTCGCGGCCGTTGCCAGCGAAGCCGGCGTGATACGCCCAGCCACTGGGTTCCTCCTCAGGGTTCGAGCAAATAGCTGCTGATGATCACTGGTCAGACTATCGCAACCCACGGCCCATCGATGCTACGACGCAACACATCGGCGCGTCCGCTTGGGGGCTTCGTCCTACCGTTTGTGGCTTGTATGGGCGATTTATGTGCTTGCCAGGGTGATGCGTCACGACATCCCGTGCAAGCTGGCATCGATGTTGAGGGCCATCCATACAGCGAAGCGAAGATGCAAGCGGAGATCCCTACGTAGATCCCTTCAGAAATGCACGCATCCCTACCGGTATACCTACCGGCATCCCTACAAGGATGCCTTTCCGCTACTCATGCAGATGGAGGGCCACCCCCAGCGGGGTGGCCCTCCATCTGCAGAAACGCGCAGCTACTGACCGAACTTGATCGGCCCTTCGGATCGCAGCTGATCGAGGTACTTTGTCAGGACCGCCGAGTAGATGTGGTAAGCGGTGCGTGCTCGACCTGCTGCTTTGAGGTGATTCGAGAGTGGTGCAGCGACGTCGTGAACGGCCGGGCTCACGCGGTAACTTGACTGCTTGCCTTCCGGGATTTTCCTCGCGCCCATGAGTCGGAGGAACTCCTCCGCGAGCTTCATCTGCTCGTCGATCGTTGCGGGAAGTAGTGTTGCCATGGCTGCGTCGACGTAGTGGGCTGCGGTGAAGTTGAGGCCAGTCGCAGCACTGTCTTCGGCGACCCTGACTCCGAGAGCCTCGACGAGATCTGGCGTGAACCGGAAGGCGTGCGTCTTCCAGTCCTTCTTTCGTAGTCGCAGATCGATTGTGCTCTCGGTCCAGGACGTCTCCAGAGCCTGTTGTGCCCATACGCGCCGCCGACTTCGGCCCGCCGCAGGCGGCGAAGCGGGCGCTTCCGCCTCCGCCGTACTCTCGGAGCCGGTCCCACCGGCGGTGGCCGTGGTTGCTTGAGAGCCCACGGCAACATCGGCTGGTGACCGATCTGATCCCGCAGCGGTAGGGAGCTCTTGGGCCGCCGGGGTTGCTGTCGAGGCCCGGTCCTCATCGGCGCTGGGTTCTGCTTCGGCAGGTGAAGCGGCGCTGCTTGGATCCGGCCTTGCTGTGAGCGGAGCCGTAGGCGACGGGATGGAAGCTGCCGCCTCCTGTGCAGGTGACTCGCTGGCCTCATCCCTTTGGTCGAGCGCTTGACCGCCCTGGCCGAGGTAGGACCGATTCACGACGTCCTGGACCCCTCCCAGCGCCGGGTTGTTGAGGAGGGCCGTATCTGGACGTCGAAGTGAGGCGACCCTCTTCTTCGCTGCGGGCTTCTTTGCAGCTGCGGTTTTGGACTCCGGGGACGAGCTCTGAGAACGATCAGGCATCCTCAGCCTCTTCCTCAGTCTCCTCTTCAGCCCCGGGCATTTCCGCGATGGGCCACTGCTCTTCGGGAGTGGTCGTACGATCCAGGATCTCCTGCAAGAGTTCGGTGTACTGCTTCCCGCAGGAATGGTTCGGGTGCTGCAGTACCGCCGGCTTCCCATCGAAGTAGGCGCGTGAGATGCGGCGGTCTCGGCGTACGTCAGTGACGTACGGGTAGAGCCCCGAGTTGATCATCAAGCCCAGGATGTTGACGTCCTCAACAGTCCATGAAGACTCGGGGTTCGAGCGGTTCATGAAGGCGCCCAGGAAGCGCGGAGTGCATTCGCCACGGGTCAGGGACTCGACAGCCTGCACGGCCTCCTTGAGGATCATTGCGCCCTTGACGGTCGGATACTCCGGGTTCACCAAGCTGAGCACGAAGTCAGCAGCCGCCATGCCGACGGCGTTGAGAGAGGACACGGCGGGCGGGGTGTCGATGAGGATGTAGTCGAAGTCCTCAGAGAACTCCTTGACCAGCATGCGGCGCAGGACCGGCGTCATGGTGAACGGCACAGTGACGAAGGCGTTCTGCGCCATAGTCATGGTCGCCTCTTCAGAAGCAAGAAGGCAGAGTCGGCCGCCGCCGAACTCTTCTACGAGCTCGCTCCTGTCAAACATGATGTCCCGGAGGGCCTTACGCTCCACGCGGCCGAGCGCATCAGACAGCGCGAGGCCGAGTGAGTGGACGGAGTCACTCTCTGAGGTGAGGTTGATACCGAGTGCGGATCCCGCCTGCGCCTGGGGCTCAAGATCGAGAATCAGAACGTTCAGGCCGTCCATAGCGAGACGGCAACCCAGGTTTACACAGGTGCTTGTCTTTCCGACGCCTCCCTTCTGGCTGGCGACAGCGATGACCTTCATAGGATTGCCCCTCATCTTGTGTGCATTTGAGTGATTTGGTCGCCACGGCGCGGCGCTTGTCGGTCGCTAGGGAGGCTGTGTGGGGGGTCAGGTGTGCGAGGAATCGGGACGTACCTGGCACATCTCACTCCCTACGAGCTCCAGTAGCTGGCGGGACCTGTTACGTCGTGGCACATGGAAGATAACAGGAATGGCGGTCGTGATACGTGGGGACGGCCTCCTGCGTGTCAGCTTCTCGTGGGAGCCCTGGCCAAGGACCCGAAGCGGCAGGCCGCTTCGGGTGGTCGCATGCGGCGTCGCAAGAGGTTGGCGTGCAAACGGCGAGGATGGTCGAGGAGCGAGGAAGCGCGGATGTACGTACAGCAGCCAGTAGGCGTACAAGAAGCGCACGTGGCGGTGTCTTGAGGAGGGGCGGGCGTGAGCCCGTAGTGGCGTCTCCAAGTGAGGCGTTGGGAGACCCAAGGGTGGCGCGACGTCACAAGAGATGAGGTGGAAAGGGGAGCTGATGAGTCTGCGCCGAGTGGAGTGAGTGAGGCAAAAAGTGAAAGGACCCCAACCTGGCAAGACGTTGACAAGCATCAAGGCATAGATCAATACAGAGAAGGAGAGATCCATGCGTACATCCCTACTTAGATCCCTACTTAGATCCCTACAAGGAAGCAGTGATCCCTACACGGCTACCTACAAGCATCCCTACAAGCATCCCTACAGAGGCCAGCGAGACTGTGAGAAGTGAAAAGCAATCAAACTCAGAGCTTGCAAAGGGAAAGTGAATCCATCAACCAATGGCGGCGTATGTACCGACGTGAACGGAGCGCGCAAAAGTAAGTGGGTGAGTTGTTTGCAATGTGGAGACATGTGCAAGGGTAGTCAAGACAGGATGTTAGAGATAAGCGAAGCGTGGATAGTTGACATCTACCAGCAGCAAGGGCAGAACATGAATGAGGAGGTGAACGAAAAGCAGTCGGGGACTAGTCATCCCGCGACGAAAGATCACTGCACATCTACCTGCAAAGAGGCGCTGCATGGTTTGCTGATTGTGTAGACGCGTACATGCTTGATAACAACCAATGAGCACAGTAACTTACGTCAAATCAAGGCCAGTCACGGTCGTGTGAGGAGGGGTTTTATTGGTGTTGCAACAGCTGCATTGCCAGCGGGGTGTGCGGTCGAACCAATGTTGGCTACCTGACTGTGCACCTATAAATATGCCATCTGTCAAGAAAGGGAGTTTCCGGGGGTTGGCTCCTTGGTTGTTTCCGACGCTACCTGCAAGCCATCTGCCTCTCATCAACCTGAGCTGCCCTCCGCCAAGCTGGGGCGAGTTTTGCGGTCAGCGAAGTACTGCGCCAAGGGGTAAGTCTGCGCGCCTGGCGGATGAGGAAGGGCGCGCTCCAGCCGCCAGCAATGACGGCTGGAGCCGAAGCTGCTCCATGATCGGCGTCTAGCCTCGTGTGGCATACGCAGGCTGGAGAGGCCCCGTCCGTCGCGTAGGCAGCGAGGAGGGATTCCGGACCAGCAGTTTTGCGGTTAGAGCAGAGTGTCGGTCAATGCCGAGCAGATGGCGCCCTGATGAGTGGTCTCGCCGACGGTGACATGCCGACGGGCCTTGGCCGAGACTGTTACGACGGCGTCTTGAGGGTCTTCGGTCGCCCGCTCTGCAGGAGGTGAGACTACGCGCGCACGAGCTGGTACGGCCTGAGGGCGTCGAGCGCGCTCACCAGGTCGGTGTCGTTGGGGCCGAAGTGAAGTCGAACGTGGACGTCGGCGTCGGAGTCCACGCGCAGCTCGGGCGGCTCGTTCTGGTCGGACGCCGAGGTTAGTGCCCTGCCCCCGCCCGTCCTCTGCGGCACTGCTTCTGACAGCTAGCCCGATGGCCGCGAACTCTGTGCTCCGCGCAGGCGTGAGCACGCCGCCCTACGCGACTGCTGGCGGGCGGGGGTGCCATTGGTCAGCTCCGTCTACCGGACGCCCTGGTGTGGTGGGCACAGACGTTGGGGCGACGCCACTGCTGCAAGGCGGGTGCTTCGGCGCCGCGGCAGACCGCTGTCCTACCTGGTGTCCTCGGAGCCAGCCGCGGTGGATGCGTGCCGGCGGCCCTTCGCGAGGACGGTCACGACGGTGTCCTGAGGGTCGCCGGTTGCCCGCTCTGCCGGGGTGAGCTTGCGCGCGCGCACGAGCTTGTGCCGGCTGAGGGTGTCGAGAGCGCTGACCAGGTTGTTGTCGTTGGGGCCGAAGTGAAGACGAACGCGGGCGTCGGCGTCGACGTTGGCGACGACCTGATCGTGGACGAGCAGTTCGCGCGGCTGCTGTGTCTGGTTGTCCGCTGCTGTGGCGAGCAGGTTCAGCAGGCTGCGCTCGACGGGGGAGAGTCCGAGGTCTGCGACGGGCCGGCCGATCCTGCGGGTGTGCTCCTTCTCCGCGAACCTGCGGACGGTGTCGGTTACGAAGACCGGGCCGGCCGCGAGGGTCTGCACGGCCTTGAGGTCTCCGCGGTTGACCAGCCTGTCGACCTGCTGCTTGTGGACGCCGATGATGCCCGCTGCCTCGGCGATGCCGGAGAGTTCGGGCACGAGGGGCTCGGCCTGGCGCCGGTCGAGCTCGGTCTCGGTGACGACCTCGATGCCGACGGGGGTGGTGGCTGCCCCGAGGTCGCGCAGGGCGCGCTCGGCGATTCTTACGGCTTCGGCAACGGCCTCGAGTGCAGAGTCGGCCTCGATCATCAGCCGGAGGGAGAGGTTGCCGTTGGCGGCGGGGCCGACGCCGGGCGCGTGGTCGATCAGCGCCTCGAAGAGTTCGCTGTAGACCTCCGGCGAGGTGTCGGCGACGCCGTACTCGGCGTAGACGCTCCAGTCGGTCATGCGGTTCGATCTCCTTCGTGTTGGGGGAGTGCGTGATGGCGCTGGCCTGGCGCTCGGGGTGCCCGGGGGGTGAGCCCCCGGGCACCCCGAGCGGTCAGCTGATGAATCCGGCCTTCTTCAAGTAGGACAGCGAGTTCTTCAAGGACCGGTGGTCGCTCGGAGTTCCGGGAAGCAACGTAACGAGGGTCGAGCCCTTGCGTACCTGGTAGTGGCCCTTGGCCGTCCGCTTGACGGTGAACCCTTGCTTCTCGATGGCCTTGATGAGCTTGCTGATTTCCTTGTTGGCCACATTCTCCCCTAACCGTGAACACCGTCAACACTTATTATGCTCGTAAGTGTTCACGATGTCAACACTTAGAAACGCATCTCGATGTGTGGGCGTGACGCGCACCGGCGCGATGGGCTTGGTTGCCACGAGATGATGGGGGGAGTTCTGGCGATTGGTGAGGGTGAGGGACTGCGATGACCGAGGGAACGGGCCGGGAGTACGCCGCAGGGTCGCCACCCTTGGAGCCCGCGATCCGTCGCCTGCGTCCCCTGGAGCCGCCCAACTTCCTTCTCTCCTGCCCCCGGTGCGAGCAGGATCTAGGTGAGTACCGGTTCGAGCCGCTCGCGCGCCGGGCATTCGACGAACACCTCGACGAGATCCATCCGGCTCCCACGCCGCTCGACCTCGTCTGGGCGGCCGTTGTGCTGACCGCTGGTGATCCGGGCTTCTGGGCGTGCGAGGCCGGCGGCGGGTCCTACGCGGTACGGCTGGTCGCGGCGGGCCAGTTCGCCGTCGATGCCGTTACGCTCGGCGGCACGGTTCGCAACCCGATGCGCTCCCTGTCGGAGGCGCAGATCTGCATCGGCTCGATGGCCCGAGTGATCAGCCCGGCGGTGGCCCAGGCCGCCACCCTGCAGCTGCGCCGCGAGGAGGGTGTCGCCTCACAATAGGGCGACGGTGATGCCCGACGCGAACCCAGGAATACGCATTGCGGGCTTTCCGCGTTAATCGCCTCAAAAGCGACCGCCGTAATGGGGTGTCAGGGCGCCGAACGGCTTGCTCCCGGTGTGAACGGATGCCCGTGTGTCTGATAGGCCCTTAGCGGGGATCCTGTGCGATCTTTCCTCGGGGAAACGGCTCCGAAGCGTGTGGCGGATGCCGAAACGTCAGGGCGCCGCTGAGACTGAGCGCTCGACTTGGCCCCTGAGCACTTCAGGAGGCCCGCCTGAGCTGACGAGCTGGCCCGTCCATTCCTGCGGGCCAGTGAACTCTCCTCGATTCGTCGTGCCTCTCGGGGTGGGCGAGGTCCTGATGGGCCCTGCTCGCCCTTCCGTAGAAATCCCTGGTCCGGAGGCTGGGGCGCTGAGCGTTTGAGTTGGCCGGACGGGCCAAGTCGAGCGCTCAGTCACAGGCGCCTTGGCGACGGGGCGGTTCTTCCGTGCCGAGGCTTCGCGGGTCTGTCTCGGCCGGCGCCGTGGCGAAGGCCCGGAACATCAAGTGCTGCTCCGGGCCACCGTGGTGTCCCCGACGTTCGCAGGGCCGGGGCGAGGGCCGTCAAGCTGAGGCGGCTGCCTTCACCAGGCCGAGGAGGGGGGAGCGCTGGCCCTTGCCGACGGCACGCAGCTCGGCCCAGTCGATCTCGGTGCGCGCGCGGGGGAGCGCGTCGATGTCGGCCGTGCGGAAGATCGGCACCTGGACGGCGCCTGCGCGGCTCGTGCCGTACCGCGCTTCGCGCCACTCGGCGGGTGCGACCCACCCAAGGCGCAGGTGCATGTGGTCGAAGTCGACCCGTCGCACGCCCAAGTGCTCGGCGGCCTGCGTCGGTCCGAGGGGTGCGTCATCGGCCGTCATCTGTGCGAGGTCCGGGCGGGCGCAGACCTCGGTGACCTGTTCGGGGCTGACCAGTTCGTAGTCGTCGTTCGTGGTCAGGTCGACGAGCAGGCCGCGGGCGATGAGCCGCCGGATCGTGAAGGTACCCACGACCGGGGCCTCGCCCGGGGTGTTCGGCGTGCCCAGGGCCTCGGCGATACGGTCTGCGGCCTGGCCGCCGGAGATCGTTCCGTTCGGGAGGGATGCCTGGATGGCGCTGGGATCCATCGCTTCGACGGTGGCCCTCATCCAGCGGCGGTCACCCGCATCCGGGGGCGGGATGACGCCGGCGTGCCGGGCCCATCGGAAGGCGGCGATAGGGACCTTGAGGCGGCCGGCTGCCTGCTGGGCGTCGTACTCCGTGCGTCGTGCCATGGCGGGGATCCTCTCGTTGCGGCGAGCGCGATGGTAGGCAGAGCAGAACATGACAGAACGTACACAATCATGTCAATAGCCAACAAATAAGGCTGAGTTCGAGTCGATCGTTCTGAGCGCGCCCGCGTGCGGGGCGGCGGGACCGCCCAGGTCGCTGTCAGCGCAGGCGGGAAGCGGCGGCGGTGTCCGCCACGGGTCGGTGACGATCCGGCTGGAGTTGCGGGGTGGTGCGTTGTCGGTCGCTTCTTGACGTACCTGATTCGACGGCCCGGGCGGAGAGGGAGGGCGGCGCCCGGCCGGTGCGGTGTGCAGCGGCCGGGCGTGCGATGTCAGGGGGACGGCAATGTGCCGGCGAGGGCGGGCTCACCCTGGGCGATGGCTGTCCGCAGTACGAGGAGGACGTCGGTCAGGTCGTACTGTGCGCCGGGTGCCAGGGCGGCATCGATCGCGTGGAGCTCGGCCGACATCTGGGTCAGCCGGCGCGTGACCGGGCCGCGCGTGCGGATGTTCGCCACCGTAGGCCGCGGGAGTTCGGCGGTGGTGATCTCCAGGCGTGCCGGATCCGCGCCGGCGCCGGTGTGCACGACGAGTGCTTCGTACCCCAGGCCGTGCTCGGTGTAGAGATCCCGTGCGCTCTGCAGGAGCGGTTTCCACCAGCGAGCGGGGTGTGTGCGGCGGTGCGCGACGGCGTCGTCGGTGAGCACGGCTCCGTCGGCGAGGACCAGGCGGTGCCAGTGGCCCAGTGCGTAGCGGTCGCGCACGGTGAAGGCGTGGAACCAGACCTGGGTCACCGGGCCGTGAAGGGCTGCGGCTTCGTGGAGTGCGGTGTCCGCGGCCACTGCGGCGATCGTCTGGGTGATGAGTGCGTCGGTACCGGTTGAGTGCGGCGGGCTGTCCAAGCGGGTCTTCCTCTCGGTCGGAGGCGTCGTAGCGGCGGCGTGTGCCGGCGCCTACAGGTGAATCAGGTCCCGGACGCCGTCGGGTAGGGACGCGATCTTGGCGGGGTGTTCGATCAGGTAGGTGCGGATCTGCTGGGCCAGGCCGCGGTCGACGGAGAGCTTGGCCGGCGCCGGCGGTAGGCCGAGTGCCGAGCGGGTTTCGTCGTCCAGGTGCGCGGCGAGGGGGCTGTAGTCGGTGGTGCCGGTCTGGGCGGTCAGCTCGTCGAAGCTGGGCCGGCCCCCCTCGGGCGGGGTCGGGTGGACGGGCTGGGGCGCGGGCTGGCCGGCCATCCGCGAGTTCTGCGGTTCGGGCTGGGTGGGCTGGCTCATGGGTGCTCCCTACTTCAGGGTCGGTACGGGGCGCGGCGCGGGCTGGCCGGCCATCCGCGAGTTCTGCGAGTCGGGCTGGGTCATGGGGTCTCTCCCTGCTTCTCGGTTGAGGCCGCGATCTGGTAGATCCGTTTCGTCGTCACATCGGCCTCGTGAGCGAGCGATTCGACCGGCCAGCGGGGGGCGATCCGCCGGATGATCGCGTCCCGTTCGGCCTCCGCCGTCTTGATGGCGGAGACCGCGTTGCGTAGCGCCTCCAGCTCGGCCGGGTCGGGCGCGCCGTGGGGCTCGCGCAAACGGCGGGCGAGGACCTGCCACTGGCGGGCGAGGGGTGTGCCGTCCTCGTCGGTCTTGATGCGGAAGGCGTCGATGTAGACGAGGAGGTCGTCACGGGTGAAGGACGTTCCGTCGGCGAGCACCACGTGGTCCAGGCCGCCGCGGAACAGGTCTTCGACCTGTTGGGAGGTAAGGTTCATCTCTGATCCTAATGTCTAATTCATTAGAGGTTACGCCTCTCGTGCTCTAGTGTCAAATCGATTAGACGTTACGTGTCAGTGTCGAGGAATGTCCTTCGTGTCGACCATCTGCACGACCATGCAGTCATGGCCGTCGACCTTCACGTCCTGCTGGATGCCCACCACCCGGTACGAGGCGCCGCGCGGCATCAGCCTCTCCCGCTCCTCATTGCCCTGCTCACCGACCGCCGCGACCGCCGCGCCCCGGCTGGAGACCACCTCGAACACGACCCGGTACCGGGCGTTGCCGTACTCCTTCGTCGTCGGGTTCTGCCAGAAGCGCTTGGAGAACCCGGCTGCCGTAGCGGGGCAGTGGGACACCGACATGTAGGAGTCGTCGCGGTAGTCCTGGCCAACCTGGAAGTTGGCCCGCACCCACGTGTCGACCCGGTTGCCCTCGCGCACCACTGACGGAGGCGTGAATCCGCGGTAGGTCGTGTGGAGCGTCCCCGAGCCTCCCGCCTTCGCCAGCGCCGAGTCGAGCGTGCCTGTCGCCGACCGCACCGAGACGACCTGCTCGTGGATGTACAGGTCCTCGTCGAGTGAACGCCCGCTGTAGAGGTGCTGGTTGATCTGCTCGTAGTAGCTGTCACCGGTGTAGTTGTTTATCCACTGCCGCTCCTCGTCGTCGAGCCGGCCCGCCCACGCCCTGGACTCCCCGACCAGCTTCGTCGCCTTATCGCCGGGCAGGAGATCGCGGTCATGCCGGTCGCCCAGTCCGTGGCGCTCCCACGGTTTGCCCGGCTGCCCGGTCCGTGCGGTGTGAAGGATCTGCTCGGCCTGGTCGACGGGCACCCGGTCGTACACCACGGCACCGTCGTTCTCGACGCGGTAGGGCCAGGGCGAATCGGCGAGGGCCTCGTAGCGGTCGCGGTCGAGGCTGCTGAAGGACAACCGGGCGTGAGGGTGTTCGTCGTCGTCCCCCGCGTACACCGTGGCCACGCCGCAGTAGCCCGGCTGCCCCCACGCAACGCTCTGTCCGCCGTCTTCGCGCGGGATGAACTTCGCTCCCGCGCCGGCACCGCTGGCCTGGGCGAGTGCCGAGGCGGCCCGTACGTGCTCGGGGAACTCCGGCAGTTGTGGTGGCGGATACGCGTCGCTGGCAGGCTCGTCGTCGGCCGCCTGCGGACGGCCGAGTGCGAAGGCATGGCGCGGGTCTGTCGGGTCCGGCCGTTTGGCCACCGCCCCTGGCCGAGCGAGCAGCGTACGGCTGGCCTGGGCGCATTGACGGGCGTGATCCGCGTACTGGGCCGCCTTGTCGTCGTCACCTGCCTCCACGGCCTCCTTCGTTCTGTCCGCCCAGGTCTGGGCCTGGGCATAGGCAGCGGTCGCAGGATGGCCCGGTCCGGCCGCCGCAACGTCCTGGCCGAGCCGTGCGGAGGCGGCCCGGGTGGCGGACCGGACGGCCGGGTGGGATGAGGTGCACCGCCGGCCGCCGGCGGCAAGAGATCGGCACACGTGCGCGTACTCGCTTTCCCGCAGAGCCCGAGGGACGCCGCGATGAACCTGTGGGTCCGTCGAGGCTGCGGCCGCGGGCCTGTGGACAGAGGCCCGCGGCCGCGGTGCGATGTGCCGGTCAGAAGCGGGGAACGTCGTGGACGTCGACCATCTGGATGACCACCTTGTTCTGGCCGTCGATGCGGACGTTGTCCCGGATCCCGACGACGTGGAACCTGGAGTCGCGCGGCAGCAGCCTCTCCCGCTCCTGGTTCTCGAACTCCGACACGGAGGCGAGCGCCGCACCCCGGCTGGAGACGACCTCGAAGACCACGCCGTGCGACGTCTTCCCGCTCGTTCCGTCCCTGCTCCACCAGCTGTTGCGCGAGAAGCCCGCGGCCACATCCGGACAGTGCGACACCGACATGTACGACCGGTCCCGGTACACGCCGCCGACCTTGAAGTTGGCGTGCGCCCACTCCAGAACCCGATCGGCCTTGCGGACCTCCAGCGGCGGTACGAATCCCCGGTAGGTGATGTGGGGCTGGTCCGGGCGCGGTGCACGCTCCAACGCCGCATCCACATGGGCGGTCGCCTCGCTCAGCGGCACACCCAGGCTCTCGATCGGCTCGTCCGCGGGTCGCCGCCGGTACAGCGCCTTGTTGATCTCGTCGCACGGATCGGGATCGGTGTACGCGTTGATGTAGTGCTCTTCTTCGCCGCTCAGGCTCGCCGCCCAGCCGTACGACTCGTCCTCGACCTCCTCGGCCTCGTCGTCGTCCAGGGTGTTGCGGTTCACTCCGGCGGTCAGACCGTGGCGCCTCCACGGCGTCCCGGGCTTTCGGTTGGCCGCGGCCTCGATGACCTGCGCGGCCTGGTCGGCGGGCAGCCGCTCGTAGACGACCGCCCCGTCCTCTGTCTGGTAGGGCCAGGGCGAGTTGGCCAGCGCCTCGTAGCGGTCGCGGTCCAGGTCGGTGAAGACCACGCGGGCACGGGGGTGTCCGCCGTTGCGCTCGTCACCGGGGTAGACGGTGGCCGAGCCGGCGAAACCGTCCTGCTCCCACGCCACGCTCTGGCCGCCGTCCGCGCGCGGCACCACGGGTGCGTCATCGACGCCGGCGGCACCGGCCAGGGCCTGGGCGGCGCGTCCTTCGGGCAGGGGCGGCGCCGGGGCGTCGGGGATCGCCTCCCCGGCGGTGTCGGGGTAGAGCGCCGGCGCGTCCTGGTCCTCCAGCAGCGTGCGGGACGCTTGACCGCACTGCTTCGCGTTCGCCGCACACTGACGGGCCCGGTCCTCCTCACCGTTGCGGGCGGCCTCGCGCGCCTGGTCCGCCCACGCCTGTGCCTGCGTGTAGGCGTCCGCGGCCGGGTGGTCGGCGCCGGCGTCCGCGACGCTCTGCGCGAGCTGGGAAGAGGCGGCGCGCAGGGCGGCGCGTACCGCGGGATGGGAGGCAGCGCACCGGCGCCCTCCCTGGGGTATCGATCGGCACACGCGTGCCCTCGCTCTCCCCGTGACCCCGCAAGGCGGGCACGGGTGTCGGACCAACAGGGTCCGAACACGATGCGAAGGGCGCGCTGTGGACAGAGACCAGCAGGCCGGGGCGTCCTGCCGGGCGGCCGATCAGCCGCCCGGCAGGACCCGGAGCGTTCAGGTCACGGGATGTAGGCGAGGACCTGGGCGTAGGAGTCGACCATGAGGTCCGCAGGGGCGGCCCACCGCGTGTCCGCTGGCGCGAGGCCGTCCTGTCCCAGTGCCCGTACGAGCTCCGCCGGGGTCGGCACGAGAATCCCCGGACACAGCGCGCGCGGGGGAACCGCAAGGACGCTGCTGGCCGGGAGCGTTGAGACCGTACGGGCGGTGACGCACCAGCCACGGTCGCTGGACCATGTGAGCAAGCGCCCTCGTGGTTCGCCGGCACCGAGAGGAGCTCGGCGGGCCAGGACGATCCACGCTCCGAGGTGACCGGCGGTGTCGAAGTCGATGCCGTAGAAGTCATCGGATTCGTCGACGTGGTGTCCCGCCTGGAGCAGTTCGTCCACCACGGCGTCGAGGTAGGCGGTCTGCAACCCCGGCGCGCATCCAGCCGGTTCAGCCCGGTCGTCGGGCGCCAGACGGCTCATCGTCCACTGGATGATGGCGCTGCGGCGCATGCGCCACGACGGGGCGAGCGGCGCACAGAACTCGGCGGCGAACTCCGCAGCCGGCAGCTCACGCAGCCCGCTTCCACGGCAACGACCGCACAGGCACGCGAGCAGTCCAGAACTCTCGCCCCGGTAGTAGTGCGGCTGGTGCACCGCGTGGATGTCGTCGAGGGCCTCCAGCCAGCCGGTGCCCTGACACCCTGAGCAGGCGGCGAGGGCTCCGGGCGCGGTCCCGCCCAGGGCGTGCGCGAGCAACGCCCGGGCCACCAGCACCCGATCGCCCGCGCTGGTCACGGCGAAGCTCCCGCACGCTGCTTCCGCACCCCAGGGCCGCGGATAGGTCAACAGGTCGATCCGCAGCCCCGACGGCGTGTAGCTCCACAACCTCCGGTGCGAGCGCCGGCCCGGAAGGGGCGGGGCGCCGTAGAGGATGTCGGTTGCCGACGGGGCCTCCCCGTACGAATGCCGCATCAAGGCGCGCAGCGGACCCGCGAAGGCGAGGACGACCGCGAACAGGTACTGCTGGGCGGCCTCCTGCCACGGGCCGGCGGCGCCCTCACCCGGAGGGCCTTCTGGAGGCTGCACGCCGAACCAGCACTGGTACCGCTTCACCCCTGCGGCTCGGGCCATCGCGCCGATCGACTGGAACACCTGAGGCAACGGCATATCCATCATCGGAAACGGGACCCGGAGGTACTCCACCCATTCCGGCTGCGGACCGTGACCGGCAGCGGCGTGCAGATCGGTGCAGACCCCAACACAGTCCTCCGCCGTCGGCCAGGCAGATTCGGCGGCATTCACCAGGTGGTCACGAAACCGCGCTCGCCAGCTCGGATGTACGGCCGCGTCCGCCGCGAGATCCCGCAGAGCCTGCCGTGCTTGAGCCCCTGTGGGGATGGTGGCCGCCCGGCCGCTCCGCACCAACGCGAGGGCCTCGCCGAGGGAGAGGCCGGGGTTGTGGGCTTGGAGTTCCCGGGCACGCTGCTTGTCGGTCGTGCGCTTCTTCGTCACGGTGTAGCTCTCCCGGCCGTAACACCAACACCCACGCCGCGTGCCACAGCGGAATTGAGACCAACGAAGGCAGAGAGCTCGCACGGGGTCCGAAAACCCTTGCCGACGGTGTCATCGGCGGGCGTGGACGGCGATGACGGCGGCCTTGGCAGTACGTGGCTGGCCAGGACACCAGCTTAGCCAGAATCTGTGCAACGGTCCGCCGATCCGCGCGCAACGCACCCCCGTGCGCCCCCGCTTGAGCCGCCGGCCGTCGTCGCCCCTACGTCTCGGACTGGTTCGCCGCGAGCGCCGCCCGAACTGCGCCGCGCAGCCCCTTGTCGACGATCCGCTCGTCTTGGAGCTCCCGGAAGTGGCGGGCGCAATGGGGGAACTCACCGAACACCGACGCGACGATGCCCGCGGCATCCCCGGACAGGGTGCGCAGCCAGCGCTTGACGGAATCCTGCGGCTTCCATTGGTCGAACCGCCCGTCCCAGGTGCACAGGGCCTGAAACGAAGCTTCCAGCAGGTCCCATTCCTCCTCACGCGCTGCGAGCTGGGCCACCCGCAACAGCCACCAGATCGCCCGGTCGGCCTCGGCGAACGCCGGCCATTGACCGCGGTCGCCGTCGACCTGAACCGCCATGGCGCGGACGAGCGTAATGGCCTGCCGCGGGTTGGCCAGGATCGCGGGCGCGGCGACGTCCAGCTTGAGCCGGGCCAGGGCGTCGAGGTACAGCTCGTAGTTGCCGGGCTGGTCAACGGCCAGAACGAGCAGCTGCCCCGCAGCCGTCTCGTCTCCTTCGGCGGCAGCATCCAGAAGGAGTTGCGCCCGGGCGATGGGCAACACGGCCGAGGGTGCGGTCTCGCGTTCGACGAGAGCCACGAAGGCCGCCATGTCCTGCGGGCGGGCGGCCGGGTCCGCGTAGGTGGCCTGACGGACCACACCGCGCCACGGGCCCGGGGGAGGAAGGAGCGGAACGTTCGGCTGAGGCCAAGTGCCGGTGAGAATCCACCCGATGACCTGGCCGAGGCTGTAGATGTCGCTCGCGGGGACAGCACCGTCGTGCGGGTCGGTGGACAGTTCCGGGGCGGCGAATCCCGGGGAGCCGATTGAGGCGTTCGTGATGGCCCTGTCGGCGCTGGTCTGACCATCGGGGCGCCGCACGATCCCCCAGTCGGCCACCGTCCAGAGCCCGTCCAGGAGCAGCAGGTTGGACGGTTTGATGTCCCGATGAACCCATCCGTGCCGGTGCGCCTCGCCGAGCGCCGCGGCCACGGCATCCACCAGGGCACGCAGCAGCGTCGTGTCCTGCAGCTCGCTGCGCTTGTCCTCCACGGTCGCCTGGGCCATCGGCATGATGAACCAGTCGTAGGCCGGGCTGAAGTCGAGGACCGGCATCACGTGGGGGTGTCCCCCCAGCAGCTGGGCGACGGTCACCTCCCGAACCATGCGACGGCGTGCCTGGGAGTCCTGGCGCCGCCGCCGCTTGAAGGCAACGACGGTGCCCGAGTGCTTGTGCTCGCCGCTGAACACATCGGCCTGGCCCTCGCTGGCCATCGGCAGCCGGTCGAGCTTGTAGTCCTTCCTCTGCCCGCGGGCCGAGCGGCTCACCAGGTCGTACCCGGTGACGCGCGGATCGACCGGGGCAGCGCCGATGTCGGCCGTACGGTAGCCGCAGATGCGGGTCAGGACCGCCCGCAGACGTGCGGGGTCGTTGTCGGGAACCGACGCCAGGAGGTAGCCGGGACCGGCGCCCGGCTCCTGGGCCAGGCCGAGGACCTGGTTGAGCCGGTACTCGGCGAGCGGTTCGCTCGACCGGTCACCCACTTCCGTGCGGTGCAGGGTGATGCGGTTCCCGGAGCCGTCGGGCGAGGCGCTCAGCACGCTCTCGGGGCCGACGGCCAGCAGATGTCCCGGCTCGTGACCGGCTGAGGGGATCCAGTCCTCCCGCCAGCCGAGGCCCGTCGTACGGCCGAGATCGACCACGGCACTGTGCCCGCCGGCACCCAGGAAGAACCGGCGGCCGCCGATCCACACGGCCGAGCGGACGGCAGCCTCGAACGCGATCGCGTACCGCAGCTGCCCGCCGACCGCCTCACCGGCCCGAGTCAGCGCCAGTGTCCCCCCGCCGGCGCCGAACGTGACCCCGGAGCCCGACAGCACCCACGGCTCGCCGTCGGGTCCGGCCAGCATCTCGGCGCCCGGCTCGAAGCCTCCCGCGACCGCGGTCAGCCGGCCTTCGTGCCACCGCACCACGGCGGGCCCGCACATCACCAGTACGTCCCCGTCAGAGCCGATGAGCGGCGCTCCGTGACAGCCGGGCAGCGCAAGGACCCACCGTGAGCGGCCGCGCGTCGGGTCGAGGTCCACGACCCCGTCCTCGCACGTGACGAGCAGCGAGTGGGAGCCACGCCAGACCATCCCCGTCGGCCGGACCGCCCATTGCTCACCGACGAGGAGCACCTCGGAGGAGGCGCCGGCCCACGTCCGCGTCCCCACCTCAACCGGAGCGCTCAGCCGCGCGGACGGAGTCATCGTCAGGGGCGAGTCACCACCCGCGGGCGCGACGACCAGCTCGGCGAGCGGCACGTAGGCGGACCGCCGACGGAAGATGTCACGGACGAGCTCGGCCAGCGGCAGCAGACCGGTGAGCGTGGCGTCCAGGTGCGTACGGTCGACCACCACGCCGAAGGCCCGGACGCCGTCGACGAGCTGTCCGGCCAGCGCCACATCATCCGTCCAGGACAGAAACGCCCAGCGGATGTCCCCGGGCCGTCCCGTCAGGCCGGCGCCCCTCACGATCCGTGAAATCGTTCCATCCCGCACCGCGGCCTCGTCCACGACGCAGCTGATGAGGTAGTCCCGACCCTCGAAGTCGAAGGAGACCGACGGCACCCCGCCGGTCTCCGCCACCCGAACCGCCGCAGGAACCACGGTGCGCGTCAGCAGAGCCGCCACCAGCTCGGCGAGCCGCTGCGCCCGGTCTCCAGGGGACGCCGTGTCGTCTGTTGCCCACCGGCCGTACTCGGTCAGCAGTTCCTGGTCGTCGTCCACGCTGTAATTCATTCCGCTCCCGGCCTGGCGGTGCTCGGCCGGCGCCGACCAGCATGATTGTGTCCCATCTGTGCTGCGGCGGAGGGGCGTTATCGCGGACTGGCACCGTCGAAGCGCTCCTGCGCGTACCCGGTCCGCATGGTGATCTGCTCAACGAGCCGGCCGTCTCGCCGCAGGTGCCAGGCGATGGGCCCGTGCGCGACGGTGAATCCGTCCGGGCGTCGTGTGACGTGCCGCTCCGACATCCTCGAGAGGGCGAACGCAAGCTGAGCGCGCATCACCATCAGCCGCTTCTCCTTCGGCACAGTGGAGAAGTAGACGCAGTCGGCAACGGCCCTGTTGCATACCATCAGGGCGACGTCCACCTGCCGCAGCTGCCGCCATACCCGCAGTGGAACCCCGGGTACGGGCCGATCTGCCGACTCCCCGTTCCACGTCAAGCACGGGGTCCTCGCCTTCGCTTTCTGCCGCTCCCTTTTCGCCGCCTTCTGTGCTTCCTTCACCTGCGCGGTGGCCGCGGCGGCCCGACCGGTGTTGGTGCGGGACTCCACCCACGTTGTCGCGCCGTTGTGGTTGCTGTAGGCGAACAGGGTCATCGTCCCGCTGTCGATCATGACGTGGTAGCGGCCGGTGCGCAGAGGAAGCGCGATCCGCATCACGTCCTCACCATTCCTGGTCAGCACCAGACCGTGAACCGCGGCCTCCTCGACCAGGTCGAGAAGGTGCTCCATGGCCAGGGACTCGCTGACGCCGTGGTCGCTGACGTAGGTGCGCACGGCGCTGGGAAGCACGGTCACCTGAGCGCGTAGGGCGCGGGCTTCGTGAGATGGGAAGTTCTCCGCGCGCGCCCAGCGGTTCTCCTTCGAGGGCGAACTCACGCCCGCTCTCCCTTCGCGCGCCGTGGAAGCCGCTCGGTCACGGCGCGCGCCAACGCGAGAGAGGTGGCCGCGGCCCGTGGCGACGGCGTCGCAAGGCCGGCCGGATTGCCCCACAGTTCCTGCCACTCCATCAGGTCGGGCAGGAGCGCAAGCCCCGACAGCCCGTGCTCCGTGACAGCTGCGGCGGTGTCGTTGAGCAGCTGCGCGTCGATGTCGCGGCGGGCCCGGGTCAGGACCCCCAGGACCGGCATCGGCGGCAACCCGCGCACCTCACCGGCCAGATCCCGCGCGACGTCCGCTCCCTGCCGGGGGGTCTCCGTGGACTCGATGAGACCGTCGAACGGTCGAAGAAGGTTCTCGTCACGGATGAGAGCAGTAGCCCACCGCGAGCGGTGTTCTTCCCAGAGACCCAGCCCCCATGTGGCTACGGCATCCTCCTCGACGTCCGTGAAGAACGCCTTGAGGAGAGCCCACCATTCCTCCTCGCTCTTGTGGCCGGGCATGAGACCGGCGGCCTGCCTCTGACGCTGCCTCTCCGGCCAGCTGGCCGCAACGTGCGGCCACTGGTCCGGATGCCGCCGAAGACCCTCGGGGTTCACGGAGCGGATGAAGTCAGCGCGCCAGGAGTCGAGTTCGGCGCCCTCCGGCGCTGAAGCCCTGCTCGCGGCATCCTCTCCACCCTCGTCCTCGTCGTCTTCGTCCAGCTCGTCGGCGCCATAGTCGGCGTCATAGTCGGTGTCGAAGGCGATGTGGGCGAGATCCCCCCACCACTCCTCGATCTCCTCGGCATCGGCCGGGTCGTAGACCCGGGGGTCTCCGTCCTCGGCGCGCGCGGCCAGGTACACGGCGAACATGAGGTCGAGGAGGATCATCAGGCGCTGGACGGGATCCGGCGCCGGCGGAGTCCACGCTCCAGACCGTTCGCCCAGCCATTCCCACATCCGCACGTGCTCCGGGCGCCGGTCCACGACCCGCGTGTCCGTCCACAGTGAACCGCCGCCGCGGGGACGTTCGGGCATGACCGCGAGGACCAGATCACTGGCGTCGACCAGACGGCGCTGCTGGAACCCCGGGTCAAGGACGACGACGTCGTACTGCCACTGCCGGGCCCGGGACACCATCTCCCGGGCGGCTTCGGTATCGGGCGGCAGGAGGCCGACGTTCACCGAGCCGTTGCCGGTGAAGGCGGGTGTCGGCTGGTTGCCGAACAGCGCGACAACGTTGCTGGGATCGTCACCGCCGAGCACCAGGACCCGGTTGCCCGACCGCGCCAGAGCGCCTGCCAGGACGACGGCCGCCGTCGTGCAGCCATACCCGCCACGGCCGTTGGACGATGTCACGGCCACCACATCGCCGTTCGTCGTACGGGCGGGGCCTGCCGCTCGCGGCTGGAGGCGTACCGGGTTCGGTCCTTCGAGTTCCTCGGCCGCGGGTGGACGGGACCGCCAATCGGGCATGCGCTCCAGGAACAGCCCGGCCCGGCGAAGCGCACGACTCCACGGGGCGGCCTCACCGGCACTGAACCGCCTGCCGAGCAGCTCCAGCGGTCCTCCCTCGGCTCGCTGCGGGATCGACTCGTCCCACAACGGCGTCCCGCCCGCGGCGATGGTCCAGGCGTGCGCGCGCTCCAGGTCCTCGCGTCCCGCCCGGCCCGCCCGGACGCGCGCGCCGTGCCCCGTTCCTGCGGCATGGCGCACCCGCACGGTGATGCGCGCCTGCCGGCCGATCAGCCCGAGCGCGAGGTCCTCATCCGGGCTTGCCCAAGGGCGAAGCCACGGCACGCCTGAGATGTCGGGGCCTGTTTGTGCCGGAAGAAGGCGGGCGAGCAAGAGCGGCAGGTCTGCGTCCTTGCACCACAGGGTCAGGCCGTGGGATCGCGGCGACGCCGCCACGACACCGCACAGGGTGCCAGCGGAAACCGGGCTTCCGTCGTCGAGCGGCGATCGGACCAGCGCCTGGAGGGCACCGGCTTCGAGGAGTTCCTGAACCCAGTCCGTAGCGTCGGGGACCAGTCCCTGGTGCAGCCCGTTGTTCCGGTACCACTCCAGAGCGACGGCGCGGGGCTCGCCGGTGTACTTCTGCCGCAGTCGGGCAACGTCAGAATCGGTCGCCATGTCAGTCCATTCCGCGGCGCGACTCCCCGGACCGGCACGCCGACAGACGCAATGAAGCTCTCATCTACTGATGTCGCGATTCGCGTCTTTCCGCCGAGCGCACACGCGGGTCCGGGCCGCGCCGTGCAGGCAGGGGCAGCAGTGTCTGCCAGGGACACCATAGCGAATTCGACATCGAGGGCGAAGCGGGTGGGCATCTCGCCGGCCGGTCCTCAAGGGCGAGGCGTGGGGCGCGGTGATCATTTGCGGACGGAGGCGGGCGCACGGAGACGGGCCCCGTGGATGACAGGGCCCGTCAGGGGTATCTCGGCCGTCCGCCACCGCGGACCGCGGACGACGCGTTCACGGCAGCGGGGGCGGCTGGGCAGGCGGGTGCCCGCCGGTGACCGGTGTACCGCTCATCCGGATGGAGAACGCGAGGATGACGATGCCGAACGCCAGGATCCAGGGGGAGTGCAGAATGATGGCGGCTCCGGTCGTGCTGAGGGCGAGTCCTTCCCAGCCGGTACGGGGATCCCGCGTGCGCCACGCCTTGCTCAGGTGGAAGAGACCTCCCGCGAGAACCATGGTCCCCCCGAGGATGAAGAGGCAGGTGAACACGGCGAGGGTGGTGTTCACCTGTCACCGAGCCCGAGCTGACGCACAGCGCTTTCGGGGTCTCCCCGGACGGGCCGCGATCTGCATGCCTGCCGTGTCCAGGGCGTGGTACAGGCCGTGTTCCCCGGTGACGAACGTCGGTTCGGACGGCTCCTCGCACGGTGCGAGCCGGTAGCCCGACGGCAGCGGGTCGTCCTCGGCGGGTGACTCGACCAACCACAGTCGCCAGATGACGCCCTGCGGGCCCCGGGCCTCGAAGGTATCGCTGCCGTATCCGCCGACCATGTCCCATTGAGGCAAGGGGCCGAGGTTGTAGCTCACGAGGTGGGGCTCCTCTCCTGTGCGTCCACGATGCGGCGAGCGGGCTGAACTCCGCGATGCCGCGCTGACGTCCGCCGAAGTCCCGTCAGCCGATCCGCCACCGGGGCCTTCGGGGCAGTCCGGTGGGCGCCTCCATCATGCATCAAATGATGCCCGTAAAGGTTGACGGTGTCAACACTTGTGAACATGACGTCTGGCTGCGCCGCACGGAGAGTGATCGCGGCCGCAAGGGCAGGGCGCTATCCCTTCGGCGACGCCGCGGCAGCCGAGTCGAACACCGATCCCACGACGGTGACCGCGTAGCCGATTCTCACCGGCGACCGCAGCAGCGGGGTCTGGACCAGCATGTCCCACAGGACCGGCTCGGCGGAGTCCGGCCGCCATGAGATGACGAGGGCATCGCCGTCCTCCCGCGCGCCGCGCAAGGCCGTCTCGCAGCGGCCCTGGGCCTCTGCCAGCGTGTCGTACGTCGGCTCCAGCGGGGTGTGGGACTGCGCGTCGCTGTAGTCAGCCCGGTATCGCGTCGTGGTGCTCTCCCCGCAGGGCGGCGGAAGTTGGTGACTCATCCCGTCATCCTTTCACTGCCCGCCTGACTCCGGAGCGCTCGAACGCTCCGGGCCCGGATGCCCGAGGCGATGGCCACCGCCTCGGCTGTGTCGCGGTGGTCGCCGGTGAGAGGCGGCCCGCCCGCCAGGTGCAGGCTCACGCTGGCCAGCCCGAGACGCTGCTGCCACGGGCCCTGCTCCGTCCATACGCCCTGGACACTGCTGATCGGGGCAAGGTGAACGATGCTGCGCAGGAACAACCCCTCCCAGACGCTGAAGTGCTCCGTGCCGCTGAAGAACGACAGGCTCCGGCTGAACGGTGTGGCCCACCGGGCACGTACCGGGGCGCGTCGGAAGGTGCGCAGCACGGTGACGGAGTCCGGTCCCCAGAGGCCGGCGATCAGCGCTTCGGCTTCGCCGCGTGTGGCGACGGGGGCGATCATCTGCGGTTCCTGGTAGCCGGCCGTGGCCACGTAGATGCGGACCCAGTTGCGGCGTCGCCACAGAAGGGGCTGTTCCAGGATCACGGCCTGGGTGCGCTGGTGGCGGAACGTCTGGTGCTGGGTGTCGAACAGCCCGAAGTCGGCCCGGAATCCGCCGGGTCCGGAAGTCAGGGTCCAGCCATGCCAGCGGGGCCACCGGGCGCCGGTCATCTGCCACACCGGGGCCAGGACACCGGCTGCCGAGAGCAGCACGAGAGGCTGCTGGAACAGCACGTAGGGGATGAGGCTGCCGGCCAGCAGCATTACGGCCTGCATGAACGTGTGGACGTCCAGCAGCAGGGACAGAGCGAGTGTCCGCGGTCTGACGCTGAGCAGGACCCCGCCGGCGTTCTTGGACGCCGGCGTCGGGGCGGGGACCGGTTCGCTGCCGGGCCGGTCGCCGGCCATACGGGTGCGCAGGGCGGAGAGGAGCACCTCGCACTGCGCCGTCCCCAGGTAGGCAAGGTCGCTGGACTTCCCGGAAACCGACAGGCGCAGTGTGCACACTCCGGCGACGCGGCCAAGCAGTGGCCGGTGGATGTCGGCGGCCTGGAGGTGGGCGAGCTCGAAGCGTCGCTTGCGCTGGAAGAGGAGGCCGGAGCGGTAGTGCAGCGCATCGCTGGTGAGCCGGTAGGACGTGGCTCGCCAGGATATGTAGCCGTAGGCTGCCCCGGCGAAGGAGACGGCGCCGACGGCCGCGGCCAGAGCCCACCAGGGCCAGCTCTTTGCGGCATGCAGCCACTCCGGGAGGTCACGGAAGACGAACATGATGACGGCCAGGGGCACTGCCCAGGCCCGGCGCCACGGTGTGACCGGGTGCAGACGCCCCTCCAGGACGACCGAGCTCGTCACAGGGCCACCTGCCGCTCGGTCGCGAGGTGCGTGAGGAGATCACGGATCCGCTCGGCCTCCGCGGCCTCGATGTCCTCCACGCTCGCGCTCTGGTAGGCGCCGGTCGCCACGGTGACCGTGGCCAGCCCGAAGCAGCGCTGCAGCGGCCCCGAGGCCACCTCGATGGTCTGGATCCGCCCGAAGGGAAGCGCGCACTGGTAGTGGAAGAACAGCCCGCCGCGGACGAGGACTTCGTCCTGGGTGAGTTTGTACCCGGTGTGCTCCCAGACGGCGCGCAGCCGCCACCACCTCCACACGCCCCATGCCACCACGACGCCGGCGCCCGTCCATCCCGGCCAGGTCGGCACAGCCGTGAACAGACGCGGCAGGAGGAGAGCGCCGACCCCCGCGAGAACGAGGGCGCCGCCGAAGGTGCACACGACGACAGTCAGCCGCCACAGCGACAACGCGGTGCGCGGCAGAGAGGTGTAACTCGCGCTCCCGGGAAGGCGGGCAGGCCCGGGAGGCACGGCGGGGTCCGTCAAAAGGATCTCCAGAGGAAGGAAGCGGGAGAAAGTGCGGGGCGAAGGGGGATCCGGCAAGCACCCCGGGCACCGACCGGCCCCGAGGACGGCGGCCGGTCGGTGCCCGGGGTCAAGCGGCCGGACGCAGAGCGTTCTGGATGGACTTGAGCTTCCGCTCGGCCGTGGTGGCCCGGTTCTTCCAGCGGTCGCGGTCCTTCACGATGCGGTCGACGGCCGCCGCCTTCTCCAGCAGCTGCGCCGTAGTGAGCTCCAGCAGGCGGTCCTTGGCCGGGGGAGCGGGCTCGGAGGCGTCCTTGTGGACGGAGAGGTGAGCGCGGACCTGGCCGAGGTTGCCGGTGAACGTGCAGTCCTCGACCTTGCAGCCGTGGACGGTGCTTCCGTCGTCGAGCAACAGCTCGACGATCCGGGTGAAGTACACCGGCTTCTCGGCGCTCCACAGGGGGCTCTTGGTCTTCTGCTCGTCGATGACCTCGTGGCCGTGGACGGTGGTGGCGGTGATGGCGGCAGCCTTTCAAGAGGAGAAACGGTCCTGTGCCGTGGGCCCGGCACATCGGCCGGGCCCACGACGCACAGAGCTCAGGCGAGGACGAGACCGGCCAGGGGGATGCCCTCGACGACGTCGGTCGGGTCCCCGTTGCGCCGGGCCTTGGCCAGACGTGCCGCCGACTGGGTGTCGAGCGCGATGTCGGCGAGGGTCTCGCCCTTCTTGCTCTTGCGGGTGCGCGTGACCGTGCCGCCGAGGCCGTTCAAGTACTTCGGCTTCATGTTGGTCATCTCGACCTTCGTGCCGGTACGCACGAGGCTGCCCCGGACGGCCCAGACGATCTCGCGGCGCTTGCCGCACAGCTCCTGCAGGATGTCGAGCTCCTCCGCCGTCGCGTGCTCGCGGATGTAGGCGGCGAGGTCGGCCGGGCGGACTTCGGTGCGGGGGAGTTCGGTGGTGAGGCTCAAGCGGGTTCCTTTCGTTCGCGGTCGTCGGTCAGCGGGGGAAGACGCAGGCCAGGGGCATCGTCAGGGTGTAGGTGGTGGCGCCCTTGGGGATGCGGTGGGCGTACTTGTGGTGTCCCTGGAGCATCCAGAGCGACTCACTGTCGACGAGGAGGACGGCCACCGGCTGCTTCGGCAGGCTGCGGTTGACGCTGTGGATCGTGCCGGTGATGCCGTTGAGCTCCTTGTCCTGGAGCCGGTCGACGCGGATCTCCTGGCCTGCGACGAGGGCGTCCATGCGCTCCTTGGCCACGCGGGCCCTGCCCTCCTTGGCTGCCTCGGAGAACAGGTCGAGGTCGTCGAGGGCGGCGTTGTCCGCGGTGTAGCGGACGACGTCGGAGAACGAGATGGTCATACGTGGGCCTCCTGGTCGGGCAGGGTGATGTGGGCTTCGAGCAGAGCGAGGGCGTCTTCCTCGAAGTAACCGCGGATGCGGTCGCGGACGTCGCCGGTCGTCTCGCGCTGGGCGGCATAGAGACGAGTCAGCAAGTCCCTCGCCGCGTGGTCGAGTTCGCTCATGCCGCCGCCCCAGGGTTGTCGTCGTGGGCGGACCACTGGGCACGGGCCGCGAGTTCGGCGTCGGCCGCCGTCGGGGCGCGGACGACGGCCCGCATGCGCGTCCAGCCGTCTTCGGAGCGCAGTTCGTCGGTGCGCCAGGAGTGCTCGGGGACAGCGAAGTCCAGGACGGTGGAGACCAGCGTTTCGCTGGGGTCCGCATCCCGGCGCAGGCCGATGACCGTGAAACGCGGGCTGGTCCACTCCTCGTACTGGTCCTTGGTGGCCAGGTAGTGGGTGCCCGGGTGCACGCTCGGCGGCGTCGCCTCGGGTCCGAGGATCTGCCGCCACTTCGGGCCCGGCAGCTGGACGAGCGTGCCGTCCTTCAGCATCGCGTCGATCAGGGCCATGTGCGCCACGGCCGAGCCCGTCGGCAGATCGTAGATCCGGTCGAGGGCTGTGCCGTTGTGGCGCCAGTACATCCGGACGATGACGTCGTAGCGCTTGAGCGGACGATTCTGATGGGTCAGCGCGTCAAGGACGGCCTCTCGGGTGCAGGGCGGCGGGGTCGGATGGTCTGTCATACGCCTCCAGGGGCGGGGAAGTGCACGGAGTCGCACCGGCGGACGCGTCTTTCAGGCGGGACGGTGGAGCCTGGCGCGGTTCTCGGCGAGGTCGCTGAGCCAGCCCGGCGCCCAGGAGGCGGGGCCGGCAGCGGCGAAGCGCCAGAGCTCGTACGGAGCTCGTCGGGGGTTGACGGTCCCGTCCTTGCGGACGAACCGTGCAAGGACGGCCACGCTGATCAGGTCGAAGTGGGTTCCGTCGGCACTGACGTAGCGGAGGGACACGGACTCGGGACGGAGAGAGGCCGGGTGAGTGCGGGTGGACAGGGCGTAAGGGAAGTCGCCCGCCCCGTCGATCGAGGCGGCGGCCAGTTCCACGGTGTGCGTGGCGGCGGGGCGCGCGGGCAGCATGCCCGTGCTCATACCGTTCGCCCGCCGTCGGACTGGTCCACTGCGTCCGGGTCCTGGTGGTGCCACACGAAGGCGCGCAACCAGGGCGGCGCGTGGACGCCGAACTCGGTGGTGACGGTGAAGGGGTCGATGGTCACGTGGAAGCGCTGGATGGCCCGGGACGCCGGATTGACCGTGTCGTCCGCGCGCGGACGACATCCGACGACGTCTACGCGATCGAGCAGCCACGACGAGCCGTTGCGGCGGGTGTACGCCAGCAGCAACTCCGAAGGGCGCATGGGGAAGTTGTAGTCCGTGTGGCCCGGTGCCAGGTCGTCGGCCGTTCCGGTGTACCGGACGACCCGCGTGGCAAAGTCGTCGACGAGGTCCAAGGTGTTGGGCAAGCGGGCCGCCTCCCAGGGTGGGCGTTGGGGAGCCTGTCTTGGGGCCCCTCGGAGGGAGGGGCCCCAGAACAGGGCTGGGCGTCTCAGGCAGTGGCCGAGCAGGGTTACGCGGAGGGGGAGATCCGCAGCGGCACCAGGAGGTGCCGGTAGCTGTCCTCGCCGTCGTCGGCGGTCAGCATCACCGGCTTGGCGGCGTGCCCGTCCTCGAACTCCTTGACGTGCAGGGTGACGGAGTCCTTGTGGGAGAAGGCGTCCAGGGCGGCGAGCAGGAAGGCCGGGTTGAACCGGACGCTCTGCCCCGCGACGTCCTTGTCGGTGCCGCAGGCGAGGGTGTGCGGGACGTTCATGCCCCTGACCCGGGACTGCGCCTCGGGGTCCTCGACAACGGGCGCGAGGGTCAGGGCGCCTTCCTGGCTCCACAGCAGGGCGACGGGGCTGCCCGTACTGCCGACGGCCTGAACCATGGCCATGCTCTTCTTCGCCGCGCGCACCAGCGTCGCCCGGTCCATGCGGATGCTCGCGGCGAACGCGGTCGGGAACATCGCTGTGTACTTCGGGAACTTCCCGTCCCGGGCCCGGACGGTGATCTGGGTGTCTCCCAGCGTCAGCGTGGCGCGCGGGATGTCGCCGTCCTCTCCCAGCACACCGATGCCGATGGGGCCCTCGTAGGTCTTGAACTGCTTCAGCAGCGATACCAGGACGGACGCGGAGAACAGAACGCTCAGAGGCTTGTCCGGCGAACGGATGGTCGCTTCGGCGCGAACCTGGCCTTCAGCCAGGCGGTAGCGGTCGGTCGCGGCCAGGGTGAGGGTCTGGCCGGCCAGGGTGAAGTTCACCGACGTAAGCAGAGGGAGGGTGTCGTCACGTGCGACAGCCGGCAGGACGCGCTTGAGCTCAGCGAAGAACTCGCCCGCATCGACCGTCACCGTGGCGGGAAGCGGCTCCGGGGGCGAGGTGAACTCTTCGCGCTCCAGCGCGGCGATGGGCACGGTCAGGTGCTCCGTCGACAGCAGGTCACCGGTCAGGGACACCACCGTGCCCTCCGCCCGGCTCTTCGTCTCCCCGGCCACCATGGCGGCGAGAGCCTTCTTCAGCTGAGCGAAGTGCAGCAGGCTGCTGCCCTTCCGGGCACGGCCCTTCAACGTGACCGACACGGCCGTCTCGTAGTCGAACGTGGTGAGTTTCGCGCGGTTGCGGCCCGTCTCGACGAGGACGCCGCGCTGGGCTTCCACGGCGGACTTCGCGCAGACGCCGAACTCCACGACCTTCAGAGCCCGTGAGAGCTCGCCGTGGTTGAGGATCATGCCTGCGGTCGGTTTGACCGGCGCCGGGACGGCCTCGGCGGTGGGGCGGGGCGTTGCGGTGAGAGAAAGGGGGATGGCTGCCTCCGTGAGGTGTGGAAGGGGAGCGGCCGGAGCCGGAAGAGGCGTCGGCCCCGGAGGCTCACACGGGCTGTGCGAGCGGCGGGGTGCGCTGGCTTTCGACGGAGTTCTCGTCGAGCCGTGGTGGTGGGAGGGGAGGGAGTCGAACCCTCCGAGGCGGGGAGCTACCCACGCGCGCCTATCGGCGTCGCGACAGCACGGACCTTCGTGCCCTTGCGCCGGGAATCGAACCCGGCAAACCTTCCACTCCTCCCAGGGCGCGTACGAGGCGTACGTGAGTGCTGCGGGTTGGGGTGTCGTGGTCTGTGAGGTAGAGCAACGTTTGGGGCTTGGCGTGGCCGGGGCCAGGCCGCCGGGCAAGTGCCCGGCGGCCGTCAGCCGGTCAGACCGCCAGCGCGAGCAGGTCGAATGCCTTCTGCTTGTCCTTGGTGGCGTCGCTGGAGGTGGTCAGCGTGCGTGTCGCGCGGATCTCGGCGGCCTTGACCGGGTTCTTGCCCGCCGGGGCGTGGTGGTCGAGGTACTCGGTGATGGCGTTGTAACCGGCCCAGCGGGTGCCACGGATCGCGGCCTGCGTCTCGGCGTTCTCGAACAGGTTGCGCAGGGTGCCCATACGCGCGCGGTGGTTGTTGACCTTCCGCTTGCCGGGGTTCGGCTCATCCATCGGCCAGATCTGCTCGACGACCTTCTCGAACTCGCCGAGCGTCATGCTCTCGTTGATGAGCTTCTCGGCCTCGCGCTCGAAGGACTCGACGTAGGCGAAGACGATGTCCAGGGCCTTGCGGGCCTCGGCGATCTTGCCCTTCGCACCCACGGTGTGACGGATGGAGTACGACGCCTGAGCATCGCGCCGGGCCATGGACGCGGTGTTCGCGCACACGACGCGGGTCGGGCTGAGCAGGAGGCGGAAGGCGCTGGAGCCGTCGTGGCTGTTGAGACCGGCGAGATAGAGGTCGTGGCGGTCGAAGCCGCCGACCTGTACGCCCATCGGCAGCTTCATCGTCACGAAGACGTTCTTGCCGCCGTGCAGGGAACCGGCCGTCTCGAAGTTCGCGCCGGACTCGTCCACGAGGAGATTGAGCATCTCGGTGTGGGCCTCGTTCTGGACCGGCTCGTACTTGCTGCCCACGGTGCCCAGGCGCTCGACTGCGCCGGTCTTGGGGTTGTCGCGGACGGTGAAGAAGTCGTCCGGCGAGTCGATGCGGGTGACACCGTGCTCGGTGATCTCGACGGCGTTCACGCCGCCGATCTTGCGCACATTCCAGCCGGACAGGTAGCTCTTCTCCAGAGCCTCCTCGGCGGTCAGCGCGCCCTGGGTAACGGTGCCCAGACGGTGCCAGGCGTCGACTCCATTGGCGGAGACGAAGGAAGCGGTGCCATCGACGTGAACCTCAAGACCGTGCGACAAGTGCGACTCCTCGTTTTGTCCCTTGGGGCCTTTCCCCTGTTGACAAGTAAGATATTACACGAGTGGGGGTGCGACGTCAAATCTTACGTGTCAACAGGGGCCTCGCTCGCGGACCGGGAGACAGCCCGGAGCGTTGAGAGCCCTGGCCCGGCCGGCCCGCCTGATCCTCGGCAGGCCGCCACCTGTATGCGGCCCGCCGGCGTCTGCGGGCCGGCAGGTCAGAACAAGGCAGCCTGTTCACCTGCCGACGGCAGCGTGCGGCAGTTACCCGCGTCCTCCGTGGCGCCACTCCGCCGCGGCGGAGCAACGGGGCTGGGCACCGCCGCCGACGGGCGGGCGACGCATCCGCACGCGCAGGGTCGGGGCGCGATCCACACACGGGTTTCCCGGGCGCCGAAGGTGTCCCACAGGTGCGGGCCGGCGATCGGTCTGCCGTCGGCGCCGAAGATGCCGGTCTCGGGATACTCGGCGTAGACCCGTTCCGCACAGCGGTGATAGCCCAGGCGGCATGACGAGCACAGGGCCGCGGGGCAGCGGCCGCACCAATTTCCCCACACGGGGCAGTGGTGAGGGCCGTGCCCGTAACTGCGGACGCGGCCGGGGATGACGTGTTCGCGGATCCAGGCGGCCGCCGCGGGCGGCAACGGCGGACTGGCAGCGGTTGAGTGCACGGGTGGCCTCTCGACTGGGCGGCTGGTGGCTCCGGGACTTCGCGCAGGCGTGGCGCCTGGCGCTCGCCCCTACGACGCGACACCGAGGCTGCGCACCGCGCGCAGGAAGGCAGCGCCCTGCTCCGCACTGGTGAGGAGTGCGCGGCGGCGGTCCTCCGCTTCCGCACGGAGCGCGAGTGCTCGGCCCGTCAGGTCGCCTTCGCTGAGTGTGTTGCCGCAGCAGGCGTTCGCGCCCGGGCCCAGCTCCCACACCAGAAAGTTGACCGCTGCGGCGGCCACCGCCAGGGGGTCCAGGTCCTGCAGGCTCCATGTCCAGCCGCCGGGGTCGATGCCGCGTTCGCGCAGGTGCTGGGCGACGGCCCGGAAGATATTGCCCGTGCCTCCGGCCGGTTCGTGCAGGGACGCGGCCAGCGGAGGGTCGTCACCGATCCCCAGGGAGACGAGCAGATCGGCCACGTCGTCCGGGGTGTGGTGCTCGGCCAGCCACGACCGGTCTTCGCGGTGGCGCAGGCAGACGAGCGTCCAGGACATCACGTCGATGTGGGAGCGCATGTAGGGATCGGTGTCCCCGGTATGGAGCAGCACTCCGTGCTTGAGCGCGGTATCGGCGACCGCCTTGATGGCGTAGAGGGTGTCGCCCGAGAGGTCCTCCTTGTACCAGCGCAGCATCGGGCCGGCGACGCTGATCAGGTCCGGCCGCCGGAGCCAGTGCACCGCGGCCGCCTGCCCGACCGTCGGCGGCCACCGGGTTGCCGGCTGAGTGATGAAGTAGCGGGCCAGGTCCGGGGCATGGGAGGCGCCGGAGCTCTTGTGCGGCCACAGCGCGAGGGCGGCGACCACGCCGCAGGGGATGTCGATGCGGCCGCGCCCATAAGTGCGATACCAGGTCTCGGCCACCGCCTCGCCGAGGGCGGCTCCGTCGGGCCGCTGCGGTACGGCGCGCGGAGACCGCGGCGGGGGAGAAGACGCGGGCCGGCCGGGGACGGGGGAGTGGTGGTTCGGAAGCAGAGGTGACCTCCAGAGGTCGGTGTGGTGGACGCGCGGCCGGTGTGAACGGGCGGGTGCCGTCGACGCGGGTCGAGGCGGCGGCAGTTCAGGCCGCGTTCTGCTCGCGGGTGCGGAGCTCGGCCAGCGGCAGCGGGCGGCTTGTTCCCCCGCGGCGGTCGCGCAGGATCGCGACATCGCCGAGGAGCTCGCGCAGCTCCTCTTCCTTGGCCTCGGCGTAGGCGTAGCGCTCGGGCAGGGTGGCGAGCAGGTGCTTCCACTGGCGCTGTCCGGCCCGGACGCACGATCCGGAGCAGTTGTTGTGCGGGAAGCCGAGTTCGTACAGCAGCGGCGGCCGGATACCGAGTGCACGGACCTCGTCCAGGAGCTGGTCCTTGGTGGCGTCGGGACCATCGGCGAGCGGGAACTCGGTACGCCAGGGCTGCCAGTTGCGGGCGATGGCGGGGATACGGCGCCGGTCGCGGTCGTTGGGCTCGATGCCGACGTAGGCGATCGTGTCGCCGGGCGGGGCGTGTTCGGTCATCCACGTCCGGCACGGCTTCTGCTTGAGGATGAACGTGCACGGGGCGAGCCGGTCGTTCCCGAGGAACCGCTGGTCGGCGAAGACCTGCCAGGGGTCACGCCCGTCGCGTACGACGGTCAGCTCTAGGCCGAGGTACCGGGCGACGTCGCCGGAGAAGCGCCACAGGTCCGGGTCTTCGGCCCGCGTGTCGGCTATGAGGAGGCTCATGTCCTGGGTTCCGCGCCACTCGGCGACGCGCAGCGCGGTGAGGGCGGAGCCGATGCCGCCGGAGAACTGGATGACGTGATGGGTCAAAGGGAGATTCCTTCCGCGGACGGATGACGGGACGGGGCCGATGGTCCCGGTCAGGCAGGAGGGGCGGGCAGGAGGCCGGAGAGCGCGTCGGCGGTGGCACGCAGGGCCTTGGCCGCCTCACTGGCCGTGCGGCCCGGCTCGGCGCTCCAGCGGTCGACGGCGTTACGGGCCTGGTCCTTTGCGCGGGGATCAGCACGGTCCAGCAGCCGGCCGGTGAGGTGCTCAGCGAAGGCGAGCAACGCCTGATCGCGGGCGGCGTGGATCCGGTCCCAGTCGTACGTGCGCCTCATGCCTACGCGGCCGTGGCCGGCGGCGACCTCGATGGCGCCGCGCGGCCAGCAGGCCAGCGTGACGATGCGGCCGGGGCCGTTGAAGAGGCGACTGCCCTGGTGGAGGCCGACGCGCTCGAGGTGGCTGGCGGCCCAGAGCAGGATCGGACGGGGCTCGTCGGCGATCACGACGCTTTCCGGACTGTAGGGGTGCATGGAGTGGTGGTCCCTTCTTGGGGGCCGGGGTCCCGGCCACGCCAGCGGAAAGCGGAAAGACAGCGGGATGCACAAGGCGGTTCAGGCCGCGGCGTCATCGAGCTCGCTGCTCTACGCGGGGCGGTAGATCACGTGGAGGTAGTCGCGCAGCCGGGGCTCCCACGGCTCCCTGAGAAGGGTGCCGATCACGACGCAGCTCATCGTCGGGGCGACGACATCGCCGAACTGCCGGATCAGGACGGGCTCGTCGGCGAACTTGCTCTCCGGGCTGTAGGGGTGCATGAAGTGGTGTCCCTTCTTTGGGGGGGGGCGGGGTCTCGGTCACGGCACGGGTCAGGCCGCGACGTCGTAGAGCTCGTTACTCTCGGCGAGGCGGTAGATCACGTGGAGGTAGTCGCGCAGCCGGGGCTCCCACGGCTCCCTGAGAAGGGCGCCGATCACGACGCAGCTCATCGTCGGGGCGACGACATCGCCGATCTGCTGGCAGCAGCCGCTGCGCGATCCGGTCCAGGGGTAGCCCGGTGCGAAGCCGACCAGGAGGGCCGCCTCGTCCAGAGAGAACCGGCGGTCCTTGTCGTGGGCCCAATACCAGCCGCGGATCTTGCTGGTGATGGAGATGGAGGGCTTGTCGGCGCTCCACTCGTTGCCGCCGGGTGTCTTTCGCTCGCCTCGCGTATTCACGCGGACGCCGGCAGGCCAGTGCAGCGCAGCAGCTGCGGACACCGGCCGGAAGGGCCGCTTGGGAGTGAGAGCTTCGACGTCAAGGAAGTGGCACCGGGACGCGATCAGAAAGACCCGCTTGCGCCGTGAGGCGAGACCGTAGTCCACGGCGTCGAGAACCCGGTATCTCGCGTCCACCCAGTCGGCGCACAGGAGTTCATCCTTGATGGCGTCCAGTACGTCCTCGGGCAGGGCGCTCGACTGCTCCATCGCGAGCCATTCGAGGTTGGCGTACCGCCACGTCAGAGTGAGTGCCCAGATCAGCACCTCGGCCAGGAGGCCGACCCGCGCGTCGGTCATCTGCTCGATCGGTGCCCGTACTTCGTCGAGCGTGAGCAGCGGCCCGGTGAACCCGCTGTAGCCGTCCCAGTCCGGGTCGGCGCAGATGGAGCAGTCGCCTTCCCACTCGCAGGGGCCGGCGTCGTGGAAGTGGCCGAACGTTGCTTCGGCAGCCGAGGTGAACACGTCCATCAGCAGGTCTTGATTGCGGTGGTCGTGGCCGGCCCGCTTTCCGCTCGGTGTCCAGCACTGGCAGGGTGCCGAGACGATCAGGCCACGGACCCAGCGCAGCGCGGGATGGTTCGGGTCGAGCGTCGTCACATCGGCGACGATCCGGCGGAACCCCGCGGCCTCGGCGGTGGCGGCGGCGTCCTTGTGCATCTCCACGCCGACCATGTCGGCGGGCCGTCTCAGGACATCGCGGATGCCAACGCACCATCCGCCGGGGCCGCTGAACAGGTTCACCACGCGCTCGGGCTCGCCGTCGCGGGGCGGGAAGAGCCATTCGACGGGCCAGGGAGCGGCGAGTTCGCGCAGGTCCTCGGCGTTCAAGCCGGTGAGGTCGATCGGCTCGGTGTAGCCGTAGTCCAACAGGTGACGCAGGGGCGGCGCCTTTCGGTGGCAGGGGGATCAAGGACGGGGCAGCGGTTCGAAGACCTGGACCTCGGGTGCAGCCGTGGTGTTCAGGGCATGAGGGTGTGCGCGGTGGCCTCACGGCGTGCGGCGGTCTCGGACTGCGTGGCGACTCGGACGGTCAGGACGTCGGCGTCCCGGGTCTCCTCGGCCGTGTAGTCGTCGCGGTGCAAGGCGTCGACCATGGCCGCGCTCTCGCTGAACCAGGACTCACCGGTGGCTGTGAGCCGGACCGTGCCGGGGCGGGCTCCCTCGCTGACGTTGAAGTGCCCCGGACCATCCGTGTCGGGAAGAATCCCGACCCGGGCCAGAACGGCAGCCACCTTGTCGGCTTCAGCCACGAGCGGGGCATGCTCGCCGCGAGCCCATGCCGCAGGTGCGTGCCGGGCCAGGAAGAGGCACGTCTCATCGCCCGATTCGCTCGCCAGGCCGACGACATAGGGGGTCACCGCGACGCGGTTGCCCATCGCGGTGCCGGAGCGGATGACTCCGCCGATTGCCAGGCCGGGGGATTCGTACTGATGGCGTGAGAACGGGCCGGGTTCGGAGTGGAGCCAGTGCGTTCCGTTCAGGGCTCCGGCAGCCGCCTCGGCTTCGGCCGAGGTCATGGTCCGCCAGTCCAGGTTCAGGGGCACCACGCTGTGCAGCGGGGTGCGGCCGTCGTTGGCGTAGGTGAGCACCGGGTCGGACGGCGGCGCGGTGATGTTCAAGGCGCTGGCGAGGCTCTCGACGTCCTCGACGGAAGTGAAGCGGGCCGGGTGGCCGACGGACATCGCGTCGTGGAACGTGACGGCGAACAGCGGCCGCGGGTGGCTGGGCTTCTGCTGCATAGGGGCCTCTCCTGAATGTGCGGGCCGTCCAGGCAGGGGCGGTTGCGCGGTGCGGCGGTGTGGTGTCCCTGGGCTGACCTGCGATTACTGCCGGGTGGCCTCGGCGCGGGTCTGCGGCGCGGGTTCCGGAGCTGCTGTGCGGGGGACGGACGGCGGCAGCACTTCGCCGGAGATGATCCGCACTGTCGACAGTGCGCGCCGCTTCGGCGCGATGCCGCGCGGCATGACGATGCCCTCCACGGCCGGGTTCGGGTTGAGCAGGCCGAGGATTCGCAGAGCGAGAGCCGCCGGTACGCGGTTGAGCTTGATCTCGGCCTCCGACGCGTCGGTACTCAGCCGGACCTCGCCGCCCGCGTATGCGGGCGGGTATGCGTTGTCGCAGGAGGAGGCGTACCAGAACGACCGGTTGCGCGACGACTCGCTCTGCTCGGTCTCCCACCCGGCGGGGTGCAGGGCCGGCAGGGCCAGCTTCATGTGGTGGTTCATCAGCCGGCGCGCTCGCCGGTCCTGCTGGGCCTGGCGCTCCTCGGCCAGGGCGACATCGAGGTACTTGAGGTAGTCCGGCAGCAGGTGGGTGACGATGCGGGACGCCATGTGGGACGCGCGCGTGCCGACGCCCACGGTGATCTTGTCCGCGGTGAGGCCGCCGTACCCCGAGGGATAGACGCCCGCGACGGTGAGCCTGCGGCCGGCGTCCCCTTTGAGGTGGGTGTTCTGGTGGCGGAGCGACAGCTCCAGCCCGCGGGGGTGGAACAGGGAGAGGCTCAGGTAGTACGTCTCCTTGTCGACGCGATGGCTCCACCCTCCGCCTTCGATAGCCCCGCTGTTCAGTACCTCGCACAGGGCGCGGCCGATTCGGCCGGCGTGGGCCTGGATCTTGCTGCGCTTCAGCTCGATGGCGGTATCCAAAGGCAAGTCCCTTTCTCGGAGGCGGAGTCGGTAGCTCAGGCGGCGGCCGCGGCGCGATGCCGGCCAGGGGCGCGGTGGCCTCGCACGGGCAGGCCGCTGCTGGAGCGCACGAACAGCTGGGGCAGGAAGAAGGGGCCCTCGTGGTCCCTCTCCAGCCGCGTCAGGTACGCCGCGGCGTCGTCGAGCGCCTTGGTGAAGCTGCTCCGTGTGACCTGGCGGCGGCGCCAGGCCCGGCCCACTCGGGTGCGGGCGGCGGCGATGTACCGCTCGGCCTGGCGGTTGAAGAGGAAGCGGGCGGCCACCAGCTGCGCGCGTGCATCCCGGCCCGTCGTGGCGCTGGGCAGAGTGGTGTTGCCGGCGGTGAGGGTCGACACGGCGTTGTCGAGAGCAGAGTGGATGGCCGCCCACGCCTCGGCGTCGGCCCGGTGCTGCTGGCGCCCGCGGTGGCTGATGGAGAAGGCGGAGGAAGATATGGAGGCCATCGGGAGTCCTTCGGGGCTAAGGGGCGGGGCCGACGCCCCATTTGACAAGTAAGACTTTACAAGCGCGTGCGCATGATGTCAAATGTTACTTGTCGTTAACGGGTGATTCCCCAAGGCGGAAACCTGACCCGCCTCTCCTGGCAGGATGACCACATGGCTACCGTCGACCGTCCCCACCGCGTGGGGTTCGCTCTCATCCCCGCACTCGCGGGGGCCTTCGTCACCCTCGGGTGCTGCGCAGCGTCCGGCGCCGAACCGTTCCCGTGGGCCGCGCTGGCGGCGGTGGCGAGCGGAGCGTGGGGATACCGGTACGCCCGCCGGTGGAACACCCATACCTGACAGACCACGTTGCCGAACCCCAGGAAGGACACCTCGTGCACCCTGTGAGCACTCGACTGCTCGTCCGACTTCTCGCGTACGGGATGCTGGTCCCCGGCATCATCGGCTCGGCAGCGATGGCCGCGATCGTCCTGCCGCGCGGAGGTCATGAACTCACCTGGCCCCGGCTCCTCGCCGGATGCGCCACCCTCCTCACGATCCAGCTCGCCGGTGCCCTCATCGGCGGCCGCCTGGCCGTCCGGCAGCTCGATCGAGGCGTGGGCCCCGAATCCGCCCGGAACTGAGAACGATCCGCAGGCGACTCGGCCGTCGCTGCGCCGGAGCGTGCGACCGCCGTCTGCCCCGGACCGCCGGCCCCCGCTTCTGGACGTACGACAGCCGTCCCGGTGGCACGGGGGAGGCCACCGGGACGGCTCAGTTCAGCGTACGGGTTCAGTGCCTGAACCTACGATTCGTAGGCTCCCGGTCTGGCCTAGTCCTCCGGTGCCTCATCTGACCACCATCCGGTGATGGCGGCAGGCCGTCCGCCGACGGACGCGCGCGTACGGACCAACCAGGTGTCTCCGCGGTCATCGCGGGCGGTCCGCATGACCTTCGAGCGAGTAAGGACCATGCCACAGCGGTTGGGCGCTGAGCCGTCGTCAGGCTCGCCGCGGAAGGGGTGGCCCAGCACGCGCAGGCGCCCACGCATCACGCCGTGCCGGTGGTATTCCGCTTCAAGGGTCCTGATGACTCCCTTGAAGGCGATGGTGAGCCGCCGGGGTTCGGGGACTTTGGCCGCCTCCTCGCAGGGGCAGAGACCGGAGTAGGGAGTCCCGCCCGCGTGCGTGGGGCGGGACGCCTGGTGCCAGAGGCCATCAGCGCACACGCGTGCGGCGTGGCAGGGGCAGCGAGGGCAGTCCTCGACGATGCGGGCCCATACGTGGTCGTCGCCGGCGTCGTCGACGGGGACATAGCTGTAGGTGGTCGGGGCGGCCGGATTCTCGGCTTCCCGGCGAAGAGCGGCGGTGTACTTCTCGCCTTCGCGCGCGGCGGTCGACTGCTTCTTCGGCATGACGCACTCCTCGGACCGGCCGGTCCCCACGCTCCCGCCAGCCGCATACAGCATGGCCGGTGTGCAGGACAGAACATCAACTCCACGGGCCCCAGGAGACCTTGACCGACGACGTCCGAGGCGTGGGCCCGGGCAGCGGCGAACGGCGTACGCGACTTGCCGTGCTCTCACGATAGCGAGGAGCGCTGACAGTCGGACCCCGCTTCGCGAGGCGGCACCGTGCTTTCACAGGGAGATGCGCCGTCTCGGTGCGCACCATGGCGAAGTTCTGACAGAGGCACTCAGGCATCTCCCGGCCCGCATTCCGGCAGGATCTACCCAGCGTTGTCAGGATCATGTTCCGGGGAGACTCGGTAGCGGGGCACCCGTGTACGCGGCCCACTTTTCCTCGAAGACCTTCTTCTGCTTGTCGACGACGAAGGCCGGGGCCGTGACGATGAAGTCCTCGGTCATCGGCAGCACTTTGCCCCTCTCGCGACGCCAGGTGCGCACCGATCCGTACACGCTCTCGTGCTCGACGCGCCGGCCAGGTCGGATACCGATGCGCTCGACGGTCCGGTTGAGGAGGACCCGGTCCCCAGTGCGCAGCCGTTTCACCGACCGCAGCGCCTGTGCGCGGACGGTCGGGTCGGCAGCACTCGCCGGCAGGATGCGGCGCAGGTGGTAGATGGCCCAGTCACACGACTCGAGCTCTGCGGCGAAGGCTTCCAGCACGGCGTGGTCCTCGCGACGCGAGGGATCGAACTGTTCCAACAGCGAACGGCGCCCGAACAGTCGGCTGTTCGGGTTGAGACGCATGGACGTGTACTCCAGTCTCAGGACCCGGCCGGCGACCTCGGGAAAGGACCGCATCCGGTCCAGGTGAGCGGGCAGCGCGCCCATCGATACCGGATAGCAGCAGAAGGTGCAGTAGGACTTCTTCCACCGCACTCCGAACCGCTCGAACAGGAAGTCTTCGCATTTCTGGCGCCCCCATCCCCAGTCGATGAGCGGGTACACCCCGGTGCGCTGGGGGAGTTTGCTCTCCCTCTGGTCGCGGTCACGGCGGCCCGTCTCGTCGGCGTTGAAGCCGATCATCTGACTGAAGGGCCCGTCGGTGTTCTGTTTGCACCAAAGGTCTCCGACCTCACCTTTGGCCCGGATACTGCATTTGCGTACTCCGCCCTGCTGCGGGACGGTCCCGTTCGCCTCCATCTCGTCCCAGAGGGCCCACCGGCCGCGGCGGATCAGCCGCTCGGGACTGCGGGAGTCGTCAAGAACGTCGATGCCGGCGCTCGTGGGCTGACCGGCACGCGCCAACTGGACCAGCCGGAGCCGTTTCTCCCTGAGCAGCGGCAGGATGTAACGCTCGGCGTCGGCATCGGTGTCGGCCCATTCGTCGCCGGTCGCCATCGTGATGACGCATGTGCGCTCGGGGTCGATCCCGTGTGCCTCAAGGTCATCCAGCACGGCCACCAGGTAGGCCGTGGAGTCGACGCCCCGACCCCAGTTGATCACGTATTCCACTGGGGTTCTGGTGGCTGTCGACGCGTTGAACAGGGTCGGTGTCGAGACGGTCTCAACGGTAATGGGCTTCCTCCAGGAGGTTGTTGACGGTAGCGGGGAGGCAGGGGCCCAGGCGCCGGTGTCGTGACGCCCGGGCTGGCGCTGTCCGCTCCCCGCTCTACTCGGCGGTGAAGGTGGTGCACTCCACGAAGTGGCGGGCCGGCCTTCGGGGTACGGCATCCGGTGTCCCCAGGTGGAACAGACCGACGGCGGCCCCGGCGGTCACGAGCTCATGAACAGCTCGGAAGCGGACTGGACTCGCGGCGGTGCGGTCATCAGGGGAACGGCTGGCGAGGTGCCGGAAGATTGCTCAGCGCGACGACGAGGCCGTGGCGCCGGAGCCGGGGCCGGGCAGCTTCGGGGCGTCGAGGACATGCCCGGTGCCACCGCAGTGGTTGCACGCCTTGACCCCCGCGTCCCGGACGAGACCGGTCCAGAAGGAGACCTGCTGCTCCCACTCGGCCAGGGCGTCCGCGAACCGGTCGGCCAGGACGCGGTCCCCGACGGGGAGGTACATCTCCCGGGTGACGAGGACCGGAACGTTGCTGCCGGACTTCAGTTCGCGCAGGTTCTTCCCGAGGTTCGGCTGCCAGCGCGAGACGGGCTCGTGGAAGGGAACCCGGATGGTGACGTAGAGCCCGCCCGGCCTGCCGTCGCGGCCGTCGAGGCAGTACTGCACATGCGGCATCCGCTTGATCAGGGTGGCCAGCTGGCTGCGGAGGCCGGGAATGTAGCCCGGGAAGCAATGGAGGAACTCGGGACGCTCGGTGAGCGAACGCGGCATCCTCGCGACCCACTGAGGGGCATCGGGAGACGGCGGTTCGCTCCCCTGAAGGACGCGGAACGGACCGTCGTACTCGTAGGCGAGCGGCGGCTGCTCTTCGGTGACCGCTCGGTAGAACCGGTAGTAGTTCTCGTCCTCGTCGGTACGGTCGCGCCAGTCCTCGACGCTGAGCTGCGCCGGGTAGCGGCTGGACAGGACGGACTGGTCGGTGAGCTCGTAGCGGACCGGTACGGGCCGCGGCTGCATGCGGGCCGTGATCTTCTCGGCCTGGTGGTCGGCGGCCCACCAGGCCCCGGGCCGGTCACCAAGGGCGCTCATGGGCTGGTCGTCGGCATACATGCCGGTGACCGGTGCGAGGCGGCTCTCGCCGGGGGCGGGCAGGTGGTAGAGCCATCGGCCGTCGGGGTGCTGGATGGCGTAGTTCTCGAAGTCGCTCACGGATTCTCGCTCTGCTGTGGCTGGCACCGCGGCAGCGGTGCGGACGGGAAGGTCTGTGTGGGTGCGGGATTCGTGGTGTCCCTGGTTGCCGCCCGGATCGGGACGGTCAGGCACATGCCGGTTCGGCTGCTGCGTCACCGGATTCGTGCTGCTCGATCCACTGCCGGGCGATACCGGGCGAGATCGCTTCGTAGACCCTGCGGTGGCTGTCCCGGTCCACCACGCAGGTACTGAAGGGCCCGGGGTTGATCGCGCTTCCGGCCGGCCCGTGGCTGGCTGCGAAGTAGCGGCCGCGATCGCCGTCGATGTGAGAGCGGACCAGGTTGACCTGCACCGCGTGCTGGCCACGGAAGTCGGTGTACCGGTACCAGCCGCGCAGCCCATAGGCGGCGGCGTATGCGTCAAGCCGTGCCGCGTGCCACGGCCGTTCGGCCTCGGGGGCGTTCGTCTCGGCGGCGGCCAGCGACGACAGCACCGCGGCATGAACGCCGTTGTGCCACTCGCGTACGCCTCGGCCGGTGCTCTGGATCTGGCCCGCACGCTGGGCTGCGCTGTTCGCAGCCCGCCGCGCGGCGGCGACCAGGTGGGCGCTCATGCCCGCGCCGTCCCACGCGTTGATGTTCCGCAGGGCGTCGGCGACGGGCGGCGGCCCGTCGGGCATGCCCGTCAGGTCCGACAGGTCGGGGACGGGGGCGATCGGGGAGACATCGGCGTGCGTCATGGGGCTCCGTTCTGCGGCCGGCGTGGCCTGTGGCGTGGTCAGCGGTCCCATCCGGCGCCGAGGGCGGCCAGGGTGTCTCGGTGCTCGATGCGTTCGGTCCACCGCGTCGGCCAGGCGCCGACTCCGTGGAACGCGCCGGCGAAGGCGCCAGTGAGGCAGGCGATGGAGTCGGAGTCGCCGGAGGAACAAGCCGCCCGGCGCAGCGCCGTCACCGGATCCCGGGGGAAGAGAAGGAAGCACAGCAGGCCGGTGGCCAGGGCTTCTTCGGCGACCCATCCGGCGCCCGTGACGAGGCAGGGGTCTTCACCAGGGGCCGGAGCGGCCAGGGCGGCGTCCAGTCGGTCGAGCGCGCCGAGGGTCTCGTCCCAGCCCCGCGCGATGAACGCGGCGGGCGTCCGCCCAGGGCCGCGCTTCCAGAGATCGCCGAGCCACCTCTCGTGGTAGCGCGTGCGCTGGGACGCGGCGTACGCGCGCAGCATCTCCGGCAGCCGTTCCGGTTCGGTGCCCTGGAGGAGCAGCCAGACGGCGTGGGCGGTGAGGTCGGCAGCGGCGAGCGCCGTGGGGTGCCCGTGTGTCAGAGCGGCCTGGAGCTGCGCGGCGCCGGCCCGTTCCTCGGAGTTCAGGGACGGGACCAGGCCGAGCGGCGCGACGCGCATATTGGCGCCGCAGCCCTTGGAACCGGCCTCGGTCGCCTGCCGCCACGGCCTGCCGCCTTTCAGCCGGGCACAGGCCGCCAGACAGGTCATACCGGGGGCGCGGTCGTTGTCCGGCGCGTCGTACCAGCGCACGAACTCGCGGACGAGCGCGTGCTCGAACCGATGCGGATCCAGCCGCTCAGCGCCCCCCGGGTCCATGGCGGTGTTCACGGCCCGGGCAACGGCCAAAGTCATCTGGGTGTCGTCGGTGACCAGCGCCGGCGTGGGCATATCCATGCGCCGCCAGGGGCCTGCGGTGCTGAGGATCTCGGCGACACCGACGAACTCGGTGGGAAAGCCCAGCGCATCACCGAGCGCCAGTCCGAACAGCGCTCCGGTAGCCGCCTGTTCAGGCTGAGCCGGTGGTGTTGACGTGGTTGCGTTCAGCGGTCGCTCCTTCAGAGGGTGAGATTGTGGGCGCGTATGCCGCCCCGGCCCGGGGAGGGCGGGGACCGTCCGCGTCAGGCGGTAGCCCCGTCGACCGTTCCGGAGACCGGTACGGGCCGGATGGCGTGCCAGATATGCAGAGCGGGGTCACCGTGGCGAAGGAGCACGAAAACCCCGTCGCGGACGACCTTGTCGAGCGGCAGAACCGCACGGGCGAAGGTCCGGCGGTCCCCCGTCAGGTGGGCTCGCGCGGCGAAGGCGTTCTCGATGTCCCGCCGCAACTGCTCGGCCTGCTTCTCCAGGGAAGCGATCACGCTGCGGACCCAGCCGTCTAGCTCATCGGGCACGGTGCGCAGCAGGGCCTCCATCGGTCCCGCCGTGCTGTTGGTCAACTCGGTGACCTCGGCCACCGAGCAGTCCACGGCGATGGCCACCTTCTTGACGGGGTGTCCGGTGAGCCTGGTCATGCCCAGGTAGCGCCAGACGTTCGTCTCCGTCACGCCGGTAGCGGTCTTGTGGAGGTGGGCGTACTGGGCGAGTTTGGCCTTGGCGCGGACGCCGGAGGCGAACCGCAGCACGTAGCCCTCAGCGCCGAGGCCGGAGACCGCCGTTCCGTCGACGCGACGGTTGTCCTTCGTGAGCGCCAGCAGGTCGGCCATCCGCATCGAGGGCCAGCAGCACACCACTGAGCCGACGCCGCTCCAGTGGGCGGCCGCGTCGGAGAGGTCGAGCTCCTGCCCGTCGGTGCCGTAGGCGGCCAGCAGGACCAGGTCCTGCCGGCCGCCGTAGTCGACGACCATCCGGCTGCCCGGGTAGACGATCTCCACCAGATACGTGGTGCCCGGCCGCAGCCGGGAGGTGTCCCGGCTGTCGAGCCACCGCTGCGCCCACTGGCCCTGCGGCGAGGCGAAGGAGCCCCTGGACACGGTGTACCAGCGTCCGCCGAAGTGGAAGAGGATTCCGAGGGTGCCGTCGATCTTGTCGTAGATCTGGAAAGGCTCATCGGGAAGCGGGGGCGCGTACGGCCGGCCCAGCGTGTGCTCGGGAACGCTGAAGAACTTTTCGAACGGCCAGGCAACGACGGTGCCTGTGCGCTCGTCGACGACCAGGCCGCGACAGCGGGTGGTCACTGCGGTCCAGGCGCCGACGTACTGACAGGCCCGGGTGTAACTGAGCATGACCAGCGGGAGGCGAGGGTGGCGGTTGCGCACCACGTGACCCTGGTCGACCGCGCGGGCCAGGTCAGCCGGCGAGAACAGATCGGCGAGATGGGTCACTGGACCTCCGGGCTGAGGGGCGGCCCACCGGAACTGCGGCGGGCGGACACGGGAGAGAGGAGCCGCCGTCCCGCGCCCATCGGTGGGGGCGCGGGCGCGGGACGGCGGTCATCGGCCGGCATAGCCGGCCGGATCAGCCGCGCCCGAGGGGGGATCGGGCCCGCGGCGTTCGGCGGGATCCCTCCCGACCGACAAGTAAGATATTACACTCGCCCTCGCTTTTTGTAAAATGTTACATGTCGAACGACGTGGGGCTGTCACGCTGGCGAGCCGCCGTGCGGGCTCTGAGCTGTGGTGATGCGGTGCTCTTCCCGCCTCGGCGAGGACCTCGTCGGCAGGCCGAGTCATGGTGCCCGAGAGGCCAGTCGACTTGCGCCGACCGGGCCCCCTTGTCTCCCGGATCTGGGGACGGTCGAGCCGCTAGGCTCGGGGGATGAGCGATGACCGTCCTGTTCTCCTGCCGTCGAGCGTCGAGTGGAGCGAGGAGGCGCGGTTGGTGGGTGAGGCCCTGCGGACTGTTCAGGCAGCCGCTTTGGCGACCGGTGACGATGCGCGTTATGTCCTGCCGCCGCTGCCCTGGCAGATCGCGGCCGACTGGGTCGGTGACTGCCCCACGGTTGATCACGGTTTTGAGAATCTCAGGATCATGGTGCTGCCGGAGTACGCCCTGCGCGCTGTATGGGACTGCCACAGGGCTCTTGTAGGTGCGCGCGACGGCGACGTCGAAGCTGCGCGGCTAGCCGACCTGCTCTCCCTCTACCTCGACACCTACGACACCGATCTGCACGGCCTTGTCGAACGTCTGGAGCGCGTGCTCGCCGTCCTCTGCCTCGGCATCGCCGCCGTCCGTACACTCGCCACACACCTCGCCCTCAAGCAAGGCAACGCCCCGGATGCAGTCCAGGCGGTGAACGAGATCCTCACCGCGTGGCGCAAGGCTGGCGTCGCTCCCTGAGGACGGCGTCAGCGTGCTGTTGGCGCGTCAACTGTGCGGGCGGCGAGCCAAGGGCGCCTCCTCCTTTGTGCCAACTGCGAATCCTCGTCACACCCTCCGGTTCAGCCGGCCTTGGGGAAGACAGGCGGCGTCCAACCGATGTAGGTCGCGTTCCACTTCGTCTCGAACAGTTCGGCGTCGACGATGTCGATGTAGCCGGGCCTGAGGATGTCGTTCGAGGCGACCTTGTTGTTGCCGAGGTAGACCGCGATGTGTCCAGCCCGGTGGCCGGTGTCCCAGTACATGAGTGCGCCCGGCGGCGGGTTGCGGTCCTTGTCGTGCTGCATGCTGCGCGGAACGACCTTGTAGTGGTCGATCGCATAGTTGACACCACTGAAGGACCAGCCGTAGACGATCGCGGTGTACGCGAGGCACGCCTGCTCCCACTCCTTGGTGGAGTTCGCGCCAGCATGTGCTCTGGCCCAGGCGATGGCCTCTTCGACCGTCCGCGGGTTGTTGAGCGTGTATGTCTGCTTGCCGTCGGTGAACTTTCCGCCACCTCCGCTGGGGGCGGGCTTGTTGAGGCCGCAGTCGCTGTTCTCGCTCGTCACGTCTTCGTCGGCCTTGTCGCCACCAGCCTGATTGCCGCCGGCACTACCGGCGCGCTCGAGATCGAGACCGGCGTCCTTGGCGAGCTTGCGCATCGCGTTCTCGTGTCCCGCGTACAACTCGGGGTGGGCCGACTTCTGCACGGCCTGAGCGGCTTCGCCCAGGGGCTTGAGCTGCCAGCTCTTGATGTCGACGAGCCCGGAGTTGCCACCGCGGCCGTTGAAGAAGGACTCCGCGGCGAACGATGGGTCCATGATCTGGGCCTTGCTGCCCCACTTCATCGACGGCCGCTGCTGAAAGAGTCCCACGGAGTCGCGGTCTCCGTGGTCGAGGTTCTGCAGAGTGCTCTCCTGCATCGCGGTCATCAGCGCGATCAGGGTGGCCCTGCCGGGCAACTTGAGCTTGACGGCGACGGCGTCGATGTCCTTGGCGAAGCCGATCTGCTTCTGGCGCAGCGACCCGCTCGCCTGGCCCTGGCCCCCTCCGGTGTCCGAAATCGGTGTCGTGTCGTCCGTGCCGGCACCGCTGTCGGAGCAGGAGGCCGCCGACGCCTTGCCTGCCGGGAAGAGCAGGCCCATGAGAAGCAGGCCGGCGACGAAGACGGCGACGCCGATGATGCCGAATTTGGCCGCCCCCACCTTCTTGACGATGCCGGTGGCCTGCACAGCGGCGCGGGCGATGTCCTTTTCGTCCACGGCCTACTCCTCGATGCCCAGAACGCGGGTGACCATCCACGGCGCGTTCAGATCGGCGCGGGAGACCTCGACGGTCAGGTGTCGGGTGTAGGTGTAGGGGTCGGTTCCCTTGACCGCGACGGTGACCGTGGCCTGCCGGTAGATGCGCACGGAGGTGTCGGGCGCGGGCCGCTGTTTGTCGGTCGGCTGGGCTATCTCCGTCTTCGTGGGCTTGGCCTCGACGGCCTGCGCCGCGACCAGACGGTCGAAGTCCTTGTCGCCGTGGCGCTTGAGGTTGTCGACCAGTGGGCTTGAGGCGTACGGAGCGGCCCTCTTGACAGCCGCTACGTGGGAGCCGTCCTGGTAGGGAAGCCGGGTGCTGTAGGCGGTGATGAACTCCTCGGCGACCTTGTCGGGGTTGATGAACTGGACGGAAGGGCTCGCTGCTGGGGCCGTCGGCTCCGCCGGTTCCGAACTGGCCGCGGCCGTAGGGCTGGGCTTGCTCTTCGCCTTGGCCGGGGCGTCGTCGTCGGGCCACACCAGGGCGCCTACGGCCACGGCCAGCGCGACCAGCAGGGCCAGCAGAGGGACCGCGATGGTGGTGGGGGGCTTTCCCCGGGCCTTCTTGATGGCCTGCTCGCGTTCCTCGCGCCGTGCCGAGCGCCAGCGCTTGGCCGCACGGCGGCGCTTGCGGCGCGGCAGGCTGGCGAGCTCCTCGGGCAACTCGTCCTGGCGCAGCAGGTCGCGCCATTCGGCCGGGGTGCTGGGCGCGCCGGCGCGGGAACCCCTGCGGGATCGGGCCTTGCTGTCGAGGTCGGGGGTGGGAGCGGTCGGTTCGTCTTCGTGGGGGTCGTGGGTCACGGCAGGGCTCCGTACGAGGGCATGGCGAGATGGCCCCGGGGCGGTCCGGCGCCGCGGGTGCGGGGCCGGACCGCTGGGGAACTCGGGTGCGGGAAGAGGGGGATGGACCGCCGCGGCGGGCGGCGGCTACGTGCCTGAGCTACCGGGCGGCGGCAGTGGCAGCGGGGTCCCGGTCACCGCGGTGTTCACCGCGGCACGGCCGGCAGCAGACCCGGCTGCCCGGGCGGCTGACCGTGCGGACGACGGCGCGGACGACGGCGCGGGCGGCGGGGGCGGGTACTGGCGGAACTTCGCACCCACAGGGTTGGCCGGGGCTTCGCCCTTCTTGATGACCGTCCCCTGGATGACCCGGTCCTTGGGCGCCCCGCTCTGGTCGGGGACACCGGTACGGCGAGGAGCACCCGGGCGTACCGCATAGCCACTGCCACCGGGGCCGCCGGGCTTGCCGCTTCCGGGCCGGCCCGGTCCGCGGCCACTGCCCGGACCTCCCGGACCTCCCGGATGAGGGCGGGAGCCGATCGCGGCGGGACCGGCGTCGCCGGCCTTGCGCTGCGCGAGCTCGGCCTTGGCACGGCGGGCTGCCGCGGGGTCGTAGCCGCCGGGGCCGGGCTGGTCGAGACGTTCGATCGTCCCGGGCTGGGCGGCGTAGTCCCCGCCCGCGCCGGGCCGGCTGGGCGGCGGCGGGAAGGTCCGCGACTGATGGGTACGAGTACTGGAACTGGCGCTCGCCGACGACGAATCGCCCGAGCTGCCGCCACCGCTGCCCTTGCCCGAAGACGGGTGACGGTCCATGTCGCCGAGCCCGCCGCGGCCCCGATTGCCGCCGAGCAGTTTGCCCATCCGGCGCATCTGCGCCATCCGGGTGACCGCACCGAGGACACCCCGCCCGGCCATCTGCGCGCCGCCGGCGCTGACGATGCCGTCCAGGCGGCCCTTCACGCGGAAGGCCATGATCGCTGTGGTGATGTTCAGCGCGCTCACCATGAGCCAGCCGTAGGTGGGCAGCAGCGACATCATCGCGACCGAGACCACCATGACCGTGCCGAGCAGCATCGTCGAGGTGAAGCTCACGACGACAAGACCAATGAGCATCTCGAACCACTGGACACCCCACTGGCGAGGTTTGCCTGGTATGCACCACAAGGTGGCGAAGGCGACGCCGCACACCAGGAGCATCAGGGCGCCGATCAGTGAGGCGAGCGTGGCGAACGCGAGCGTGATGACCAAGGCGCAGAAGATGACAGCGGAGACGTTGCCCGCGATCAGTACGCCGATCCGGCCGCCGGGCGAATGACCCTGACGCCACTGCACCGCCTCACTGCCGACGGTGTCGCTGTCGAGGGTGTCAGCGAGGTAGTCCTCCCGCTTGTCCATGTCCGTGCCCCGCTTGATGACCTCCTGACCCCACTTCTGGCAGGCGTTGATCGACCCGAGATCCGCGATGCACCACGGCACCGCCACGTAGGTCCTCCACACCGCGTCGGACGCGCGCCGCACGGTGTTGTCCTTCTCGTTGCCCGACCAGGCGGGTTCGGGGGTTTTGAACGGCATGGCCGCGTCGCCGCCGGCCAGTCCCGACCCGATTGTGGTCATGGCCACGGACGCGCCGAGCTGGCGGCCATTGTCGACCCCTTTCACCCACGTTTGCGGGGCGACGAGGAACGTGGTGGCGATCGCCGCGGATGCGAAAACCCAGGCCAGCTGACCGAGCATCGACTGGTCCGACCGCTTGGCCCAGGCGATGAACATGCCCACAGCCACCGCGGTGGGCATGAAGACGGTCATCATCGGGCCGGCCGCCGCGCCGATGGCACGCGAGATCGCGCCTTCGACCTCGGGCAAGCTCACGACGTTGAAGCACCACGACGTGACCACGACGGCGGCCCGGCCGATCATCGTGAGGACGATCATCAGGATGTTGCCGACGCCGTGCAGCCACCCGTCGATGAGGTCGCCGCCCGTCAGGTCGGAGGACAGCTGTTTGTCGAGCTGGTAGACGTCCGGATCGTAGGTCTCGTACAGCGTGCCCTGGCCCGGCGGCTTGATCGGCGAAGGCATCATGTCGCCGATGCCGCCCGGCTTGTACTTGTCGGTGTCGTCCGCGGCCGCGACCGGCGCGAAGACCGCGCAGGTCGCGAGCACGGCGAACGTCGGTGTGAGTAGGGCGCGCAGCCGCGGCAGCCGCACCCATATGTGCAGCAGCAGAGTGCGGAAACGTTTCGCCACGGTGGCCATCACTTCAGCCCCTCGGGCGGCCCACCCGCCGCTCCTGCTCCCGTCAGCCGGAGCAGAATCGGCGGAGTCACGAGCGGCTTCGGTGGGCACCGCCGCGACGGCGGTCACGGATCGGATGCGGCGGCGAATCGCCATACGGACCTGCCTCCTTGGATCGGCACGACGGTCAACACCGCCCGGGCCACGACGCGTGGGGGTCATTCGTCCTCCGAGGCTGCGGGTCCGGGCCTGTGGACAGAGTCAGCCGAGTCCGAGTCCGAGTCCGAGTCCGGGTCCGGGTCCTCGGCCCCGGTGGGCGGTGCGCTGTCCTTGTGCAGGTCAGGGCCGGTGGTGTCCCCCGATCGCGCGTGGTCCTCGGCCTGGTCCTGCGGGTTGGTGGACAGCGCCCGCAGCAGTTCCGCGCTGGGCGCGTCGACCTGCATGGTGGCGACCCGGTCACGGCGGTCCCGCACGATGCAGTGCCCGTGCCGGATCTCGCCGTGTGCCGTCTTTCCGACGCCATGGATCAGGGCCCGGGTCGCCTCGCCGACGGGCAGCCGCAGGAGTTCGGCCATGGCGTCCTGCTGAGAGCGGGTGGACTGCTCGAAGGCAAACACCGTGGTGATCGCCTCCAGTACGCCGTCCAGGCCGAGCAGACTCTTGGGGTCCTGGGTGTCGATCGCGAGGGAGGTGTCCAACGCCCGGCCGGTGCGCGCGATGTAGTCGATGAAGCGCCGGCCGTCGTCCGTCCCGGTCAGCACGTGCACCTCCGGGATGCTGATGACCTTCGGCAGATTGCGCAGGTCAGGACGAGCGGAGGTGTTCAACGCGTAGGCGATCAAGCCCCGCATCAGTGCCAGGGAGACGCGCTCGGTCATCGTCATGTCCCGCGGCGCGGTGCCCATTTGAGGCATCGAGAGCCCCGGCACCTGCACCAGCCACAGCCCCGGCTCGGGGCGCAGCGGGGAGGCGCCCGCCCGCGGAACACCAAGCAGTGGTGCGCCGAGCGGCGTCCGGGAGAGCTCCTCCAGGGCCTCGCCGGCCTCGGCGGCCAGCGCGTCGTCACTGTTCTTGAGGTGCTCGACCACGCGCCAGGTCGCGGCGTCAGGGTGGGCGGCGACCTCGTTGCAGGCACGCAGGAGACGGGTCTCCACACCAGCCTCGCGCATCCGGTCCGGGAGGATGATCAGCAGCTGCGACACGACCTGGAGCGCGGCGTCGCCCTCGGGCAGCAGCCGGAACAGGTCGGCGACAGCGGGGGTTTCGCTGCCGCAGGTGACGTGGTGGGAGTCCAATCCGAGGTACTCGCCGGCACGGATGAGTCCCCCCTCATCGCCCTTGAAACCGAGCATCAGCGCGAAGCTGCCCTTGAGGGCCGCGATGAGGGTGGCCAGCATCATGCTGGTCGTCTTGCCGCGGCCGCTTCGGCCCACGAAACACGTCGTCGTCGCGTCGCCTCGCGCGGAGCCGGCGGTGATGTCGATCCTGCAGACGCCCGGCGTGGTGCCGGTGAGCAGGCCCATGATCGGTCCTTCGTCGTCCCCGGCTTCCGAACCGCCCCAGAACATCGACGCGGCCAAGGCGTCGGTGGTGCGGATCTGCTTGAGGTCGTCGACGCGCAGCATGTCGCCGATCTGCGACTCCAGCCACATCTCGCGCTGTTCCTCGGAGGCGACGATGACGTCGATGCTGAGGCCGGCGTAGTGGCCGATGACGGCATCGGTTCGAGCCCGCAGGTCCTCCAGCGACTCCGTCGAGGAGACGACCAGCCGCGGGTGGTCCTCCAGCAGGGTGCGCCCGTCGCGGGACATCACCTTGCGCAGTTCCTCCATGACCAGTTCGGTCTCCTCCGTTTCGGCGAAGGTCTCGCCCGCGCTGGACTGCGCGGCGGAGCGGCGCTGTTCCTTGGCGGACTGGCGCACCTTGTCGACCGCCTTGATGGCCTGGCCCTTGCGCCACACCGTGAACCGGACGCTCGCCTCGGGGCACACCAGGGCCTCGAATCCGGTGTCGGGGTGCGTGTACGTGATCTCGCTCAGGCACCGCAGCCACTCCTGCTCGCCGGGCGTGACGATCTGCTCGGGGAACTCGTGCATCGCGAGCACGGACACCCACGCCGCGCTCTCGCCGCGGCCGTCGACCAGCCGCACGTGGTCGGCATGCGGTATCGCCTTGCTCTGCGTCAGTCGCACCAGGGAGGCGCCGGTGACAGTGGGCAGCCGCGGCGGAGCGGGCTGGGGGCGGTAGGACTCCCGGCTGATGGCCCAGGCCAGCAGCTCCACCGGGGCGATCCGGGCACGCCACGGGGTGGCCTCCAACCGGCGCTCCATACGACGCGCGAGCGCGTCGAGCTGGGCGAGCTCAGCGTCGTCCAGCCCCGTACGGCGGATGCCGAGCGCGTCACCGGTGGTGTTCTTCACGGTCGCGCCGGTGGCCGAGTCACGCTCCGCGATGCGAACGCCCAGAAGGATGTGCCGCTGCGGCAGGTCCAGCGTGTCCAAACGCTCCGCCCACATCGAGGCCACCGCTTCGACGTCCCCGGCCGAGAAGATCCGCCGGGCTTCCTCGCGGTAGTCCTCGCCGTCCAGGCGCGCCCAGATCACCTTGAGATGGCAGTCGAATCCCGGGAGCACCTTGGCCAGCGCGAGGCCGGCGGCGTCCTGCTCGGAGTCCTGCGCCGACTCGGGCATCAGGTCGGTGTTCGACGCCGACAGGACGAACCACGCCTCCGCGGCCGTATCTGTGACGACCAGGCCGTCCGCGACGGCGACGAGCTGCGGCTCCTTCATCATCCGCTCGGCCCCGAGACCGAGCATCCGGCCGAACCGGGATACGGACTTCTTGGCCGCCTTGGTGGTCGTGCTCATGGGTCAATCTCCTTGCGTACGCGGAAGCTGGAAGGCGGAGGCGGCCGGCGCCGTGACGGGCAGCCGGTCGCGGGGGCGATCCCGGAGGCGGGGCGCGCGGGCGGCGTTCGCCGGCGTGGCGGCCAGGTGCGCGGCCTGCAGATCGGTCAGCCGAAGCAGTTGGACGAGCTCGTCGCTCCCGGTGCCGACCAGATGCATCCGGCCGACGCGGAACGGTTCCTCCTGCGGTGCCGGAGCCCCCGGCGGCCCCACCAGACGCCAGGTCCGCGGAGTCGGCGCGGCCAGCAGACGGGTGGTGAACAGATCCCGGGCGACGTGGCCCAACGGGGCCGGCACCGCGCGGCACGCCATCACCACGCGGATTCCGTGCAGCCGACCGGCCGCGAGGACCGTGGTCAGGGCGTCCAGCCCGGTCCCGCCAGGAACCGGGTAGTGCCGGAAGCGCAGAAGCGCGGTGACCGTCTGGTCGCTCTCCACCAGGACGGTCCGCGCGGGCCCCGGCCGCTCCGCGCGGACCTGGTCGGCCAGTTGGTACAGACGGCGGTGGACGGAGACGGCGTCCTGGTAGAGATGGACACGCTGCTGGGCGCGGGCCCATGTGTGCTGGCCGGCGACGTCGAGGATGTCGACCTGTGTGCCGCGTCGGGCGTACTGGGCCGCCAGGGTGCGCAGCACCGTGGTGGCGCCCATCCCCGGCCACGCCACCAGCAGGGCGTGGCCGGAGCCGGGACCGAGGTAGACCGGCGCGGCGTTGTCGGTGACCCCGAGCAAGGGACCCGGTCCCTCGTCGACGGAGTCCTCCGGCAGGTCGGCGAGCCCGACCCGCCGGCGCGGCGGTTGCGACCACTTCACGCGCGCTCCCGCTGCTCCGTGCCGGAAGTCGACGAGATCGCTGCGGCCCTGGCTTCTGTTTCGGTCAGGTACAGGGCCTGGAGAGGGGTCGCGGAACGGTCGGAGATCAGGTGGAAGCGGCCGATCACCGGCGAGTACGGCGGGGCGTCGTGGCCCGAGGACAGTTGCCGCCAGAGCCGCTGGCTGCCGTACCCGAGGATGCGCGTCCGGAAGTTCCGGTGGTGCAAGGGCCCCGGTCCGGGGACCGCGCCGCCGGTGTCCCCGGCCAGGATCGTCCAGCCGTAGGCGCGGCCGGAGGTGAGAAGGAGGCTGAGCGCCTCGACACCCGGCGCCTCATCGAGCTGGGTCTCCGGGCGGCTTTCGATCCAGTAGCTGCGCAGTGCGTCGGCGAGGCGGGAGAGTTCTTCGACGAACAGGACGTGACGGGCGCCCCAGCCGGACCCCGGGACGCTGCGGGGCACGTCGTTGAGGTTGGCCGCAGCGATCAGGAGGTAGTCGTGGATCGCGGCGACGTCGGTGAGGTACCGGGCCCCGGGCAGGCCGTCGGCCCAGCGGTGCTCGCAGTAGGTGATGTCGAGGAAGTCGGTGTTCGCTCCGCGGGCAAGGGCCTGGGCGGCCAGGGAGCGCAGCACGGTGGTCGTACCGCCGCCGGACCCGGTGGCGACCAGGACGTGACCGGTGTCGCTGGGCAGCGTCACCGGCTGGTCGCCGGCCGCGAGTCCGATCAACAGGTCGGGACCGGCCTTGAGCGCGGGCGTGGAACGCTCGTCGAGACGGACCGAGTTGCGCAGGGTGATCGAGGTCATGGCACGGCTCATTTCTCAGCGCGCTTCGAGCGGCGCTGCTTCTTGCGGTACTTGGCGCGGGCGTTGGCGACGGCGTCGGGCCCGTAGGCGCGCAGACGGGGGCGGATCTGGGCCGGTGGCCCGTAGGACTCGGCCCGGTCGGCCTGGTCGGGGCTGCCCTCGGCGAACAGGGGCGCGAAGGCGGGCAGCTCGGTGAGCTGCGGGACCTGCTCACCCAGGCGTCGGGTCCGCAGCTTCAGGCCGGGCTTCGGCGCGGGGATGCGGCCGCGGCCGAGGACCGGACGCACCCCGGTGTGCAGGTAGTTGAGGCGGATCGCCCAGACCAGGAGGTTGGTCCGGCGCCAGTAGGCGGCGGAACGTTTTGCCCCGTAGTAGGTGAGGAACAGCGGGGGCAGCAGGAACAGCGGCGCCAGGGGCTGCGGGGGGAAGCCGATCAGCAGCAGCCAGAGGCCCCAGTAGGCGGGGAAGATGACGGCGCCGTAGCGCAGGGTGGTGCGCGGGAGCCCCTCGCCGAGGTCGAGTCCGAGCAGTTCGTGCTGCCGGGTCTCGATGTCCCAGTGGCGGGAGTACGTGTATGAAGTGCGCATCGGCCGGCCCGCGCTCAGCCGGTGAAGACGGTGGCGATCTTCGCGCCGACCGTCTTCAGGATCGTGACGGCCTGGGCGGAGGAGAAGACGAAGAAGGCGACGACGGCGCCGCCGACGGTGTGCGTGATGAGCGCACCCCATTCCTTCTTCGCCCAGTGGCCGAAGGCGCGCACGGCGAGGACGGCGACGAAGAGGGATCCGACGATGGCCAGGATCCAGGAGACAAGTGCGTTGTTTTCCACGGTGGAGCGCTCCCTTGCGTGAACGAAGAGATGAGGAGGTGGGGGCGGGCCGGGGACACCACGGACCGCGCCACGCCCGGCGGGGTGGCGGAGAAGAGAAAGGGGGAGGGGCTGGGCTCGGGGTCAGGAGGTGGAGGTCACCTCGGACACCTGCCATCGGGTCGCGGTGTTGGCCGAGACCTGGGTGAGGGTGATCCGGTAGGTCTGCTGGAGTTGGGCGCCGGCGAGCCTCCAGCGCACGGTCGCGGTACCGGTGCGCTTCTCACCCGTCCCGGCGTCGACCGTCCAGCTGTCGAGAGAGTCCAGCTGCAGTCCGCCGCCGAGCGGGGGGATGCGCGAGCCGGGCGCAGCGGCCTGGTCCTCGCTGCCCGCCGCCCACGCCGTCAGGAAGTCCTTGACCGTCTGCCGGGTGCCGCTGGACATCGCCGAGTCCGCGTCCGCCGCACCCGGGATCGTGTAGCTGGTCGCGGTCGGCATGCCGACCAGGGCGGGCTGCCCGGTGACCAGAACCCGGCCGTCGGACTCGGCGACCGGCACCTCCAGACCTAGCCACCGCGAGACGGCGACGTCCTTTCCGCCGGACTTGACGCTGTAGCTGACCCGGGCATCGACCCGGACCCGGGCACGCTTCCCCTCGGCCTGCGTCACCGTGCCCGGGATGGTCTGCGAGACCTGCTGCAGGCCCTGGCCGTCCCAGCCCATCTTGGGATCCGCGTCCTTCGGCAGATCCATGGCCAGGTCCCTGGCCCGTAGCTGCGGGGCCTGGGACGACCACGAGAGATAGGAACGGGCGAAACGGGCAGCGACCTGCTGAGCCTCGTCGACCGGGACGTCGTTCCGGCGCGCCTCGGCCTGCTGGTCGACCTGAGGAGCGACGGCCGGCGGCTTCGCGGGAAAAACCCAGGTGCGCACCCCCGTGAAAGCGGCCAGCCCGATGACCGACCAGATGACGACACGGCCGGCCCGCCGAGCGAAGGAACGCCCCGAGGACTCGCTCTCCTCGGCCCACCCCACCGCGTTCCAGTTCGACTCCGACGGCCCTGCACCGGCGTCGGCCGGCGCGCCCGGCGTGGAATTGACCGCCGGTACAGCGGCTTTGTGCTCACCGCCCTTGGGCTCTTTCTCGGGAAGATTCAACATCTTCCGCAAAGCGCTCATGAATTACTCCTCGGCCCATCCCGATATCCAGCTCCAGCCGGGCGGACGCGACGAGGTTTCGTCACGCCCACACCCTGCGGCGGGAAGCTCACGGATGAAACCTAAAAGTCCGGGCCTGTGGATAAAGTCCAGCGTCCGGCGACCGTTGGGGGACGCTCCTGAGGGCAGACATGGCAGTGGCCGCGAAGGATGATCCCTTCGCGGCCACTGCCCGCAGGTTCTGCTGCCTCCAGCTGTCCGACTTACTCCGCCGGTTCGGCGTCCTCGCTCAAATGGTCGTCCCGGCTGACGTCCACGGATTTCTCTGTCTCGTCACCGCTGCTTTCCACCGGCCACGCGAGGTCGTAGTACTGCGCGATGGCCTCCATGGTGAAACGTTCCTTCCCGTCGTCCTGCATTACACCGACGGGGAAGTCCTTACGCCTCAGCTTGTGCGTCCTGAGCGTGTTGGGATTGAGCTCCACATCGTGTTCGGCGAACCGCCGCGACACCTCTGCCAGGGTCAGCAGTTCAGGGCGTTCCTCGGCTGGCGCCTCCTTCTCCAGCAGCACCGGCGTGCCTGTGGCATCCGCCGGCTGCCCGGCCGAGTCCAGCTCGGAGGTGAAACGCTCACTGCAACGCTCCGCCTCCTCGGAGGTGAAACGCTCCTCCTCGTTGCGGCTCTGACCTGCGGGAACACTCTCTAGGGTGGCATCCGCAGCTTCCGCAACACCAATGGCCGGCGGCGTCTCCTTGGTGAACAGCGGACGGGAGACCTGAAGCAGGGAAGGCAGCCGCTGCGGACTGCGTGCGGGCGGCGAACCGTACAGATCCGCAGTGGAGTAGCCCCGCTCGCTGCGGAGCTTCAGGCAGTGCTCGCGGAAGGCCGCGGGATCGGCGTAGGGAACCTGGATCCACACACGCCGGTTCCCCTCGATAACGAGCATCCGGCCAGCCTTGTCGACCGATTCCGGCACCGGCGACGTATTGACAATCATCTTCCACTGGTTTGCGTTGAAGTTTCCGAGCATCAGCAGACGGAACATGTTCCGCAGGCCGCGGTTTCCGACAGCGGATTCCCGAAGGTCCTGGAACACCCCAATAATCGTGACATTGACGTGGCGGCCCATGCGCATGATGGACGCGATATCGCCCCAGATCGGATCGCTTGCCGGATCACCCTTCTCCTTGTTCTCGTTCCACCATTCCTTTGATGCGTCTCCGAATTCGTTTCCTTCTTCGAGGACGAGAGTCAGCCGGTCGAATTCCTTGCTGGGATTCTGCTGCTTTACGTAGTTGCGTGCTTCGACTTCCCGGGCCCCCCACGAAATGGCGGCGCGCATATCCCCGATGTTTCCCGGGTCGGTGTAGAGGTGAACTCCGGGGACGTCTTTGAAGCAATTGATTGACGACTGTTTGACGTCAATTCCGATGATGGTGGCGCGCTGGGCGACGAGCTGGGTGATGATCATCTGGAGGAAGCTCGACTTACCGCCACCGGATCCCACCGACAGGCCCCACATGGCGCTCTCGCCGGTCATCTCCTTGATCAGCGCATCAGCGTGGTCGTCGATGCCGAGCACGAGTTGTCCAGGCCGGCACTTGGCGATCGCGTCCTGGACTTCCGGCGCGAAGAAGTCGACCCGGTCGGGGACCTCGTAGACGACCTTGTCCTTCTGCGGCTGGAACAGGACGTAGAAGGGGTAGCGCTTGAGGTTCCATTCTCCCGACCACCGGCCGCCGAGCCGGGCATGCACGAGCTCGCGGAGCAACTCCTTGTGACCGTCCTGGCCGTGCCAGCCGTCCGGTAGCGCGATCTTCACGAACGATCTGTCGAGCGGGATGGTCACTGCCGCCAGACGCTGGGCGTCATCCCAGGCCGGCATCGTCTCCTTCAGGGCCAGGGACAGGGGGACGACCAGGGCCTGCATGTGCCGGCGCCGTGCACCGCCCCGGATGTGCACCACGACGATGAGCGGGATCAGCACACCGACGGCGCCGGCCGACCACCAGATCACCCGCTCGTGCTCTTCCAGCCACCACCACGTCCACACGGCCCATCCCGTCCAGCCGAGCAGCACCAGGCGCAGCACCACGTGCTGCCAACGGGCTACTCCTCCCGGCGCCCGCGCCTGCTCCGACAGCGGTGCTCCGCTAAGGAACCGCCCCACGAACAACGCGGCAGTCTCGGCTCCCTCATCGATCTGCCGGTCCAGCTCGCTGCGCGCCATCCATCCGCTCCTCTGCTGCTCGTCCCATACCGCCCCCGACCAGCGGGAGGGATAGCCGGGACGCTACGAGCGCGGGCCTGTGGACAGAGGTCCGCGGCAGGGGAAGCAGCGGGCAGCAGATGCTTGGACCAGGAGCGGCACGGAGAAGCAGCAGACGCACCGCGCTGCCCGGTGACGAGCAGCGCGGTGCGCGGTGATGCTGCACCTGCTGCCCGGCCGAGGGCAGCACGAGCAGCCGCTGCTTCCCTGACCGGGAAGCAGCGGCTGCTCGTGCTGCTTGTCGTGAGGCAGCAGCTGCGGTGAGCGGGCAGCACGCGCCCGCCGGGCAGCGGGTAGCAGCAGCACGGCGGGTCGTCGCGGGAAAGCAGCAGAGTGTGGGCGCGGAGAGACGGCGGGGTTACGCGACCTGACGCTTCACTGCCTGTCGCTTGACCTTGTAGACCTGACCGCGGTTGACCTCGCGGCCGAACTGGGCGAGCCAGGTCACGATGGCGCTGTCGTCGGCGCCAGGGTTCGCGATGAGGGCATGACGGATGGCGTCGGCATTCGTACGGGCGCTGGCCACAGCCTCGCGGTGCTCGGCCGGATCCGCCGAGTGTTCGCCATCACCGGGGCCCTCCGGTGTCTGCGGACCGACATCCTGAGGCCCGGCACCCTTCCCGGCGAGGGCGAAAGCAGCCACCGGTGGTGTCCCCCCGTCCGCCGCGTCCGTCGTAGGGGCGGTACCCACACGGCCGTGCTGCTCGTGCTGCTCCGGCTGCTCGTGCTGCTCCGGCTGCTCCGGCTGCTCGTGCTGCTCCGGCTGCTCCGGCTGCTCCGGCTGCTCCGGCTGCTCCGGCTGCTCCGGCTGCTCCCGCTGCTCCGGCTGCTCCCGCTGCTCCCGCTGCTCCCGCTGCTCCCGCTGCTCCCGCTGTCCGGCAACGAGTGATCCGGCAGCAAGGTCACGGCTGATGTCGATGGTCGGTGCGTCTTGCTGCTCCGGCGTGAGGGTGGTCCCGGCAAGGCGCACAGCTGCCTGGGGGAGTCCCTGCTCTTCGGGCGGGGAGAGAGCAGAAGCGTCGATGGCGGTCGTCCCCAGAGGCACGCCGACGCGTGCCAGCCGTAGCGGCAGCAGCTCGTCGAGTGAAGCGCGGCGGCGCCATTTCCGTCCGTGCTTGACCTCGAGCCTGGCCTCGTAGACGAGGCGGTCCTGCTCCGCCTTGATGATCTGGGAGTACTGGCGGATCTCCCACAGCCGCATCTTGCGCCACAGAAGGAACGTGGGCAGGGGCGCGAGGATCCATCGAGCGAGCCGAACGCCCTCCATGTGCCGGTCCGCGGTGATCGCCGCGAGTCGGCCGACCGCGTGTCGGGCCGCTTCGACCGTGACGACGAAGAGGACGGGGATGGTCGCGTGCATGCCGACGCCGATCGGATCGGGCCATGCGGCCGCAGCGTTGAAAGCGATGGTGGCTGCCGTCAACAGCCACGCAGCCTGACGCAGCATGGGCAGCGGTATCCGCAGCCAGGTGAGCAGCAGGTCCAGTGCGAGGAGAACGGCGATGCCGGCGTCGACCCCGATGGGGAAGTACGCGGAGAAGCCGCCGAAGCCCTTGTGCTCGGCGAGCTCGCGCACAGCAGCGTACGAGCCGGCGAATCCGATGGCGGCGATGATCACTGCCCCGAGCACGACGACCGTGATCAGGGCACGTTGTGTTCTGGTCAGGCTGTCCACGCCGCTCACTCCTTTGATCACTCCGTGCGGGGAGTGTGCGGAGCGCAGCCTGTGGACAGAGACCAGGGCCGAGCGTCAGGGACTCATGTGCGCTCAGCGTCCGCGGTCGAGGTCCTGGGCCGGGTGTCAGCTGCCGGTGGAGGACAGCGGACCGGACCTGCTGAGCCAGTTGCGGACCTCCTGGACGTCGCGGGCGCTGCGGGCGTCCTTCGCCGGGAACGGGTCGCGGCAGCCGGCCGGGTATCGGCGCGCGTACCCCCGCAGGCTGCCGATGCTGATGCCGAGCTCGGCGGCGAGCTCGGACGGCGTGAGCCGGACCGCAGCGGCCGGACCCGCGTCGGGCGTCTCCGCAGAATCGAGGATGTCGAGCCCGAACATCTTGACCCGCCACTTGTCGGGCACGCTGTGGCCCTGGGCGGTAGCGACGCGGATTCGTTCGAGGACGTCACGCTGGGCGTAGGTGAGGCCCTGCTCGTCGCGCCCCGGGTTGGGGTCGTTCTTCTCCTGGTCGTGGACGGCCAGCAGCCAGGTGCTGCGCTCCTGCCACGACGCCGCACTGCTGGGCGGGGGGTCGTTCCTGCGCAGAATCCACGAGCGTACGGCGGGCCAGGAGCGAAGGGAGATCTTGCCCTGCCGAGTGGCCGGCGGGAAGGGGTCGCTGCTGAGCCCAGGCTTCGCGGAGGCGGCGTAGTACTGGATGGCCTCCCTGGTGACGCCGAGGACCTCTGCCGTCTCCTTGACCGTCAGGGACTCGGCGGACGGCCGGGCGGCGCGGGCACGCTGAGCCAGGTCCTGGGGGCCGCGCCGCTTCTCGTCGAGGAGGTTCGGGTGCTGCTGGAGCCAGTCGAGCACCTTGTCGCGGCTGCGGAGGTGGAATCGGTCCTGCTGGCCTTCGTCCGGGGGGAAGTCGTCGTAGGCGTCGATCCAGTTGTGCACACCGCTTTCGGTGCGGCCGGTTGCGGCGGCGATGTCCGGCACGGTGATCTGGTCGGGCAGCTTGGCAAACGCCTTCTGGATGGCTGAGTTCATGGTGTCTCCAGGGTGCTGGGTGGGGCAGCACGGGGAGCCACCCTCATCAGAGGCTAATTTACTCCTAAGTGAGCGTCTTGTCTAGTTAGACGTTACGACGGGTGCCGTGATGCCGCGAGGACCGGCGTCACCGGCCCAGTGCTGTTGTGACGGCGTCGAGGCAGGCCCGGGTGTCCTCGTAGTAGAGGCCGAGCGGTGTGTGCGGATAGCCGGGCGACTCGTACAGCGGCGTCACGCCGGCCGAGGTCACCAGACGCGCCTGCCATCCGCCGTGCTGGCTGACGGGGTGCGTGATGTGGTTGCGGTAGTGGACGAAGACGTACGGCAGGCTGTCGGTGTGGCCGATCACGAGGGTGGCCACGCGCTGCAACTGAGGGGAGTAGCCGGGCTGCTCGGCGATGTGCCGGTCGCGCAGCATGCGGCGCAGGAGCCGGTCGGCGCGGCACTCGCAGGTGTCGACCGCGCACCGCTGGTTCTCCACCCACGTGCTGAGGTCACTGACTGCGCGGACGATCTCGGCCATCTCGGACTTGCCGCGTTCCCACAGGGCGTCGTCGGGGCCATCGGGCATGTTCAGCTCCGCCTCCGTGGCGCGGGCCTCCAGGAGGAGGGTGGCCAGCCTCAGCCCGAGGCGGCCGAAGCAGGCGGGCACGTCGCCGCGGGCGAGTGAGGCGAGCGGGCCGGCGCTCTCGCCGAAGTCAGTGGCGGCGGCGATCGCGTGGGCCGTGGTCTCGATGCGCATGGGGACTCCGTTTCGGCAGGGGAAAAGGTTCAGGTGCTGGACGGCTTCGGTTTCCGCGCCGGCAGGCGCTGCCAGGTGGGCTCACACATTTCGATGTCACAGTCCGCCCGGGCGGAGTCGCCCTTGGCGGCGTAGATCCCTTCCCAGGTCGTCTTGCGGCTCTGAGCCTTGCCCGGGGCGTTGTACGGGCCCTCGTACCAGGTGAGGGTCTGCCCGTCGCGCGTGAGAGTGGAGTTGCTGCGCCGGTACAGCTGCAGGTCGCGGGCGAGGAGAGCATCGTCGGTGTACGTCGCGACGATCACGGTGCGGTACAGCGGGGTGCTCGGCCCCATACCGATGTTGCGGGCCATGAGCTGCTCCTTGTGCTGGTGGCGGTGGCTGCGGCACGGGTGGGCTGCGACGCGGTGTCCCCGGCCGGTGCTAGGCGGGCCAGAGGAGGGAGGTCTCGGCGCAGACGGCGCGCCCGAAGATCTTGGAGTTCTTGGAGCGGAGCTGGTGGAGAACCTCGTCGGCGCGCTCCTCGGATACGCCGAACACGGCGAAGGCGGCCCGGCTGCGGTCCGCGCTCTTGGTGGCTTCGGCTACGCGGGTCTCGGCGGTGTACAGACCCTGCAGCGCGTTGGCGGCCGCGATCTCACGCGCGGCTTCGACGAGGGGTGCGATCTCGTCGAGGTGGGCGTTCAGCACCTGCTCGGCATGCTCGGCGACGCGGTCGCGGACAGCCCGTACTGAGACCAGGTGGTCGTCCTGCTCGCACTTCATCCAGTCGAATTCCCACGTCGACGTCCCGTCCGGGCTGAAGAAGTGGGCGGAGAAGGTGAGCGGGATCCGGAAGCGTGTGGTGACCTCCACGACCAGTGCCACGCGCTGGGAGTTGGCGTAAATGGTGTGGAGGGTCGGGCGGAATGTCACCGTCGCCGGGCGGCCGTCGATCCTGGACTCGATCGTCTTGGCGGGCGGGTCCTGGCGGTGGTCGTAGGGCTCCTGGCCCGGGTGCTGCTGGATGGCGAAGTCCTTCCGGCGGGGGAGTGTGTGGGGTACGGGCGCTAGTTGCTGGGGGAGAGGAAGACGGCGGGAACGGCGTCTTCGGGCACGTCCTCGGCGGAGTCGTACTTGTCGTAGTAGAGATCGCCGTAGTTGCCGCCGCCGGGGTTGGGCACGTACCGGCCGGTCTCGATTCCGGTCTGGGCCGGCGAGTGCCGTCCCTCCCACGGGTGTTCGGCAGACGTGAGGACCACAAGCGCGTCACCGGGCATGTCGTCGAGCGCTGCCAGAGCGGCACGAAGGGCGTCGAGCCGCAGACCGCCCAGCTTCAAGGCGAAAGGGCCCTCCCAGTCGGGGGAGCGGTGTGCCTCGCGGATTGCGTGGCCCTCTGCGGCGTGCGCGGCTGCTTCGTCGGTGCTGATGGGCCGCAGTTCGTTGGTGACGCTGACGCGCCAGTGCCCGGCGCCCATACCGAGCGTGGGCTCGGCGAGGTGGATTACGTCGTTCCACCGCAGATGGCGGAGGCTGGCCACGCCGTCGACGACCAGGGCGTGCGGATCGACCGCCACGCCGTTGTCTTCCTCCATGTCGTGCTCCAGCTCGTGTCGGCGGTGCGGTGATCGGATTCGGGGATACGTGATGTCAGCCGCGCCCGTGAGGCAGACCACCGATGGCCCGGCGGCGCCGTTCGTCCGCCTCACGCTCGGCCAGAGCGGAGCGGGCGGAGCTCAGGCGGCGGTAGAGGTCGAGGTCCGCCGTCTCCAGGGCAGCGGCCATGGCGGCGCTGTACGACTGCCAGGAGGGGGTGCCTGCTCCGGACGAGGTGTGAGGCTGAGGCACGACGGATCTCTTGCGGATCGGTCGGGCGGGTTCGGTGCTCGGGATCAGCCGGAAGCACCGTCCAGATCCAGGTCGCCCGGTTCCCAGATGAAGGAGCCGCCCATCCAGTCGTCGTCCCCGGCGGGGAGGAACTCGCGCGGGATGATCATCACGAGCTCGTCGCGACGCCAGTGGAAGTTGACGCCGTCCAGGGCCACGGACTTGGGCCGCCTGAGGAGCTTGCGCACCTTCGCGGGCCAGGAGCTGGTGATGTGGACGCCCCAGTAGATGCCGCGGCGCGCGGCAGTGGGCTGCTCGCAGTCGCCGAGGTACCAGTCGTAGTCCCGCACATCCCCGGCCCGGACGATGCGCAGCGCGCCGGGGTCGGTGCCCTCGGGCGGCTGCTGGTACGGCATGCCGGTCGCGTCGTCGGCGACCGGTCGGGAGGTCACGATGACCGGGAGGAGTTCAACGAGTTCCGGCATGGACGCTCCCTTTTTCGGTGTGGTGTGAGGCCCTTGCCTACAACCTCTAATTTACTCATCACCGCGCCGTATGTCAAATCTTGCATGTCGTGCGGTCGGGAGTGCCCACCCGGACGCGGGTGGCTTCGCCCGGCTCACTCTGTGACGGTGGTGTCCCCGGGCCAGGTCACGACCGGCTCCACCCGTGCGGCGGTGCGGTCCCGCGCGACGACGCCCCACATGTCGTCCCAGTGGTCTGCGCCCATGCACTTCAGCAGTCCGGTGAAACGGTGCCCCGGGAAGCCGTCGATCACCTCCTGCACATCGCCCTCCAGGTCGTAGCCGTCCAGCCACTCGACGTCGGCGGAGATGAGCCGGCGCGCGGTGAAGGTCCCCGGCGTGCCGGGGACCTCTTCGGCCTCCAGCCGCACGGACCGTACGGGCAGGCCGTCCGCGTCCGTGTCGTCGAAGGGGATGCCCCTGGAGGCCGGCCAGATCAGCGCCGGCTCGATGATGATCTCGCCGGTAACAGAGGTGTAGCTGCTCACGGGGATTCCTTGGGTGTGGTCGGCGGTCCCGCCCCGGGCTTGCGGCGCGGCCCGGCTGCGGTCCGGGTGTGTGTGGACGCGGAACGAGGTGCAACAGTGCGGGCAACGTGCCCCGCAACGGACTCTGCGTTGCACCTCTGGCCTGGGAAAACGCCCGTGTCGGGCGCCGCTGCGGCCTGTTTCGCGCGCAGCGGCGGTACGAGGCGGAGACCTTAGAGGGTGCCGTAGCGGGCGCGGTCGGGCACGGGGTAGGCGGAGCAGCCGGGGTGAAGATCGTGTTCGCTCCCGGTCTGCGCGAACTCGGAGGAGTCGTAGAGCCAGGGGCGGCGACGGCGGTCGATCGAGCGGTCGAGACTGCGGCCGAGGTCGGTGGCGCGGGGGCCGAAGGCAAGGCGGTGGCTGTTGGCCCAGGCGCCTTCGGGGTCACCGCCGCCGAGGTGGCTCAGGCAGGTCCAGGCGAGCGGGGTGAAGCGGTTGCGCAGCGGGTGCTTGACGTGTTCCCACTCGCGGTCGGTCCCGTCCAGCGCGCTGTCCAGGGCCTTGAGGGCGTTGAGGCTGGCTCCGAAGCCGTGCATGAGCGTGACGTTGAGCCCTGTCGGCCTGCCGTGGTAGACGAACACCCGGTACTCCGGGTGCCCGTCATCGGCGCGCAGCGAGGTCTCGTCGAGGATGGCGTGCAGGGCGTTGTGGAGGTCGGTCGTCGTCAGCCGCGTGTGTGCCATGGTGTCTCCTCGGTTCGGTCGGCGGGGCTTGTTCCCTCGGACCGCTGAGACTAATTTACTCGCAAGTGCGCGCCTATGTCAAATCTGACGTGTCAATGAGTTGGGGTTGTCCAGGTGTAGGCGGGGACTTCGGGGCAAGCGGGATGGTCGTTCGGTGACCGTCACTCACTCCTCCCTGTCCGCGATGGCCAGGTTGTGAAACCCGTCGTCCCAGTCGGGGTCGAGGGCCGCGTCGGCCCTGGACCCGATCCAGCTCGCGGGCGTTCCGGGGGTGATGGGGACGTCGGCGTCCTCGGGGTCGCCGTTCAGCCACTGCCACAGGTCACCGCCGAGGTAGTGGAGCCGGTCGTCCGTGTCGACGTAGAAGTCGGAGTTGCCGCCGACGCCGAAGGCGTCAAAGGTCTCCCAGACGCACACGAGGCGCAGGCCGCAGGCATCGTGGATACGGCTGAAGGCGCGGTTCACGTCGTCATCGTCGTAACCGGCGACCATGCACCCGCGCAGATCGTCGCAGCCGGTCAGAACGTCGTGCAGATTGCTCACAGCGTCTCTCCTGTCGAGTGCGGCGCGGCCCGAGGGGCTGACGCCGGCCAAGTCCTGCGTAGTAGCGGGCGGGGGAGCTTCCCGCTCCCCCGCCCGCGGCCGACGTCGTTCACGCCGTGCCGGTCAGCACATACGTCCAGGTCTCCGATCCGCCGTTCTGGAAGGTCCGCACGTAGAAGCGCCCCGCAGGACGGTGGAATGAGACCGAGTTGTCGCTGCCTTCCAGGGCGTCGACGAGGAGCTGGTGCAACGCGGCGAGACTCAGCGCCGCAAGCGCCGGTGCGGGACCGGCCATCACGGTCCGCGGAAGCAGCAGGTCCTCCGGCGCGTACGGAGCGGCACCCGTCGCCCGCAGTCCCCGGACCGCGGCCGTGGCCGCCGCGACGGTGGCCAGGCGGCTGCCGGGCAGCTGCCCGGTCGGGCGGTTGCGGGGCATGAACCGCAGGCTCGGCCGCGTACCGCGCCGGTGTGCGCCGAAGGCTTCCCGCTCCAGCCCGGCCAGCCCGGCCCGCACCTGGTCGTCGTTGAAGGGGCCGGTCCCCTCGGCGTTGAGGTAGTTGATCCAGGTACCGCGCCAGCGGTGCCAGACCATCGGTCCGTACGGCTGGGCGATGCGGTCGCCGTCCCACAGTCGCTGCGGTACGGCCGGTGCCGGTGCGGTCATGGCGTGTCCTTGATCTGTCGGCTGTGCGTGCGGGGCGGTCGGGCGGGGGCGGTGCGAACGGGCGACGGGGCCGCGCCATTCGCGGCGCGACCCGCTCCGGTTCAGCGGCGGCTGCGCCGACGGGCGCGACGGGCGGCCCGGTGCATCTTGTGGTGGACGGCGCAGAGCGTCAGGAAGACGGCCGCGGTGATGACCCCGGGCAGGGTGGTCGCGGCGGCGAGCGTGCTGCCGGTGATGAGCACTCCGAGGATGAAGCCCGCCGCGACCAGCAGGGCCAGGCCGTCCGTGAAGGACGTGACGACCGCGAGCGCGGGGCGAGCGGTGCGTACACGGCTCCGGTCTCCGACGCCGAGGGCGAAGGCGAGCATCCACAGGCCCAGGCCGGTGATGGCGACGAAGGCGAACGCCAGGAGGGGCGGGGTGCTGCTGAAGAGGGCGGGCACTGCCAGGGCGAGGACTGCGAGGCGCAGGAGCGGGAGGGCGCGGCGGGTGGCCGGGCGGACGATGCGGTTCGCGCTGATGCTCATGGTGACCCTCTCGGTTCGGGGGGCTGGCTGCCCTCCCCCTTCAAAAGCTAATTTACTCTCAACGGTCTATTGAGTCAAATCTTAATTGTCATGTGGGGATGGTTGTCTCTACCGGGCCGTGCCGCCGGTCCACCCGGACGACCACCGGCATCCGGTCGCCCCCCGACCTCGGCTTCCTCGGCGTCGCACCCGATGAACAGGCAGCCGTCGTCGGTGAGGTAGGCCCGATGCGGAATCCTGCAAGAACGACCACCGCGATGGCGTCGTGGTCCTCAGGGTCAGGGGCGAGGAAGAAGGGGCGGCGCGATTGAAAGCGCGGGCGTGGTGGGCAAGGTGAGTCAACTGATGTCCTTTCGTCGTGAGTTGCCGAGCCGCGAGGTCCAGCCCGGGTGACGCACGGTGTCCTCGTAGGCGGCGCCGAGTTCGGCAGGGAGGAACACCCACGGGGCGTCGCCGGCGTACAGCACCCGGACGATCAAGCCCGGCCGCCAGGCGCTCTCTCCGCTGCTCCGGCTCATGCTCGGGCCGAGGTAGATGACCGGTACGCCGAAGGGATCATCGACGGTGTCCCCGACCCGGATCTCCTCCCCGGACCGCACTTCACGCAGGACGCGGAACGCCTCGCTCGGATTGTGCGGCTCACCGCGCATGGGGTTCCTGGTGACGGTGTACGGCTTCCTGCGGTCCTGCTCGACGCGAATCTCGTACTCGGCCAGGACAACGCACCCCGAGCCGGTGATCTCCACACGGGCACCGTCCTTGGCCCACCGGGCCCAGCCCTGACCGAGAGCGCGGTGGACCGGATCGGGGCGCAGATAGGAAGGGAACTCGCCGGAGCGGTCGACGAAGTAGCGAACGGCGCCGAACTCACGCACGGCCGAGAGAGCGCCGATCCGCGCGGTGCGCAGAGCGTGGGCCTCGCGGTCAACAAGGGGGCGGGTCGGGATGGTCAGGGGGCTGCTCCTTCCAGAAGTCCATACGGTCGCGGGGCACGCCGAAACGGGTCAGCACGAGGTGAGACGCACGGCGTACGCGGCCAGGGCCGAGGCCGCAGCCCGGTCGTCCCAGCTGATGCGGAGAGTGGAATCGTGACGCCGGAACACGGTGCGCCCGCCCTCGTGGGCGAACTCCGTGCCCGGTGCGCCGGGCAGGCGCCGTGGGAGGGAACGCGTGCTCTCCGGCTCCGTGCCCGCAGTGGCGAGGTCGGCCGCCAGGTGACGAAGGTCGTCGTCTCCGTGGGCGCAGCCCCCGTGGCAGGTCAGCAGAGCCAGCCGAGGCCGGCCGATCTGCGCGTAGAGCGCATGCCGGGTGTGGCTGCCCATCTGCCGCGAGCGGACCACTGCGGCCACGGCCGCCGGGTTGTCGCGCACCAGCCAGAACGCCTCGCCTTCGCCGTCGCGGAACGACCGCCCGAGCCGGACGCCCGGAGTGTTGCGAACCATCTGCCAGTCGGCCGCGACGCCGGTTGCCGCCCCCCGCCAGGTGCGCGGGTCCAAGGTGCTGCGCCCGGCCGCCGGGTCGGCGAAGAGCGATCCGGGGGTGCGCGGCAGCGGCCGGATACGGACCAGCAGCAGCGGCGTGTTCGCGAGCCATTCGATGCCGCTCTGGTCCCGGAGATGGGCCCGCTGTATCGGGCAGCTGCCGCAACGGCCGGGGCCGGGCTCGCAGCAGCGTTCGAATCCGCCCCAGCGCTGACGGCCGGTCATGGACTCGAAGAGCGTCGCGTAGTTGGTCGGCAGCAGACCGCACTGGTTGGGCACGTCGAAATGGGCGTTGAGCGAAAGCCGGTTCCAGCCCTGCCCATCGGGTCCCCGGGAGCCGTAGCTGGGCGCGGTCAGGAAGAGAGGCAAGGCGGACTCCGTGTCTGTCGTGGGTCAGGTAGCGGGATGGGCCGGGCGGCCGAGCCGGGGTCAGTTCATGTGCGCGGCCCGAACGTGGTGGCCGGTCAGATGCTCGACCGGTGCGGCTATGTCTCGGCGAGGTCGCGTTCGTGCTCGGGGCAGTAGTCGTCGCCCTCGCCCTTGGGCGCGGTGCAGAACTCCGTCCACGGCATGCCGTACGCCGTCTGCCAGCCGCACTGCCAGGACTGCACGTCGGCCTCCGTCCGGGCGCGCGGCAGAGCCGCCGGGGCGCAGAACCCAAGGAGCACAGAGCGCCACGACGCCGTCAGGAGTGCGGCGTCACCGTCCTCGGCGGGGTAGAAGCCGAAGAACACGGCGTCGTCGGTGTCGTCGCGCAACTCCAACTCCGCCTGCCCGACTTCCCAGTCGTCGTACAGCTGGCCCACCACACAGGCCGCGCCCGAGTCGATGTCGAGCACGGAGGGGTCGATCCGTCTCCGCCAGCCGTCCGGTCCGTACCGGTCGAGGAACCTGACGCCGTTGTCGACGCGGTCATCGACCGTCAGCAGCTCCATGTTCACGCATGTCTCCATAGGTTGTGGGTGGCGGGTGCCGGCCGCGCGGATGGTGTCCCCGGCGCACCGGGGGTGCCTGCGGGGTGCGGAGTCCCGTGGGACTCCGCACCCCGCAGGCCAAGGGCTGGTCAGGGGGCGGTCGGGGCGGTGCGTCGCGGGGCCCGGAAGCTGTTCCGCAGACGGCGCAGGCGGCGGCGCGTACCGTCGCCTCCGCCCCGGTGCCACCAGTCGTGGACGAAGTAGGCGGCCAGACCGGCGTCGACGGCGGCGTACAAGCCGTTGGATGCCCCCATCAGGCCGGAGGCCGCCGCCCGGCCGATGCGGCGGGTGAAGAAGGTGGCAAGGGTGAATATCTGGATGCCGGTTCCGAGGGCGGTGAACAGGTGCAAGCAGCCTCCTGACGGTGGGTGGGCTGGCCGGGTGATTCCACGCCCCGGGCGGGGCGCGCGAGCCACCGGGGGCGGCACGCGGGATAGTCAGGGGCGGTGAGGGGCCTCGTCGGGCACGGCCACCAGAGCGGCGCGCATGGCGCTGTCGATGTCCGTGCTCAGGTCGCGGAGCGCTGCGTGCCGAGCCACCGTCTCGTCGTGGTCGGAACCGTCCAGGGCGAAGTCAGTGGGGCCGAGCGGCTGCATCGAACCCCAGGTCTCGCCGGTGACGGCGAGCAGCGCCGCACGGCACTGGTCCAGCGTGGCGCTGGCGATGAGAGCATCGATGTCCTGGTCGTTCTGGATATGCACGGATCCTCCGGTGGCTGGGATACGAGGGGGAGGGAAAGCGGGCGGCCCGCCGGGGCCGCCCCGGGGGCGTCAGATGACGCGCATCCCGAACAGGCGGGGGCTGGCGTCGCGTACGCCGCACCACTCCTCGGCGCATCCGGGGCACATGACCGCGCAGTCGCACTCGTCGCGGTCCAGAACGTGCCATCCGGCGTCCTGCGCCTCGTGGTCGCCGTCGCCGTCGTCGAAGAACGGGGACTGCCTGGGGCACTGATCGCAGGTGATCCGCTCGTACTCCGTCACGTCCAGCGGGTGGACCGGGGCGAGAAGCGGGGCGGTGGTCTCGGCGATCAGAACGGTCAAGGCGCGTCTCCCAAGAGAGTGGGGGTGGGTTGCCGGGGCGGTCAGCGCCTGCCCCGATGACCACTAATTTACTCTCGATGTGCGCGTATGTCAAATCTTAGTTGTCATTCGGGGGTGGAATCACGCCCCCCGCCCGCCGTGCGGTCCGCTTGCGCATCCAGACCTTGCTCGCCTCCATCCAGACCGAATGGGCCTCGCTGCAGCCGTTGCTGCCCTGCACGACCGCGCGCAGCGTCCGCTCCGACATGCCGTCCAGCGAGCCGATCGCGGTCGCTTCTCCGTGAAAGGCCAAGCCGAGCGCGCCCGTTCCGGCTCTGGCCGCACCCGCACGGAAGAACCACAGCCGGTAGCCGCTGGTGCTGCCGTCCGGGCCGTACGGACCGAGGATGATCGCCTTGTAAGTGCCGACTGCGCGGCCGCGCTGGAAGCGGGGGGCGCGGACCACCGTGCCCACGGGGAGGGCGGTTCGGGCCTGGGTGGCGGTGCTGGTCACGGGCAACTCCTTGGCTGGACGTCGGGGCGAAGGTCTGACGGCAGGTGTCCGGGTGGGTCAGTGGTGTGTGGCGGCCTCTCCGAGCAGGTCCTGCGCCTCGCGCAGAGCGCGCTCGATCTCGCGCGCCGCCCATGCTGCATCCGGGCCGTGGAACCGCGCGTCCCACAGAGTCCACAGCTCGTCCGCGAGTTCCGCCAACTGAAAGGGCTCGACCGGAGTTCCCGCCGAGAAGGGGACATCCTCTGCCGTGCCGCAGCAGTAGCAGCCCGAAGCGGTCAACCGGAGCAGTTCCTTGCGAGGGGTGTGCCAGACGACGAACTCGATGGTCGCCGTGTCGTATTCGTCGACGTGGCACATCGACAGCACGACGTCGTAATGGTCGCGAACGTAGGGGCGTGCGGTGCTCATGGACTCTCCTGGAAATTGGGGCGACGGGACTCCCTTGCCGTGACCGCTAATTTACTCAAGAGTGCGCGACTATGTCAAATCTAAAGTGTCAAAGGGGAGCGGTGTGAAGCGGGACGGTCATCCGCCGTTCGCCACGCGCTCGGCGTTGGCCATGCTGGCGGCGGACTGGGGGATGCCGCCTCCGTTGACGAGGAGGTAGTACGCGGCTTCCTCCGCTTCGGTGGCACATTCCTTGGTCTCGCCGACGAGCAGCGAGCAATACCGCTCCATGAACCTGCGGCCCTTGTCGGTCAGTCCGGAATGCCGGACGTAGGGGCCGTCGACGGTGCTCTCGGTGCTCTCCACGTGGTCGGCGGGGAGCCAGGAGGCCGGGATGGTGAACTCGCTGTTGAACCACATCGCGGCGGTGGTGAGGCGCTGTTTGCCGTCCACGCAGGCCCACAGCGGCTCGCCGGGCGTCTCGTAGGGATCCCGTCCGGGGTTGGCCGCCGCCCAGGCCGGGTTGCAGCGGTCAGCGAGGATGACGACGCCGGCGGGCCGGCCACGGAGCCAGGCGTACATCAAGGCGATGCGCTGATCCACCGTCCACTCGTCGCCTCGCTGGTAGGGCGGGTCGAGCGCGATCTCACCCTCGCCAATCCGGCGGGCGAGCCACTGGGCGGACTGGAAGGAGGGGTTCAGGCTGATGTGGTCGAGCGGCGCGGCGGTCTGACGAGTCATGTGTTCTCCAGTGCAGTCGTGTCCCCTCGGGGGGAGACCGGGCGGTGCGCAACACGGTGCGCAACACGGCAGCGAAACAGGCATCGCGTTGCGCCTCTGAGCTGCGAAAACAGGTGAATTCGGGCCGGGCGCGGGTCTGTTTCACGGCGGCCGGCGGTGCGGACGGCGCGGCGTCGCACCGGCCGGTCGGGGCGGCCGGTCGGGGCGGCGGTGCGCGGCCCGGCTATGGCGCGCGGGAGGCTCCCGTACGGCTCGGACCGCCCAGGGGCGCCGGGGGGTGCGACCGGCGACGGGGGAGGGGGCTCCGCGCTCGCCGTCGAGGTCCTGGGGGCGGTCACCCGATGAGGTCGTACGGGCGCAGGGTCAGCCAGTCGCACCCGTTGTGGGCACGAAGGGAGTCGTCCTGGCCCACGCGGATCACGCTCTCGTCCGGACCGCAGACGCCGAGCCCTCGCGTGCGGTCGAGGAAGTCGTCGATGGCCAAGTTGCGCTCGGTGTAGACCCCATGGACGTTACCGCCCTCGTTGTCCTCGCCTCCCTCCAGGAGCCAGACCTGCGGGACCGGCTTGCGGGGGGTGGATGCGAGGGCGGGCGCCTGCTTGATCAAAATGCCTCCTGGGGCTGGGGATTGGTGGGTGGTGTGGCTGCTGTGAACCGGCGGGACTCGAACCCGTCTCAACCCTCCGTGAAGGGGATGCACGCCATACATCGCGGTTCCAGACAGGAGCTACCTGTCCTTGGACCTGGGACGGTGATCAGCCGACCAGGCTCGTTCTGTGGGCCGGGGGTGCGGTGCGCACCCTCCCTTGCCTGCAAACACTAATTTACGCCAATGGGTGCGCCATTGTCAAATCTTAGTTGTCGTTACGTGGCGTGCGCCCCGAGTGTCCGCGCAACGCCCCCGAGGGTGGAGGGCCCAAGAATTGACACGTAAGATTTGACGATGTGGCGCTAATGTGAGTAAATTGGTGTTCACGGCGCAGAGCCGGCCCACGCTTCCTGGAGGAACCCCATGAACGAAGCCACCCGCTGCACCCACTGTCTTATGCCCGTCGAGCTGGACGCGACCGGCGCCGCGGCCGGCGCCGCGGCCGTCCACGACTTCCCGTACGCCGCGTATAACTACGGACAGTGCAAGGGATCGAGGAAGCGCACCCTCACCGCTCCGGCCACCCCGCCCGCAGTCTGGGGGGATGACGTCCGCAGCTACGTCGAGATCGGCGTGCTGCCCTCTCCGCTTCCGCACGCCGAGCGGACCGGATGGACTGTCACCATCAGCGGAGTCCGCTTCACGCACTTCTGGCACTGCTGGGCCTGCCACAAGCCGGTCCACGTCGCCACTGACGGCGGAGTCATCCGCGCGGGCTTCAACTCCAAGGGCCGCTGCTTCGAGACGTACCGCCCTGGCCGCCGCGCGACCTACATCGGACCGTGCCCGAACGGCTGCGGCACGCAGCTGAGCCTGGGCACCGGCAGGTCCGGCGACGAGTCGCACCCGGCCCCGGTGGCCGAGGGGCACACCGTCCAGAACCGCGAGTGGGAGAACCTGCGCCGCGACCTCAACGTGCACACCCCGGAGATGACGCGAAGCGACCTGGCGCGGCTGCGCCCGACCACCGGTCGACGCTGAACTCGCGTCCGCCTCAACTCCCGACGAAGCTCACCAGTGCTGTGGCCACCGCATACGCCCCTTCCGCCGGCCGTTACGCCGCCGAGCGGCGGCCCACCCGCACGCAGCTTCGGAACCCCCGCCCTGCCCTTTCACCGCCTGGAGAGCCCGCATGCCGTTTCACCAGATCCATCCGAACCCGGCCTACGACCCGGGATTCCGCCTCGACCTCGACGGCCGCGCCCGCTTCCTCCACGAGGGCTTCACCGTCGACATCCAGGTGCGCCCGGCCACGGTGGAGGACATGCCGCCGTTCCTGCGCGAGGTGCCCCCCTACGCCGTGATGATGATCGGCACCGTGACCATGGAGGGTGTCGTGTTGTGCGAGGTGGCCGAAGGGGCCAACGAGCGCGAGTCCGCCCGCATGCGCGAAGCCCTGGAGGCGGTCCTGCCCCGCGCCGTCGAGCTTGCCCGCCGCACAGTCGTAGGAATGGCGATGCGGATCGAGGAGATCGACCGCGAGCGGAACCCGGCTGCTGGGTGAATGCCCAGGGGGTGCAGAACTCAGCCATGTTGACGCCTAAGATTTGACATTGAGGCGCGCATGAGAGTAAATTAGAGCTTGTTGCACGGGAACCCAGGAGGAGCGCCGATGCCGAACACCCTGACGACCTTCACCCTCGACCAGCGCGTCCGCACCTCCGTCGATGCTCCCGCCGGCTGGGAAGGAGCCTTCTCCGCCCCCGCCGGAACCCTCGGCACGATCGTCCATCTGGGCAAGTTCGGCGGCTACGCCGTGCGCCTGGACGGAGACCCTGACGAGATGCCCTCCCAGTACGAAGCCGACGAGCTCGAACCGGCCGAGTAGTCCGACGAGGCCACCCCCGGCTCAGCGCCTCGCCGAGCCCGAAGCCGCACCGCGGCCGCAGCTCCCGATCCCCCACAGCCCCTACTACTGACCTGACTTGAGGAGTCTCGACTATGAGCCGACGGAAGACCGACGACCTCACGCTGCGCGGCCCGCTTCCCACCATCCCGGGCGTCGCCACCCTCGGAATCCGCGTCACGTACTCCACCAACGCCCCCGATGGCTGGACGGTGGCGCTGCTGCGGCTGCCCAACGACTACTACGTCGTCGTGGGCCACCAGCCGAACGAGCGGTGGGCCGTGGTGGAACACCACTATGTCGTTCCGGGTACCGGCGTCGTCGACCCCCGGCCGCTGCGCACCGACCCCCTCACGGGCACCCCTGCGCCGCACGGCATCAAGTGGCAGTGGAACGACGGCCACGGGATCGCCTCCGTCCTGCGCGCTCTTGCCGCCCTCGACCGCTACATACAGAAGGGCGAAGCCGCCTGATCCTCACGGTTCCCCACGGCCGTTCACCCGCACGGGTGGACGGCCTTGTTCGATGGGAACGGCCCGCCGCCCAGCCCTGGGGCCGTCCCGCCGCCTTCGCAATCGTGGTGGGCCAGCGTTCCGAAGAAGAACAGGGCCGCGGACGAAGTGGTGTCCCCCGCGCGGCCCGGAGCTGCAGTTCGTAGCCAGCTCACGCTGGAGCTGGGCGCGTGGAAGAAGAGGCAGCGCCTGGTCCTCGTTCTGCACACGTCCGGTCGGCGCCGGGACCTGGCGACCGGCTCGCGGTGCTGCGGGGGCCGTGACGCCCAGCTGCACGCGTAGCGGCGTCCGGTCACGCACCACCAGGGCGCTGGCGGGTGCGCTCGGCGGGCCCTGTGAGGTCGCATCGTTGCGCGCCGGGTATGGGTCAGCGGTGGATGTTCCTGGTGTTGGTGGAGGTGATGGTGCAGTCCTCGGTGTGAGTACGCAGGAAGATGCCACGGGCGGTGATCTTCGCCTGCTTGTGGGACTTCGCGGTGACAGGAATAGTGGTGGCGCAGTTGGGGCCGGCCTCGGTGGTGTAGCGGTAGGTCACTTCGTAGTCGTCGGTGATGGCGGTTCCCCTGTCGTATTGGTGGCATTGTGCTGCTGTCCGGCGGTGTCCTGCTGAACACCACCGGCGACCTGGCGGACGGCTCGATGCCCGGTCGGGACCGGTGTCACATCTCCCAGCCCTGGGCGACGTCGGACGCGCGCGTAAGCGCAGGGGAAAGGTGCCGCCGAATGTCCGCCGGGAGGTTGATCTGCACGTCCGCTCCGTCGAACTCGCGGATGGCCAGGCGAACGCCTGCGCCGGGGCCCTGAGGTGTGACGGTCAGAGTGGCGAGGGGAAGGCGATGCGCCACCTCGGCGTCAGCCGCGATCGAGGCGATGACATGGGGCATGTCCGTGGTGGTGACGGTGACCTCGGCGGCCTCGTGGTGATCCGCCGTGATCCGCAGCACGATGCCACCGTCCCCAGGGCCCTGGACCAGACCCTCGGGGATAACGGTCAGGGTGGTGCCGCCGGGGTCGGTGTACTCCCAGGGATGGGTGGTCAGCTCACCGGCCAGGATGGTCCATGCCTGCTGGAAAGTGGTCAATTGTGCTCCTGAGGTAGACGCCGGGCTTCGGTGGAGGGCTGGGGGCGAGCCTCCGACTGTAAAGTCTAATTTACTCTCAAGTGCGCCCATTTGTCAAATGTTACGTGTCACATTCTGGGGGTTGGTCTGGGTGGCGCTGAAGGGCTCAGGCGCCGCGTCCGTATCCGGTGATGCGCTTTCGGTGGCGCCGACTCGCCCTGTTGTCCGCCTGCCCGTCGGCGGGTTGGGCGGGAGGGGTCGCCGAGGTGTTCGCCGCTGTTCGGGATTGTTCAGGCGAACGCCGCTGAACGCTACTGGCGAGCGGCCCGTTGCCGCCAGGGTCAGCGGTCGGAGGTGCCGACCTTCGGGCGGACGGTGAGCGATACGTCGCCCAGCTCCAGGGCGGCGAAGCCGTCGGCGTCGGCCATCCGGCAAGCGTCGCTCGCCATGCGGGCCAGGATGGCCTCGTCGCCGTCGGTGATCGTGCGGCCCTCGGTGCGCAGCAGATCGCGCACGATGATGCTGAGCTCGGCTTCGCCGGCGCTGGCGCGGCGGTCTACCGGCTGATTCTTACGGACGATGGCGATGCGGTACATACGAGCTCCTCGGTAGGTAGGCGGGGCGTCATTCATGCCGCTGAACTGCCTGTTGTGGCGCGCTCCGCGACGCACGGGCCGCTGTGTCGGGTTGCGGTCGAGGCGGGAGTCAAGTATTATCTTACTTGTCGAACGGAGGGGCGCGCACCCGGATTTTCCGCCCGACAGGTCCGTAGCTCAGCTAGGTAGAGCGGCTCCACCTGTGAGTGTGCAGGGTTCAATTCCCCTCGGATCGCGTCTCGTTGCATGCCTGGCCCGTCACGGGCCGGGAACCCTTCTCCGCTGGTGCAGTTGGCAGCATGCTCGGCCGGGTCGCCCCCAGGTCGAGGAGCGTGGTTCGAATCCATGGCGGAGAGCCCCCTCGTTCACCGCCGAAGTGCTCTACCACTGCTCGCCGGGCTGACCGTCACCAAGACGACTGACCCGCGCCATACGCAACGCCGAGACCTCCCGCCTAACCGCCGCCTGAGCTCTATGTGGAGGCACCCGCCTTGCATCGCCGCATGATGACCCGGCAGGGCCTGCGCCGCTTCGACTGCTGCCCCGGCCACAACCCCCGCTCGTACGACCACGGGCGCGAACGCGCACGCGAACACCGCGAGTGGCGCCGGGAGGCCACCCCCGATCTTCCGTCCGGAATCCGCAGTTCCTGCCCGCTGCCCTGACGCCCGCCCGAACTCCGCAGCCTCCGCCGGCTCCCGGTTCAGTCCGGGGCCAGGCAGTGGCCGCCGTCCCATCACGTCCACGCTCCATGGCCCGTAGGGCCTGGGGAGGCAGCTGGCCCTTGCACGGGGCCATGTGCAGCTGAGCAGGTTCAATCCCTGCCGTGGGCACGCATCGATCTCCCGGCTCTGATGGCAGGGGGCAGTGCGGCCCTGCCGCGCCGCGTCCGGCAGCGCCTGCGGGGGCGAGCATGTCCGACCATCATGAACCAAGGAGCCCCCATGGCCAAGGCGCCCCCCAGCACCGGTATACGGAACACGGACGAAATCATCACCACGGCGCTCGCCTACGGGCTGACCGTCGCCGTGGACTCCGCCATCGGCGACACGCTGACCCGTCACACCGTCCGCATTTCCATCCCTGTCCCCACAGCCCATGCCGGAACTGAGCTGGGCCGCACCATCGCGGGCGATGTCGTTGAAATGCTCTGGACCAAGAACAACGCCAAGGGGTCCCGCGGACGACTGGAGGACGCCACGCGCTGGAGCGTGACCGACCACCGCAAGCTGTGCACCCTCCGCGCGGCCGCTGACTCGGTCAGCAACTTGGGCCACGACTCCAACCGTTACGCCCGGGAAGCCGCCCCCCTCCCCGAGGATGTAGTCGACGCCCCGCACGCCGTGTTCGTCGACGGCCACCAGGTCCACCCGGGCATCCCCGCCGCCAACGTCCGGACCATCGTCAAGAGTCGGCGCTTCCGGGGGTGGCTCGTCCACCAGGACGACGACGGCACCATCGTCAGCGACGACCGGCGGTACGTCCCGCGGGCCTCCGCCGCTTCCGCCGACGCGGACACATAAGGACGCGCATGATGGAGCTGCCGTCCCACTCGCTGCCCAGCCGGCCGACCTGGCCCCAACTCTCGACGGCCGCTTCGCGCCTGCGGCTCCGCCGCGTCCCCGGCTGGCTGCGCTGGTCGGCTGGTGTGAGGTGCTGGCACTGCTGCGATGGCTGGGCCAAGGCGCCCCCTCGAGTAGTTGACATGTAACATTTGACAATGATGCGCCAATGAGAGTAAATTAGCGATCACGGCGGTACGGAACCGGTCGGTGAGCACGGGAGACGCGATGAAGATCGAGCAGATTCACGAGGCAGTCAGCGCCCGGGCCCGGGTCCGGATCAGCGAGGGCAACGGCTGGGCCGCAGGCGTGGAAGGTATCGCGATGGGCTATCGCGACAACTACGACAGCCTCAAGGTCGGCTTTGTTGACGCTGACGGCAAGTACACCGGTGAGTACACGACGGTGCCGCGCGAGAGTGTCGAGCTGATCGAAGCCATCGTCTGGTACCGCACGAACGACGACCGTCGTGTCCTCGTCCACGTTGAGGACCCGTCCTTCGGGATCGAAGGCATTCCCGCCGGTCGTTGCGAGAGCCCGCTTGCCGAGATCGCGCCGCCGCTCGTCGAGGGTGACACCAGGCGCCTGTGCCCCACGTGCGCGCTCACGGATGGGGAGCTGCAGGGGACGCGCACCATGTTTCATCGCTTCGGTTCCTGACGCGTACTCGCGGCGTGCGACCGGCTTGCCCCGGTCGCACGCCGCCCCGGCCCGATTGAGCCTCGACGAGTGCCGCCCCATCTCCTGGATGAGAAGGATCCAACCAGTGAACACTGCCCCCGCCCTGCCCTGGGGAAGCCGCGTACTGCGCACCTCCGACGGCCGGTACGGCACCGTCATCGACTACGACGCCGAACTTCGCATGTTCATCCAGTGGGACCGGGGCGTCGTCCCCCAGCCCCGCCCCTACACCCGCGACGAGCTGACTGTGCCCCGCTTCCAGGTCTTTCCTGCGGTCACCCACTGCTCGGACTGCGGATACACCGTCGACGACCACGAGGTCGAGGACGGCTACACGACGTGCTGCAACGAGGGTGCTTGCGGCCCCTGCGCCGCAGTTGATGGCGTCTACCGTTGCGGCACCGAGGTACCCATAGACGGCGCGGCGTAGAACGAGTCGCTTCCGCGTCGCGCCGGTCGCCGGCCGTTCGTCCGCCGATCCCTGTCCGTACGCTGCTCCCGCTCCGACCCGCGCCCGGCGGGATTGTCCAAGTCGTTCGCTTGCCACGCCCGTACATTGTCCACTTCCGCCGTCCACCGCACGCCTGTCGCCGACCGCTCCCTCCTGCTGCGGGTGTGGGATGGTCGCCTGTCTTGTCCGTACGGCGCACGCTGCGCCGCTGGCGTCAGGCTGGCCCGCGCGCCGTCTTTCGGTGTCGGTGAGGGGCGAACCGGACCAATGGCGGGCATCGACGGCTGGCCGAGCGCAGCGGCAAGCCGCTGCAGGACGGAACGCGTCGAACTCCTGACGGTTCGGGACCATCAGGAGTTCGACGCGTCGGCAGCCCGCTGGTTCAGGCGTCGCGTTCCGCCTGGTAGGAGCAGGGGCCGCAGGACCAGACCTGTCCCCAGTCTTCACCGAGGGCTTCGCCGGTCGGGTGGTTACCCCACCAGTCCGCGACGATCTCGCAGCCCCTGGAGCCCAGTTCGCACGTGGCGGGAGCCGACACAATTTCCGTCAGCGTCTTCGTGGCGATCATGTCGGCTCCTTACGTCAGGCGGTTCTGGCGGTCCGTGTCTCCGCCGCTTGATGAAACTAATTTACTCATAAGCGCGCGCTGATGTCAAATCTTGCGTGTCGCATGGTGGGTGGGGTGGCCTGAGGATGCAGGCCCCGTGCCCCGCCGTCCCGCGCGTCCGCCGCGCCTGAATCCGTCCCGTCCGTCCCGCGTGCCGTCCGTCGCGCGCTCTCCTGCCGGGTCGATGCTGCGCCCGGCCTCCACGGGATGCCCGGCCGCCCACGCGCCGCCCGGCCTCGGTGTCCACCTGCCGCTGTACCGCCCGAACTCGGCGTGCGTCCGGACCTTAGAGGGCGGCCGCGCCGTCCCGCCGGTGCCCGGCTGGCTTCTCCGCTTCGGTGCTCGCCCACCATCCACTGCCGATCCGAAGTGCGTCGCCGCCCCGTCTCGCTGGCCATGCTGTGGGTTTGCCGATGTGATGCTCGCTGCGTGGCCGCTGTCCACAAGTGGACTGTTCCAGCCTGCCGTTATGACAGAGAAGACGGTTTCCGTCCAGCCGATAGCCCATGCTCTCGACGAGGCCGCGCGAGCGGTGTACAAGCTGCCGTGGCCGCGCGGTGATCGGGCGCGGATCCGCTACGTGATGCGGTATCGGCACATGACCCTTCCCGACGTAGCGGACTGGCTCAGCATGCCGTTGTCGGGCGTGACAGACCATCTCATGCCCGGCCCGTGCTCCCACGCGCGGGAGTGCACCGTCGGCGCGCGGTTGCGGGCCGAGGTGCTGCGCCTGGGGCGGCCGGCCATGCTCGATCACGCCCGAATCGGTGCCGTGACCACGGGGATGATGGTCCATACCCGCGCGCGGTTCGGGTACCGCAACGTTCCCGGTGGCCGCGATGAAGCGCGTGTGCGGCTGATCACCCAGCTCGTCCGTCCTGATGAGGCGTGTGCCCTGCTGGGCGCCCACAGGGATGGGGCGCCGGAGAACGAACTGCACCAGCTTCTCCAGCGCGGCCTGGTCGTGGCCTACTTCCGTCCGGACAACACCGACAGCATCGACTGGATGTTCGACCTGGGCGAGCTGGACTTCATTGACGTCGACCTCACAGCCTGATGCGGCGGCCCCCGCCGTCCGTCTGCCGCCGCGCCCGCCTCCGCCCGGCCCGCGGCCCGCCGCGTCCGCCGCCGAGCCGCCCGGCCCGTCGCGCCGTACCGCGCCGTACCGCCTCCGTCCCCGCCGGGCGCCACGCCTCGCTCCCGCGGTCCGCGGCCGCGCCTGCGGTCCAGCGCCGTCCGACCTCGCGTCCGGGCGCCCGTCCGCCGGGCCGCCCCCGGCGCCGCCGCCCGCGCCGCGCGTCGCGCCCGTCCGCCCGCGCCGCCGTCCGTCCGCGCGTCCTGCGGCTGTCCGGCGTTCGCGTGTGTCCAGAACCGTCCAGAACCGTCCAGAACCGTCCAGCGCCGTCCGGCCGCCGTGCCCCGTTCAGTGCGGTCCGCCCCCGCC